>CAYVKE010000008.1:28762-61398 GCA_964451935.1 uncultured Synergistaceae bacterium | reverse complement strand
TGTAGATGTCGAGGAGCATCAGGTCGATATCCCGGTCCTCGAGAAGACGCAACATTGAGTCGCCGCCGTCGGCCGTCCCGGCGGAGACGAATCGCTCCATGCTCGAAAGGTATCGGAGGTTGATCCGACATATCATCGGGTCGTCGTCGACGATCAGGACGCGATACGGAATCAGGATTCCCTCCTCTCGAGAAACGTTCTCGCGAGGTCGAACAGGGGACGCATCGTCGCTTCCAGCGCCCTGGAGTCGGACAGCGCGTTTTCCATGCGCCCCTCGCGGGCCGAGGTCTCGAGCCGCGCCGCTATTACGGAGGCGCTCCGGTCGTCGAAATACGAAGCCTGCCCCTTCAGCCGGTGCGCCGCCTCTTCCGTTCCGGCGGCGTCGTTTCGCTCGACGCACTCCCGGAGCGCGGCCAGATGCGCCGGAGCCACTTCGATAAAGGCGCGCAGGATGGGCGCCATGAACATCGGGTCGTTCCCAGCGAGCCGGGCGATCGCCGAGAGTCCCGGCATATCGCATCCGTTGTCCGAGGGCGTCCCGTTTCCCGACGCGACCCTTCCCGCGATGCGCAGGATATCCTCGCGGTGAACGGGCTTGGAGAGATAGTCGTCCATTCCCGCCGCGAGACAGCGTTCGCGATCTCCCTTCATGGCGTAGGCGGTCATCGCGACGATCGGCGTCCGCTTCGGGGCGTTGCGTTCGAGGGCGCGAATTTTCCGGGTCGCTTCCAGTCCGTCCATGACGGGCATCTTGACGTCCATCAGGATCAGGTCGTAGGTCGCGGACCGGAACCGCCGGACGGCCTCTTCCCCGTCCTCGGCGACGTCGATGGTCCAGTTTGTGTTCCGGAGAAGCCCAATCGCCACCTCCCGGTTCATCGGCTCGTCCTCGGCGAGAAGCACGCGCATCGCGGTTTCGGACGCGCCGCCCGTCTCTTTGGGCGGGACGGCCCCCGGCGTCGTTTCGGGCTGTCCGGAGTCTCCGGCGATTTTCAGGGGGAATTCGACGCGGAACGACGTTCCCGTTTCGCCGCTCTGAACGGAGATATCGCCGCCGAGGAGGACGGCGAGCCGTTTCGCGACCGGCAGACCGAGACCGGCGCCGTGACGGCTTTTCGAATCCCCGAGCTGAACGTAGCTGTCGAAGACGCGCGGCAGATCTTCGGCCGGAATCCCGATTCCCGTGTCGGACACCGTAATGACCAGGTCCGTCGCATCCGGACCGTCTTCCTTCGGGAAGGCGGAAACCGACACGGAGACGGATCCCTTTTCGGTGAATTTCACGGCGTTGTCGACGAGGTTGTTCAAAATCTGCTCCACCCGGAAGGCGTCTCCCAGAACCGCGTCCGGGAGCGCTCCGTCCGTCCGGAGTTCCAGAACGAGCCCCTTTTCTTCGGCCGCAGACCGGTAATATTCGAGAACGCGCTCCACGGGCTCCATGAGAAGGAAGCGTTCCTCCTCGAGCGTCATGCGCCCCTCTTCGATCCGCGAGAGATCCAGAATGTCGTTCACGAGCCGGACGAGCCGGTTTCCGGACAGCTGGACGGACTCGATATACGAGCGCTGCTCTTCGTCCAGATCGGTGTCGAGCGCCAGATTCGTCATGCCGATGACGGCGTTCAGCGGCGTGCGGAGTTCGTGGCTCGCCCAGGAGAGGAACTCGCTCTTCGCGAGGTTCGCACGGTCCGCTTCGTCGCGCGCAAGCCGCAGCTCCCGTTCGAGGATGCGTCGGCCGCTGATCTCGCGTTCCAGATTGGACATCGCTTCCCGGAGTTCGCTCGTTCGCTGCTCCACCTGGGACTCAAGCCCCTCATTGAGGACGGCCAGCTCCTGCTCCATGCGCTGCCGTTCCGTCACGTCGTGGACGATGGCGTAGAGGACGCGCCTGCCGTCCATCTCGGAGGCCGAGCTGTAGACGTCCACGGGGCGCTCGCTGCCGTCGGCGAGGCGATGCCGGAAAAAGAAGCGCGATTTCTTTCCGGAGGCCGCAGCCGCGAGATTTTTGCGAATCCGGTGCTCGCGAAGGGGGTTGATCTGCGATATGTTCATCGAACAGAGCTGTTCGTGCGAATACCCGTAAAAGGCGGAGGCCGCAGCGTTCGCGTCGAGAATCGTCCCCTTCTCGGGGTCGAGAAGCAGAATCGCCTCGACGTTGTCGTCGAACAGCGCGCCGTATCGTTTTTTCGCGTCCGAGAGCGCCCGCACGCAGGAACACAGGCGGGAAACGAAAAAATAGACCAGAAGAGATCCGAACGCGATGCCGAGAAGCCAAGGGAGAGAAAGGGACGGTTCGAGGATTCGTTTCTTCACCAACAGGATGAACCCCGCGTGGACGCCTCCGATCACAAGTGCGACGAGCACTGTCAGGAGAAGATGTTTCAGCTTTTGCGGCACCGGGAGGCCTCCTTCGCGTATCCGTATACACGGAAGCATTATCCCAAAAAAAGCGAAAGATTGCACCCCGCTTCGCTTTTTTTGTGGCGGGACTGCGCCGGATGTGATACACTACATCCGATGAAAAAGGTTCTGTCTTTTTCCATACGGATTGTGCTTGCACTTGTGTTCCTTTTCTTCCTTGCGCCCGGAGAGTATGGATGCAGGGAAGCTTGTGCTTGGGAGGAAATCCGAAACGGAAGGGGCAAGGTCGTGGCCCTGACATTCGATGACGGACCTTCGCCGGGGTTTACGGACAGGATTCTCGACGTCCTGAAGCGTTACAATGTGCGAAGTTCTTTTTTTGTCGTCGGCAGCAACGCGGCGAGCGCGCCGGACCTCATACGGCGAACGGTGGCAGAAGGGCATCTCGTGGCGAATCATTCGCAGTACCATACGAATCTCACAAAATTGCCGCCGGAAAATACGCATATCGAATGGGACATGTGCCAGGAGACGATTCACACGATTACGGGAACGTATCCGGCGTATTGCCGCCCTCCCGGAGGGCAGTACAATGAGCACGTCCTGGAACTCGCGGCGAAACGGAACCTCGTCCCGGTCTTCTGGACGGTGAACCCCGGAGACTACGGAGCGAAGGATTCGGCGGCGGAACTTGCGCGAAAGGTCGTTCGGCAGATTCACCCGGGGGCGATCGTCCTGCTTCATATCGGCGTGGAGCCGACGGTTGAGGCGCTTCCGGCGATCATCGAGGGAATACGAAACAGGGGATACTCGTTTGTCACCGTAGATCAGCTTCCGCGCCGGGAAACGGCGCGATGGCACCATACCGCCGGAAAAGGCCAGTAACCTTCTCCGGTAACTCCTCCGACACGAGAAAGCCGGAGCGGTTTCTTTCCCGCTCCGGCTTTCTCGTGTTCTGTCGCCGCAACGTGATAGAATGAGCGAACATCCGTCTGGGGCACACCCGGGCGGGGTATGAAGCGTTTTTCAAAAATGATGACGAATGTACGGGGTGATACGGTGAATCTCTGCTATATGGATGGAGCCTTCCGGCCGCTGAACGAGGCGACGCTGCCGGTTTCCGATCTGATCATCCAGCGCGGCGTCGGCGTGTTCGAGTCCATTCCGACCGTCAACGGCCGTCCATTGTGCATGACGGCGCATATCGAACGCCTGATCGTTTCTGCGAAGGCGTCGACGATAGAATTTCCGGTCGCTCCCGACGCGATGAAATCCATCATCCGCGAGGGGCTCGCGTTGCTCGCGCGCATGGAGCCGGGCCGGGAAACCCTGATTCGTCCGTATATCACGGGCGGAGACGATTTCGACGAACTCAGGGGGTTCCGGCGCCCGCGCTTTTTCATTCTCTTCGAGAACGCGAACCGTCCGCCGAAGGAACTCTACGAAAAGGGCGTCCTCCTCTGGCCGCTCGATATGGCGCGCCGCTCGCCCGAAACGAAGAGCGTCGACTACATGACGTCCTATTCACTCGAAGCGCGGGAGAACGGCGCGTTCGAGGTGCTGTACTGCCCCGCCGGAGAGATCACGGAAGGGGCGCACAGCAGCTTCTTTCTGGTCCGGGATGGCGAACTCGTCACGGCGCCGCTGAACCGAGTGCTTTCGGGAACCACGCGCCGGATCGTCATCGAGCTGGCGCGCCGGAACGGGATCCTGGTCCGCGAAAGCGTCGCGTTGCTTGACGAACTCTCCGGATACGAGGAAGCGTTCATCACGGGGTCGCTCAAGGGCATTCTCCCGGTCGTGCGTGTCGGCGGAACCGTCATCGGCGACGGACGTCCCGGAGCCGTGACGAAACGCCTTCGGGAGATCTACGCGAGCGGCATATCGGAATGGCTCGAGTGATCGGATAGCTCCGCGGGGGGCGAACGGCCGGAGCCCCGCGAATCGCTCACGGAAAGGCGGCGCGAACGCATGGACGAAAGGCGCCTCGATCTGAACGACAGGCCGCGAAGGCAAGGGCCGGTGCTGTACTGGATGAGCCGGGAGCAGCGGGCGTTCGACAACTGGGGCCTTCTGGCTGCGGCCGCGGAAGCCCGCGAAATGCGCGCGCCGCTCTATGTCGTCTTCGCGCTCGCCCCGTCCTTTCTCGGCGCGACGTGGCGGCAGTACGACTTCATGCTTCGCGGACTCCGCGAAACGGAACGCCGGCTTCGCGACCGCAGGATCCCCCTTCTGATACGGACGGGCGAGCCTCCCGACAGCGTCGGCGCGCTCGCTCGCGAGCTTTCCGCGGGGTCGGTGTTCACGGACTTCGACCCGCTCCGTCCGAAGACGGCCTGGCGGAAGGCGCTCGCCGAATCGCTTCCAGTTCGGCTGATAGAAGTCGACGGACACAACATCGTTCCCTGCCGCGTCGCGTCGCAAAAACGCGAATACGCGGCCCGGACGCTGCGCCCCAAGATTCACGCGCTGCTTCCCGACCGGCTGACGGACATCCCCGCGCTCGAAACGCACCCCTTTCCCCCCGACGACTTCCCGGCCCCGCAGGACTTCGACGCCCTCGAACGCCGGATCACGGCGGACCGCTCCGTCTCCCCGGTCCCCGGTTTTCCGCCCGGCTATTCGGCCGGAATGGAACGCCTCCGATCATTTCTCGAAGCGAAGCTCGACCGCTACCCGGAAGATCGCAACGACCCGTGCAGGGACGCCCTCTCGGGGCTTTCGCCGTACCTTCATTTCGGCCAGATCGCCGCACAACGCGTCGCCTTCGAGGCGTCGCGAACCACATCGCGGGGCGCGGACGCGTTTCTCGAAGAACTCATCGTCCGCAGGGAACTCGCGGACAACTTCTGTCTGCATGCGCCGTCGTACGACACGCCGGACGCGTGGCCGGACTGGGGACGAAAGACGCTCGAACGCCATTCGGGAGACCATCGCGAATACATCTATCCGAAGGAAACGCTCGATGCTGCGGAAACCCACGATCCACTCTGGAACGCGGCGCAGCGAGAGATGACCGAACGGGGCAAGATGCACGGGTGGCTCCGGATGTACTGGGTCAAGAAGATCCTCGAATGGACGGAGACCCCCGAAGAGGCGCTTGCGATCGCGATCGGCATGAACGACCGTTACGAACTCGACGGGCGCGACCCAAACGGATACGCGGGAATCGCATGGGGACTGGCCGGATTGCACGACCGCCCCTGGGGCGAGCGGCCGGTCTTCGGTCTGGTCCGAACGATGACGTTCGACGGAGCGAAACGGAAATTCGATCTTCGCCGGTATCTCGAGAACGCGTCCGGAAACAAAAGGTCAGAATAAATCAATGGTTTCCATCGCTATTTTGATCGGAATTCAGCCCGAATCCGGGACGTTTCGGATGTAACGACCCCGGAAATTCGTTGCGCCAAGCACGAGTCCGGCGGATTTGTTCTTCTGATGGCGGGAATGCGAGAAAGACTACGGGATCTCTGTGATTCGCTTCTCGAATCCACGTTTCACGTGAAACACGGGATTTTGAGTGAACAGCCGGAGCCCCTGCTCACGATCGCATCGTCGACATCGGCGATCCGGCCTCAGAACCTCGCTCCGTGAACGCCCCGTCGCATGACGCAACGCGCAGCAAGATATCGTGCGTTACGTCTCTTTCGTCGCGCGAAGGGGAATGACGAAGCTACTTGCGAGCAGCGCGCAATCGCGGACGAATCTTCCACGCGATCGACGCGGCGACGATCGCCTTGACCGCATCGATGCCGATGAAAGGCAAAACGCCGACCTGAATGGCGCGAACCACTCCTATCGGCTTTCCGACGATCACCGCCATATTCCAAAACAGGAACGACGCGCCCGCGACATACAAAACCGCGACAGACGCGACTCCCGCGAGAAAATAGCGCGCAACTCCCGGCCGTTCGCCCTCTGTGAGCCGCCCCGCACACCACGCCATTGGAACGAACCCCAGGATGTACCCGAATGTCGGAGACAGAACGGATTGAATCCCGCCTCCGGTCGTGAATACCGGGAAGCCCAGGAGACCCATGGCGATATAGGCGATTTGGGAGAGCGCCCCGAGTCTTCTTCCGAGAAGAAAACCCGATAGAAGGACGACAAGAACCTGCAATGTCACCGGAACCGCTCCGAGTGGAACCGATATCCGGGCCGAAAGAGCCGTCAGGATGGCGCAAAGAGCCGAAAGAACGATGTCGCGTGTCTGCATGAAGAACCCCCCGTCGTGTCGCCGTTTGAATTCGTTGTGCGATGTCACTCCGCGTTGCTTCGACCGTTCGCCGAAAGGCGCGGAAGACGCCTCCGTTTGTACTCCGAAAGACGGAAAATGTCAACGTGCATCGCTAAGCGGTTGACAAAAAGGGCCATTCCGCGAGGGAGCGCGCCCCGACCGGGTTTTCGTCCGGTCAATTCGACATACGCGAATGCTTCAAATGAGCGCCAAAGCTTTGTCTTATGCTGACTATATATTCGCGCTCACGGATTTTCTCACGCAGAGTCGCTTCGGCGTTACGGATATTCGGCGAAGAACGCGCGACAAAGCGACGATAGAGGCGCGAATTCAGTCCGAAGTCGCGTCGGAGCGCCTGAGAATCGCGCGTAGTACGTTGCATGCGCCGGGCGGGGGGTCGAACAAGGCGTCATGCGACACGAAGAATCGCTCCCTTGGCGCGGGGCGGTTTCCACTGCCGCCGGACACGAGGAAACGAAGGGGGTGCGGAAGGCGGGATCGGCGAAAAACTACGTTGCGACTCCGTGCGGGATGCGTGTTGAAAGGCGGTTGCGGTTGAACCGGCGCGACTGCGACCCCTCCGGTACGGCTTTCAGTGACGTATGGCCAGGGATGGAAAGAGAAAGCGAAATGGAAACAGCGGGATCATATTTCGTCGAGTGGGCGAACTGGATGGTCCGTTTAGGTTTTGGCGTTAAGGGCGCGGCGGTCCGGAGTCGCGAAGTTCGAAATAAGTCTGTCCGTATCGCAGCGCGCCGAAGAAAGACGAATTTGGCGCGCGTTCCGCCGGCCGGGACCGTCGTCCGTCCGCCATACTTGGGAGATGGGAACGACGGAATGGATATACGATGGATGCTGCCCGCGTGCGCTGACGTCGATGAGAGGTCCGCCGATCCGTTACAGGACGACGGAATCGTCGCTCCATTCGTAGTCGAGAAGCAGCTTTCGCGCACCTCGTTCGCGCAGGAGCGCGTCCAGCGAATCGACCTGCTCGAGCGGCGTCGATGCGAACAGGCGGACGTCTCCGGCATACTCAGGCGTTTCGACGACCGAATCGTGTTTTCGCAAAAGGGCCAACGTCTCGGCAAGATGATCGTATCGGACGGTCAAAGAACACCGGCGCGCGGGAATGCGCGCAACGTGTCCCGCGCGCCGGATCGCTTCGGAGGCGACGGATCCGTACGCCTCTATGAGACCTCGAACGCCGAGCTTGATTCCGCCGAAGAACCGGACGATCAGGACGCAGCAGTTCGTCAGGCCGCAACGCTGAAGTGCTCCGAGAATGGGTCTTCCGGCCGTTCCGGACGGTTCGCCGGCGTCCGTCGAGAATTCGACCGCGTTCGGGAATCCTATGCGATACGCGTAGCAGATATGCGTCGCATTCCGGTGGCGTTCGCTCGTTTCCGACAGGACGTCCTTGACGTCGGCGGCATTCCGGACGCATCGAACGACGCCGAAAAAACGCGACCGTTGAATGACGTCCCTATATTCGACATCCTCATGCGGTTCAAGGAAAACGGCCTTCATCTCCATGCATCGCGCAGACGAATGTACGTTTCTTCGAGGGCTTCGGCCACGACGCGAACGTCGGAAAACACGGGCATGAAATTCGTGTCTCCGTTCCAGCGCGGCACGACGTGGACATGCAAATGCTCGTCCAAACCGGCGCCCGAAACTTTGCCGAGATTGACGCCGATGTTGTACCCCTGCGGGTTCATCGCGCGCTTCAGACATTCGAGGGCGCGTGCGACATGCGAGTGCATATCGACCACTTCTTCCGGGAGAAGATGTACATAATCCGCCGTGTGACGATATGGAGCGATCATAAGGTGCCCCGGATTGTACGGAAAGGCATTGCATATTACGAAACAGTGTCGTCCGCGGGCGATGATCATGTGTTCCGCGTCGCGTTCCTCCTTCGGATACTCGCAAAGAAAGCAGCCGTTCGTCGGTTCGGTTTTTTTGATATACGTCATACGCCATGGTGCGAATATATGGTCCATGTCGCCACCTCGTTCAGAAAGTTTTCGATCGGATGTCAATGATAGAGGCCGATCCGTTTCTTCTTCAGCCGGATTCGCAATGCGTTTGGCGGTTCCGGGCGGACGTGCGTTGCGCCGCACTACGCCGATGGCGCAACGAAGCGTCATTTGAGCGGCAAACGCGATTCACCGCGACGAATCAATGAGAAAAAGCCTGATCGCGTCGAATGCTCAAAACGCGATGCAACGACGCGTCAAAAGAGTCTTTCAAAGAATTTGCACACGACAGCTCATTGTAGTGTGAATCAGGAATGTTTCACGTGAAACATTCCATCGGGTACGCGAGAACGGGCGAAACAATCAGTCGACGTACGAGATCGACGGCAGCCGATCGCCTCAACCGAAAATCATTGACCTCTCCAGGGCCGTTTCGTAGAAATGGGTCTCAGTCATCGACTGCATTCCATTCCTCACATCGTCTTCCAAGTGTCTGTTGCAGAAATCGGGCGCCTTGAATGCTGAGAGACAGACTTCTGTTCCGTGTTCCGGAGTATTCCGCGTATCTGGAAAATATGTTCGACAGTGTCGCCCATCACGAGTGCTCTATCATCACAGCACGCCGTACACCGGAAATCGTCACTGGTCACGTCGTTTTGCGAAACATGAGAGTTCTCGCGACGATTCTTACGACGTTATCAATCGTATTCGAAAAACGGTCTCTTCTGTTCATCGGCCGGATCGGAACGACGACCAATCGTTTCTCATTTGTGAAATTGTTATCATAGATCGTTGCGATCAGGAAACCAGGTTCTGCAGGGTGTTTGCAACTGAATCCTCGCAGAGCCGTCGGTTCGTATTCAAAAAACATACGAACGCGGAGAGACGCAAGCATTCGCGATAGTCGAGACGAATAGTCACGAATGGTCATAGGACGATCCATTCGCGCGAAACCAGAAAATCGTTCCGTTCCTCTTTGAGCAGGATCACGGCATCGGCCGCAGGAATCATGTGAGCGATCGTGCCTGTTCGTCTTCTTTCGCGGCGACGCATCGCCTCTCGGAGATGCGTCGAGAACTTCCGGCGATCATCGTATCCGGTGCATAGTTCAACAATTCATTATTATGAAATATTCGTACTCATCGGCAAAATTTATACTGTATATATAGATCAAGTTCATCGTGTCCGGAATATTTCTCTATTGTCGTTTGTCTCGTTTCATATCCTGAATAATAGACCGGATCACCATCCATGCCTGATGAAGACCGATCACGGCGCCCGCCGTCATTCCTGTGATTCCCGACCATTCGGGGCATCCCTTTTCAACACAATAGCCGCCTGTGAGATATCCCAGAAAAATAAATCCGCCGATAAGGAACGCCACGGAGATGATCTTCCCAAAAACGATGAAATCGTCGGCTCGGATTCGCATCGTCGATTATTTCCCGGGAAATATTTCTTCCGCGTTTGCTTCGAGGATAGCGCACAAGGCCGCAAAGCGCTCCTGGTCGATACTCTTTATCGTCAGGGAAAGCGACTCTCCGGTCCTCCTCGCCTTGACGCTGGCGCCCCATTGCCGACTTGCCTTCTCGAATCGTTCCGGAAGCCGGACCCGCTTTGAAGGAACGCGACGCGGCGCTTCCGTCCCTGTGTCGCCGGAATGGTCTGCCGTCGCGGGCTCTTCGTTCATGGAGCGGATGTATTCCTCAAGATCGCGCACCGACAGGGCGCGCGTTTGAACCTCCAGCGCTATTCGTTCCGCTTCGTCCGTTTCCATGCCGATGAGAAGGCGTGCGTGCCCTTCTGTGAGGTTGCCGTCTTCGAGCATATCCTGGATGCGGTCCGAAAGATTGAGAAGGCGGATCGTATTCGTCACCCGGCTGCGACTCCATCCGATTCGCGACGCCAGCGTTTCCTGCGTGAGTTGATGATCCCGGATCAGGGCCGAAAGCGCTCTTGCCGTCTCGATGACGGAAAGATCCTCTCGCTGAAGATTTTCTATCAGCGCGATCTCCCGCAGGTTCCGGTCGTCCCCTTCGACAATTCGGACGGGGATGTCGATGCACCCGGCCATCGTGGCCGCGCGCCATCTCCGTTCTCCGGCGACGATGCGGTACTTCTCCCCCTCGCGGGCGACAAGCACCGGTTGAACGACGCCGTGTTCGCGGATGCTCTCCGCCAGCGATGCGAGTCCTTCCTCATTCATGCGGCTTCGCGGTTGTTTCGGGTTGGGCAGCAAGAGTTCGATGGGGAGAGTCGTCGGATCGGTCGCAGATCGCTTGTCGGTCTGTTCGTCCGCTGCGGGGAGGATGGCGCCGAGTCCGCGTCCTAGCGCGCGCGGCCGAGCCATCGTTCGGCGACCTCCTTCGCGAACGCGGAATAGGCGGCTGCGCCCGAACAGTTCGCGTCGTAATAGGCGACGGGAGACGCGAAGCTCGGCGCTTCGGAGAGTCGGATGTTTCGCGGGATGACCGTCTCGAACACCGCCTCCGGAAACTGTCTCCGGACCTCTTCCGCCACTTCGTTCGACAGGTTCGTCCGGCCGTCGAACATCGTGAGAAGGACGCCGTCGATGTCGATATGCGGATTCAAGGATTCCTGAAGGAGCTGGACCGTGTGCGCGAGTTGCCCGACGCCTTCGAGCGCGTAGTATTCGCACTGGATCGGAATTACGAGCTTGTCGGCGGCGACGAGCGCGTTGATCGTCAGCAGGCCGAGGGACGGCGGACAATCGATCAGCGCGACGTCGTATCCGGATAGCCGCGAAAGATGTTTCCGGAGTTGTGTTTCGCGGCTCAGAACGCTCGCAAGCTCCAGCTCCGCTCCCGCAAGATCGATGTTCGACGGCAACAGAAAGACGTTCTCCCACTTCGTCGCGATGACGGCGTCCGTGATTTTGGCGTTTCCGATGAGGACGTCGTAGAGCGTCGTTTCGAGCGTCGCGGGAACCGCCCCGAGTCCGCTCGTGCAGTTCCCCTGCGGATCGATGTCCACTGCGAGCGTGGAATATCCCATTTTCCCGAATTCCGCCGCAAGGTTGACGCACGTCGTCGTCTTCCCGACGCCGCCCTTTTGATTCGATATCGCGATTGCGATCATGTTCTCACCTCCACCAGGGATCTTTCTCCGCCGAGCCGGCCCGCCTCGGGAAGACCTTCGGACACGGCGCGTTCTTTTGCCAGACAAGGATGTGGCGTTCCTTCTCGCCCATATGATATGAGACAATCGTCGGCGGAAGGAGGCCGAGTCCTCTCCACGTGGCTATGGCGGCGATTTCTTCGGCGTAGCGCGGCCCTTTGAAGGCGAGAACGCTTCCTCCGCGACGAACGAGAGGGGAGAGCAGTTCGGCGACGATTCCGGCTTCGGCGAGCGCGCGCGCTCCCGCAAGATCGAACGACTCCCGGCGCGTTACGGCGAAGTCTTCGGCGCGCGCCCAAGCGACGGTGACGTTCGTCAGGCCCAGTTCAGCGCTCATCTGCTCCATGGCCGAACACTTTTTGTGCACACTGTCCAGAAGCGTCACCTCAAGTCCCGGCCTGCATATCGCCCAGACGATTCCGGGCAGTCCGCCGCCCGATCCGACGTCGATGACCGCCCCGGAAGCGGGCAGGGAAGGCAACGACCACGCGCAGTCGAGAATGTGGTCCTCCCAGAGGACCGTGGCGTCCGAAGGCCCGGTGAGGCGGATTCGTCCGCCGTACGATGCGAGAAGTTCCGTATACCTTCGGAGCGCCGTTTCGTTGCGTGCGATTTCATCACGTATGCTCTGTCCGTATTCGTTTTCGTTCATCGAATTTCCCCCCATTTGGATTCAGGTACTATCATATATTGAGAAACACGCTCTGACCACAGGACGGGAAGGAGGAACACCGTGAGATTTCTCGAATCGATGATCCGAAAGGCGCTTGCGGCGCCCGATGCGCCGGTCGCGTCGCTCGTGCTCGGATTGCGCGGGAGCATCGTCGTTCTGGCGGACGGACGGGTCGGCGTCGGTTGGGCGCCGTCGACGCCGGACGGCTCGGCGGCTATTCGGGAGGATTTCGCCTGCCGCCTCGCCTCCGCTTCGGCGCACGAACTGGCGACGTTGTATGCGTCTCCCTTCCCTCAGGAATCCGCGGCGGCGTCCGCGGCCATAGCGGCGCTCTGCCCTCCGCCGGAGGAACCGGGCAACGAGGGCGCGTTTCTCGAATCCCTGATTCCGCTCGCTTCGGGCGGCCGCGCGGCGCTTCTCGGCTCGGACCGGGATGTCGCCGACACGCTCCGGGACTGGGGATGGAATGTGACGGTCTTCGAGGATCCGTCGACCCGCCGCGGATCGCTTCCGCGATGGACGTCGACGTGCGCGGCGGCCTCGTTTTCGACGTTCTGGCTGGCGGGAAGCCTCGTTCCCGACGGATCGATCCTGTCTCTGTCCGCGGTTCTTCCGCCCGGACATCCGATGATCGTCCAGGGACCGGGAATTCCGTACGTTCCGGAAGCGTTCTCCGCCGTCGGCGTCCGGAGCCTCGTCCTTCCACGACCGCTCGCGGGCGAGACCGGCCGCTGTCTGGCGCATATCGGCGCGGGCGGAAGCCCGTGGCTGTCGCCGTACATCCTCTGGCGCGTCTTTCCCTGCGAGCAAAGCGAGCGTAGCGACCGGAGCGTCCGATATCCTCCCGGGGAATGAATGACGACAGTCCCGTCTAGTGGCTTCCGCACATCATCCACAACGCGGCATGTTATCCACAATATCCGTTGACGGGCAGCTTCTTCGCGCTATGTTCACCGGTTATCCACCGGCTTATCCACTTATCCACATCCCTGTGGATGATCCGGAGCCCCTATCCCTGTGTAGGACAATGTCGAGTTGCGGATTTTTCGAGCAATCGGCTTCACAATTATTAACGATACGAAGGCTTGGGCTTTGTGATACCATGGAACCAATGTCATATCTCCTTTGAGTCGGGAGGGGAAAACATGAAACTTCGTGCGGTCAGCCTGAAGGTGTTCCTGCTGTGCCTGACGCTTTTCTTTTCCGGGGGCGCAGTGCGCGTCGGCGCCGAGCCGGCGTCGACGGATGTGGAGATCATCTCGTACGGGGCGAAGGACGATGCGACGCTCGAACGCGAGTCCGGGACCGATCCGAACGCCCAGGCGGAATGGGGCAGGCGTCTGTTGATCCGGGGCCGGTACGCCGACGCGGTCCCGCTTCTCGCAAAAGCCTCCGAGCTGCGGATCCCCTCGGCGATGACGAATTACGCCTACCTTCTCGTGAATGGGTTCGGCGTCATGAAGAACATCCCGAAGGCGCGCGGATTGTTTGCAAAGGCCGCCGAAACGGGGAGTGTCGCGGCGATGAACAATCTCGGATGGATGCACCAGAACGGACACGGGGGCCCGGTCGATCATTCGGCCGCGGTTTCGTGGTATCGCAGGGCCGCGACGCTCGGATACGCTCCGGGTCAGGCGTCGCTCGCCTATATGTACGAGAACGGTCTGGGCGTTCCGCGGAATAAGGCCGAATCCGCGGCATGGTACGCCAAGGCGGCGGAGCAGGGGAACGCGACTGCGCAGAACAACCTCGGCGTCCTCTGCCTGAAAGGGGAAGGGACGACTGTGGACCATGCCGCTGCGGTCCGCTGGTTTCAGAAGGCCGCCGAACAGGGAGACCCCGCGGGACAGTACAACCTCGGATACGTTCTCGAGCGCGGCCTGGGCGTCCCCGCCGACGCGAAGAGCGCGTCGCTCTGGTACGAGAAATCGGCGATTCAGGGGTACGTTCCGGCCCAGTACGCGCTCGGCTCGTTCTTTCATGCGGCCGGCGAACCGTCGAAAGCGCTCATCTGGTTCCAGAAGGCGGCCGACAAGGGAAACGCGTACGCGCTGAACAGCCTCGGGATCATGCACCAGAACGGCGAGGGCGTCGATGCGAACGCGACGAAGGCGGCCTTTTTCTACTCTCGGGCGTCGGAAGCGGGGCTTGCGGAGGCGGTCTACAACCTGGGATATCTCTACGAAAACGGGCTCGGCGTTCCGAAAGACATCGCAAAAGCCGCGTCGCTCTATTCCCAGGCCGCGGATGCGGGGAATCCGTCCGCGCTCTACGCGCTCGGCTGGCTCTATCACGACGGCTCGGGCGTTCCATGCGACAAGAAAAGGGCCGTGGAATGCTTCCAGAAAGCGGCCGAACGGGGGCACCCGATGTCGCTGACGAGCATGGGACAGGCGTGCGAAAGCGGAACCGGCGTTCCGAAAAACTGCGTTCGCGCCTACGCATGGTACCGTCTCGCCGTCGAAAACGGCCAGCAGCAGGCTTCCAGACTTCTGGACGCCCTCCGCCGGGAGATGAACCCCCGGCAACTGTCCGAAGCGGAGACCATGCTCCGCGAAATGCGACAACGCCTGCATGGGGAGTCATAGTGGGCGGTTCCGCCGGGACGCTTCCGGAGGGTCGCGCGGACATCGACATACCGAGGGAAGGGCTGTCTGAAAAGAAATGAAGGGAAAGAAACGGTGGATCTGCCTCCTCGGGGGGCTTCTGGGCGCCCTCGGATTCGGGTATGCCCTGTTCCAGGGAATAGACATCGGGACCGATATGGTCCGCTCGGAGCTGTTGAAAACCGTCTCCGAAAGCATGATGGGACGATGCGACGTCGCCTCCGTATCGGGAAACCCGATCGTCGGGTACCGGATACGGGATCTTCGCATCCTCTCGGGCGACGTCGTCGTTGCGACGATCGGCCGCCTGCGCCTCCGCGTCGATCCGCTCCGCATGCTGCGCGGCGCGGACCCCGTCTCCTCCCTCCCGGCTGCCGTACCCGTAGAGCACGCCCGCACAGGCCAGGCCCACGCTGTGGGCGCCCGCCACGTCGTATTTGCGGTCGCCCACCATCAGGCCCGCGGCCGGGTCATCCATGCCGCACAGGGCAGCCGCGTGGCGCAGCACCTCCGTCTCCTCCCTTGCGGCGTCGGACGGATTCGCGGATCTTCCCCGCGTTTTCGACCTCATCAGGCCGTCGGATTCCGATGCGTTTCCCGCGCTTCCGCGCATTTCGCTCCGAAGAGTGCTCCTCGACCTGCCCGTCGGCCCCGTTTCCGTCGACCGCGTCACGATCGGCGCGCTTGTCGCCTCGCAGGACCGCGCGCGCGTCACGGGAACGCTCTCCTTCCGGGACCGTCCCGTTTCGCTCGACGGCGAGCTGCGTCGGGACGGAACGGCGGCGCTCCATGCCGCAGCGGACGTCGCGAGCCTCGACCTTGACGGGCCGCTGACCGGGGCCCCGTTCTCGGTCGTCGCCTCCGTTCCCGACCTGTCGAAGCTCGCCCCGCTTCTTCCGTCCGAAGCGCCCGCCTTTTCCGGGAAGGCGACCGCGTCGCTTCGCGTCGCCCCGAAAGAACCGAACATCGTCGCCGGCCGGCTGTCATTCGCGAACATGACGGCCGCGTCCCTCGACATTCCGGTCGCGGCGGCCTCCTTCGGGTTCGACGGACGAAAGTTCTCCCTCGCGTCGCTCGACGCGACGGTCATGGGGACGCGCGTCGCGGGAAACGGCGCTATGCTCCTCGCCGCGGATCCGAAGGTCTACCTGTCGCTCCGGGCCGCCGACCTGCCGATGAAGGAGTGGAAGAAGGCCTTTCCGGACGCCGCGCTCCTTTCCGGCGCCATGGACCGGCTCACGGCGACCGTGTCGGGGACGATGTCCTCCCTTCGCAGCGTCGTGACAATCCAGACCGTGCGCCTCTCCGTCGCGGGATTCGCCGTGAAGAACATCACGGGGCATATCGACATCCGGCCCGACGGGTACGGCGTCGACTTCCTCGGAACGGTCGCCGGAACGCCGCTTCACGTGGCGGGGAAGGGGCGCGGAAACGACGCCCCGCGTCTCGAGATCCGTTCCGACAGGATCGATCTCGCAGCGCTCGCGGCCGACATTCCGGAGCTGTCCGGTCTCGGGATCTCCGGATTCGCGCGCGGCGACGCGACCGTCGAGGGGCGGAAGATCCGGGCGTCCCTCGACGGTAAAAACCTGCGGATCGCCGACCTGCCGGTGGATACGGCGTCCGTTTCGTTGAACGGGACGACGACGCAGTTCTCCCTCGACGCGATCGACCTCGCCTCCGAGGGAAGCGCGCTCTCGGGACGGGGAACCGTGAAGATCCGCGACGGATCTCCGCTTCTTGCGCTCGCGGGGTCGGGAAAGCTCCAGCAGAAGACCGCGGCGCGGCTGATCTCCGACATTCCCCTTTCCGGGCCGGTCACGTTCGCGTGGTCCGTCGAGGGGCGCGCCGACGACCCCGTCGTCACGCTCGACGCGGAGGGGCGGAACCTCACGCTCGCGAAGAAGATCCCGGTTCCCTCGCTGACGCTCCGGGCGCGGTACGAAAACGGAAGCGTCGCGCTCCGGGAGGCCGGGGCGATCCTGCTCGGCGGGACCGTCTCCCTCCGGGGCGACGTGCGTCAGATCGGATCGAAGCCCCGGATGTCGCTCGCTGCGACGATGCGCGGCGTGAACCTCGCATTGCTGCAACGCGCCCTCGGCTCGACCGTCGCGATGACGGGGCAGCTGGACGGAACGGCGACCATCGAGGGACCCGCGGAGTCGCCCGTCATCCGCGGCGCGCTGAACGCGGCCGGCGGCGTCGAGAAACACCCCGCGTCGCTGCGCGCGTCGCTCGAGATGAAGGACGGCGCGATCGTCTTTCCGTCGATCGATCTCTCCGTTTTGTCGACCGACCTCTCGGGACGCGGCCGGATCACGCTTCCGGCCCCGAAGAAGCCCGGAAGCGTTTCGTTGAGCGCGACGGCGACGAAGATCGACCTCCGGACGCTGAACACCGCGGCGGGGCTCGACCTGCCGCTCTTCGGAACCGTCGTGGCGGAGCTTTCCGTATCGGGACATACTGACGCGCCCGCCTTTTCGCTCTCGCTGACGGCGCCGGAACTTCGCGCCTACGGCCTGAACCTGACCGGCTTCAACGCGCAGATCCGCCCCTCGCCGGCCCGAAGGACGGACCCCGGGATCGCGCTCCTGCTGAAGGCGTCGCTCGGGGATCGTCCGCTCCAGCTGTTCGGAAAGCTGACGCCCGGGAAGGACGCGACGCGGCTCACGCTCCGGAGCGAACGGACGCCCGTCGATCTCGCGGGGCTCTCCGAGGCGCTCGCGGTCGACCGGACGGGACTGATGTCGGGCAAGGTCTCGTTTTCCATGGACGCGACCCTGCGCGGCGGGTCCATCTCCGGAACCGGCCGCGTCGGAAGCGAACGGGCGACCTTCTCGGGGTTCGAGATCCGCGATTTTTCGTTCCCGTTCGCCATCTCCGACGACAGCGTCACGGTGACGAAGGGAACCGCGTCGCTCTACGGCGGGGCCGCGAAAGTGACCGGCTCCTACCGGCTCGACCAGGGGGCGTGGACGTGCGCCATCGCGGCCGTCAGCATGGACCTGGACCAGATCACCCGTCCGCTGCTCGCAGCCCCCGCGAAGATCACCGGAAGCGCCGACCTGACCATGAAGACGTCCGGCACGTCGGGGAGATTCCTATTCGTCTTCGGCGACGGGACCTTCACAGCGCGCAACGGCGTCATATCCGGCTTCCCGGCGCTCAAAAAACTCTCCGATGCGGGCACGCTCCGCTTCAACTCGCTGCTGTCCAACTTCAACGTCGACGGCAAACAGCTCTATCTCCTTCCCGGAAGCCGGGCGTCGGCCCATCCCGGAGACAACGTCTACCGCTACTTCGGCGTGAACGGAACGGTCGGCCTCGGGGCGACGGACAGGTTCGACCTCAAGTGTTCGGGAGAGATCAACCTTCGCGCGCTCAACACCGTGCTCGGCGCCCTCCAGGGGCTTCTCTCGATCGACGGGACGCTCGCGAGCGCGACCTTTCTGCAGAACTTCCTCACGGGACTTGTCGGCGGGCTCTCGACGAAGGATTTCCGCGAGACGAGCTTCTCGCTCAAAGGAACCTGGGCCAAACCCGAGATGTCGGACTTCAAGGTCGCGCAGCCGGCCAAGCGGGGGCCGGACATTCCCTGGACGACGTCGACGAAGGGAACGAACGGAAACGGGCGCGAATTCACGATCCGGATCGATATCCCGACCGGCCCGGGAGCGGACTCAACGCCCGACGCGAAAGACCAGGTGAAGAAACAGATTCTCGAAAACATCATGAAGAGCATCGTCACCACCGGGGAATCCCAATGAACGAGGAGGGGAAACGCATCAAACCGGACGAATTGGCGTAAGATTGTTACACATTCGTGATGTCCGTCTCCGGGCGAAAAGGGTATGATACTCCGATAGGGCGTTCCACCGGGAACGCTCCCGGAGGTGGACGATATGGACCCGACAAAGGACAACGCCGCCAAAGAGGAATGCGACGCGGGATCCGGGACGACGCTCATCAACCTCGATGACCCCTCGTTGTTCCTGAACCGCGAGATCAACTGGATCGACTTCGACGCGAAGGTGCTCGAAGAGGCCGAGGACGAGGAGACGCCGCTTCTGGAGCGCCTCAAGTTCCTGTGCATCTTCTGGAACAACCTTGACGAGTTCTTCATGGTCCGCGTCGCGAACATCTTCCACCAGCACACGAAGGGCTTCCTGAACCTGCCGCCCGACGGGATGACGCCCGCCCGGCAGCTCGCGACGATCCGCAAGAAGCTGCTCCTGTTGCTTGCGAGGGCGCAGAACTGCTGGCTCAAGGACGTCCTGCCCGCGCTGCGCAAGGCCGATATCCGGATCACGCCGTTCGACGACCTCGGGGAGAAGCAGAAGAAATTCCTCGAAGGGTACTTCCGGAACGAAATCTACCCGATCCTCACGCCCCAGGCCATCGACCCCGGGCGCCCCTTTCCGACGATCTCCGGCCTGAGCCTGAACTTCCTCATTCAGCTCCTCGATCCGGACTCGGGCATCCGCTTCGCCCGGCTCAAGATCCCCAAAAACTTCTCCCGGTTCGTCTTCATCCCCCGGAACAAGGAGGCGAAATCCTACTCGTCGCTCGGGATCTCGAAAAACGTGCGCTCAAACGACATCGTCCTGATCGAGGATCTGATCCGGAGCTTCCTGCCGATGCTCTTCCCGGGGTACAAGGTCCTCGACGCGGCCCCCTTTCGGATCACGCGGAACACGGACGTCGAAATCGAGGAGGACGAGGCGTCCGATTTGCTTGAAGCGGTGAAGAACCTCGTCGACCGGCGACACTTCGGCGAGGTAATCCGGCTTGAGGTTTCGCGCGACATGTCCCGCGAGATGTTCGGTTTCCTCGTCCGGCGGTTCCACCTCGCGCCGTTCCAGGTCTACCGGATGCGAACGCCGCTCGCCTTCCAGGGGTACATGGCGCTCTGCGACGCGGAACGTCCGGATCTCAAGGACGCTCCCTTCGCGCCGCGGACGCCCGCCCCATTCGTCGAGGGCGCGCACATCTTCGCGACCATCCGTGCGGGCGACGCGATCGTCTACCACCCCTACGACAGCTTCATGCCCGTTCTCGATTTCGTGCGGCGCGCCGCGGCGGACCCGAAGGTCGTCGCGATCAAGATCACGCTCTACCGGGCGGGAAGCGAGTCGCCGATCGTCCAGGCGCTCATCGAGGCCCGGCGCAACGGCAAGCAGGTGACCGCGCTCGTGGAACTCAAGGCGCGCTTCGACGAGGAGCGCAACATCACGTGGGCCGAGGCGCTCGAAGACGCGGGCGTCCACGTCGTCTACGGCCTCGTCGGGTACAAGATCCACGCGAAGATGTGCCTCGTCGTCCGCCGCGAGACGGACGGCATCCGGCGCTACGTCCACATCGGCACCGGGAACTACAACCCCGGAACCGCGCAGGTCTACAGCGACATCGGGCTGTTCACGGCGAACCAGGCCGTCTGCGCCGACGTGACGGACCTCTTCAACGCCATCACGGGGTACTCCCGGAAGGACGACTACCGCCAGATCCTCGTCTCGCCCATGACGACTCGCTCGGGAATCATCGGCCGCATCGAGCGCGAGATCGCGCGCCACAGGGAACACGGCGACGGCGAGATCCTCTTCAAGATGAACCAGCTCGTGGACAAGGCGTGCATCCAGGCGCTCTACCTGGCGTCGATGGCGGGCGTCCGGGTCCGGCTCCAGGTCCGGGGCATCTGCTGCCTGCGCCCCGGCGTTCCCGGCGTGAGCGACAATATAACGGTCACCTCGGTCGTCGGGCGCTTCCTGGAGCACGTCCGGATCTTCTTCTTCCACAACGGCGGCGACGAGGAGCTTCTCATCGGCAGCGCCGACCTCATGCCGCGCAACCTCGACCGCCGCATCGAGATCCTCGTGCCGATCCGCGACCCGGAAATCCGGAAGACGATCCGCGACGACATCCTGAAGATCCACCTCGCGGACAACGCGAAATCCCGGCGGCTCCTCGAGGACGGAACGTACGTCCGCGTCCTCCCGGCGAAGGGCGAGCCCGTCGTGGACTCGCAGCGCATCATGATGAACCGCGCGGCGGGATACAACCCCGTCCGCGGAGAAGAGGAGAAGCGACATGAACAGCTCCGTTTCTGAGGATCCTTTCCGCTACGCCGCCGAAACGCTCCTCTCCTTCGTCTCGCGCTTCGAGGAGCAGGCTGCGGGCATCGCGCCCGACGCCGACATCGAGTTCCTGCACCGCGCCCGCGTGGCCACGCGACGGCTCCGGGCCGCGCTTTCGCTCTTCGCGCCGCTCATGCCCGAAGGGCGCGACGACGGCAGGGAATGGGGCGCGTCTGTCCGCCGCGTCACGAACGCGCTCGGCGCGGCGCGAGACCTGGACGTCCAGATCCTCTTCCTGCGCGACAGGATCGCCGCGCTCGCCCCGACCGACGAATCGGGAAAGGCACTTCTGCCCGGCCTGAACAGGCTGCTGTTGCGAAAGACGCAATCCCGCGCCCGGCTTGAAGGGCGCGTCCTTCGGGCGCTGCGCCGCTGGCGCGACTCCGGAACGTCCGAGCGGCTCCGGGAGTCGCTTCGCCGCGCCGTCATGGCGTCGGAGGAACGGAACGCGCCCACCGACGACCGGCTCGCGCGCATCGCGGCGCAGGCCGAACGGGAACTCCGCTCGGCGCGGAGCTTCGACCTCTTCGTGCGCGACGAGACGGCCGTGACCGAGTTGCACGAACTCCGGAAGGCGACGAAACGCGTGCGCTATATGCTGGAGATGCTCGATCCGCTCTCTGGCGGCGCGCTTTCGGCGGTCGCCGACCGCTTCCGGGCGCTTCAGGACGACCTGGGCGCGATCCACGACTGCGACGTGTGGATCGCCGAAATCCCGCCCTTTCTGGCGCGCGAGCGGGAGCGCACGGTCGCCTATTTCGGCTCGCCGCGCCCCTTCGCGCGGATCGTCGCCGGGGCGGAACACCTTCTGGACGACCGGCGCGCGGAGCGGTCGAAGCTCTACGGCGCCTTCGTGAAGACGTGGGAGCGGGAACTCGCGGACGGACTCTTCGGGACGACATCGGAACTCCTGGAAGGACGCGGCGCGAACGGGACGGAGGAGGCGAACAACGCATGAACATCGTATGTCTGGGCGACGCGCACGCCAATCTGCCGGCGCTCGAGGCGGTCCTCGCGGACGCCCGGCGGCGCGGCGGGGATATCGTCATCAACACGGGGGATTTCGTCGGGTACGGCCCGTGGCCGGAGGAGACGACGCTGCTGCTGTTCCGCACGCAGGCGGCGGCCGTCATCGGAAACTACGACGCCAAGGCGCTCGATGCGAAGAAGCGCCTCGACGAATGGAAGAAGAGCAAGGCCCCGGAAAAGATCGAAGCGTTCCTGTGGACGCGCCGGGCGATGACCCGGGCGACGCGCGACGCGCTCGCGCGCCTGCCCGAGACGCAGCGTTTCACGGCCTCGGGGAAGCGCTTTCTCCTCGCGCACGGAAGCCCCGATTCGCCCGGGGAGTTCATCGGCCCCGGAACGCCCGAAGAACGCCTGAACGAGATCGCCGAACGCTCGGAAGCCGACGTCATCGTCCTCGGCCACACGCACGCCCCCTTCGCGCGCAAGGTCCGGGGCGTCTGGTTCGTCAACCCGGGCAGCGTGGGACGTCCGGAGGGCGGCGACCCGCGCGCCTGCTACGCGATCATCCGGCTGCGCGAGGGGTATTTCCGCGTGCAGCACTACCGCGTCGCCTATGACGCGGAGCAAACCGCCGCAGCGCTCCGCGACCTCGGAATGCCCGAAGCGCTGGCCGGCGTCTTCACGGAGGCGCGGCCGATGACGCCCATGGACGCGAGGGACGCGGCGGAGATGGCGCTCGCGCGACTGACGCCGGAGATCGCGCCGCACAGCCGGCAGGTCGCGCGCCTGGCGCTCGCGCTGTTCGACGGAACGCAGGCGCTTCACGGGCTCGGTACGGATGCGCGGAAGCGGCTGGAGCTGGCCGCGCTGCTTCACGACATCGGCTGGTCCGGAGGCGAGAAGGGGCACCAGAAGCGCTCCATGCGCCTGATTCTGGAACGCTCCGACCTGATCCCCGACGAACGGGACCGGATTGTCGTCGCGCTGCTCGCCCGCTGGCACGGCGCGAAAGACCCCGGCGCGGACGACGAACGCATGAAGGCGCTTTCCGACGCGGATCGCGAAGAAGTCCTGCGCCTGGCCTCGCTGCTTCGTATCGCGGACGGACTGGACTACTCGCATTCGGACGCCGTGCGCGGCGTTGACGTCCTCGCGGCCGACGACGTCACGATCCGCGTCGCCGCGGAATGCGAACCGCTCAGCGACATCGGGCGCGCGACGGAAAAGGGCGGGCTCTTCCGGAAGACCTTCGGACGGGAGCTGGTCATCGAGTGGCGCCCCATCTGATCCCCACCGAGGGGCATGTCGTCGGCCTCGTCGATCTCGGGACCAACTCCGTGCGGCTCCTCGTCGTGCGGATCAACGCGAACCGGTCGTACACGGTCCTGAACCAGCACAAGGTCATGGTCCGGCTCGGCGAGGGCGAGTTCGTCAAGCAGCGGCTGCGCCAGGAGGCGATGGAGCGGACGATCCTCGTCCTGCGCCGCTTCGCGGACATGGCCCGGAACCTCGGCGCGGAGGAAATCTACGCGGTCGCCACGTCCGCCACGCGCGACGCGGAAAACCGCGACGTCTTCATCGAACGCGTCCGGAAGGAAGCGGACATCGACCTCAAGGTCATCTCCGGACTTGAAGAGGCGCGGCTGATCTACCTCGGCGTCGCGAGCGGCGTCCATCTCGGGGGCCGGAGCGCGCTCTTCATCGACATCGGCGGCGGCAGCACGGAACTCGTCGTCGGCGACCGGGCGGAGTATTCGTATCTCGATTCGCTGAAGCTCGGGTGCATCCGGCTGTCGAACATCTTCTTCCTTCCGGACGAAGAGGCCCCCGTCGACGACCAGCGGTACGCCCTGCTACAGCAGTTCATCCGGAACGCCTCGCTGCGGAGCGTCCAGCGCCTGAAGGAATCGAACTTCGACCTGGTCCTCGGAAGCTCCGGAACGATCGAAACGCTCGCCGACGTCGCGCAGCGCGCTGCGGGAAAGGGGAAACGGCGCGACGAGGAGGGCGACCCCGTCGTCACGATCGACCAGATCGAGGCGGCCGTCCGGCTCATCCGGACGACGCCCCTGTCCGCACGCCGCAGGATCCCCGGAATGGCCGCGGAGCGCGCCGACATCATCGTCCCGGGCGCGGCCATCCTGCACACGCTCATGCAGGACCTGAAGCTGCGCGAAATCCGCGTGTGTTCGCGGTCCCTCAAGAACGGTCTGCTCGTCGACTACCTCATGCGCGGAACGTACGGCGGCTACCTCGAACCCGAAATGTCCGTCCGCGAGCAGAGCGTCCTGCAGCTCGGCCGCTCGTGCGGCTTCGACGAGGAACACGCGCGGCACATCGCGGAGCTGTGTCTCGGGCTCTTCGACAGCGCCGCCGCGATGGGGCTCCACGCGCTCGGCGCGCCGGAACGCGAGCTGCTCTTCTACGCCGCGCTGCTCCACGACGTCGGTCTCTTCCTCTCGTTCAGCAACCACCAGGCCCACAGCTTCTACATCATCCGGAACGTCGAGCTGCTCGGCTTCCACGCGCGGGAGATCGCGACGATCGCCTCCGCGGCGTTCTACCACCGCAAGCGGGGGCCGAAAAAGACGGACCCGGAATTCGCGCCGCTCGACGCGGCCTCCGGGAAGACCGTCCGCGTGCTTTCGATGTTCCTTCGAATGGCCGAGAGCATGGACCGGAGCCATCAGCGCTTCGTCGAGCGGGTCGAATTCAGCCGGAAGGGAAGCGTCCTGCTCCTCGGCATCCGGGGCGTATCCGGCTGCCAGCTCGAAATCTGGTCGCTCGAAGAGCACATCAAGCCCTTCGCGAAGCTCTTCGGGGAACGCTTCGCGATCCGCGTCGACCCGCAGGACCGTCCGGCCCGGGCGTAGGGAAACTCTTCGGCGCGAATCGAGAGAGCGGCCGATTGCCGCGCCTTCCCGGTCGGCGCTATACTGGACGCGAAACCATACGCCTTTTCGAGGAGGCCGACCCGTGAAAAAATTCCTTGCCCGGATCGTCATCGCGGCATTGATCGCCGCGTTTCAGGCGGCGTTGAATCCCGTATGCGCCGCCGAGCTTCCGAAGCCCGTCGCGGCCGTCTGGAACAAGCTCTACGAGACGATGGAGCGGACCATCGACCTGAAAGACCGGCACGAATCGCTCCCGGACTCCGCGTGGATCGGCGCGGACAAGACGTCGAACGCGAAGAAGATCGACGAACTGCTCGACCGCGCGATGGAGCTTCTGCTCACGTCCGAAGTCAACGAGGCGCGCATCGAGATGCGGAAGCTGCAGGAGACGATCCCCGCGATGCGGCGGACCGTCGAGGAGTACCGGAACAAGCGCCTCTCGGCCCCCGTGAAGACGAAGCTGCCCTACGTCGTCAAGACCGTGAAGGATTACGACGACCTCATCGCCGAAACGGAAGAGGAGATCGCGAACGCGACGAAGGCCGTCGCCGGGGTCCGCTCCCGGATCACGGACAACCTCAGGAGCTACAACCTCCGGCTGGACGACGATCAGCTCGACGTCCTGCTGACATCCGTCGTCGGCGACGACCTCCTGAAGAACGCGGTCATCTTCGAGAACGTCCGGACCGTCACCATGAAGCTGATGGAACTCGCGGGCGCGAACCGGGACGACATGGCGATCGCGCGGCGCTACTACGGAATGTACGTCGTCCTGATCGACGTCCTCATCCACACGCAGAACGAATTCATCCGGCGCATCGACGAAGGGTACATCCCGCGGATCGGGCGGATCGGCGAGAGCGTCCGCCAGAGCCTCGAAGAGGCCCGGACGGCCCTTGCCGGGCGCGGCTTCTCCGAGACGCAGCGAAAGATCCTGAACGCGAACATCGAGTCGAACACGTTCACGCTCCGCGCGGCGAAGCTCTACGAGGAGCTTCTCGGAAGGCAGCGCTCGCAGCTCGTCCTCTGCCTCCACGGGCTCGAACGGGACCGCCGGGTCGCGAAGAACACCTACGACACCGTGCGCCACTCCTCGGACCTGAGCGAGATGATCCAGTCGGGGCTCAAGCTCTTCGACGCGCTCATCGCGCTGCAGATCCCCGAAATCCAGACGTTCGAGAACGCCGGCGTCCGCCGCGAGTTCGAGGAACTCACGCGGCGGCTGCGGGAGTGAATTCCGTCGCATTCCGCGCAATGCCCGCCCGAAAGGGAGCCTGAGGACCGCCGGACCCGGCGTCCCGGGAACACAAGGGCCCGATGCGACGCGGCGGAATCGAAGCAAACGCGACTGAGAAACGCTTGAAGCGAGCGGTGAACGCGGCGACCTTGGAATCAGGTCGACGAGAATGTGGAGGACCCCATGCTCAGAAGCATTCGGATGCGGAATTTTCTCTCCTACGGGCCGGAAAGCGAACCTATAGACCTTCGTTCGCTCAATGTGATCATCGGCGCGAACGGATCCGGGAAGTCCAATCTGCTGGAGGGAATAGCGCTGATGCAATCGGCTCCCGGGCGGCTCAGCGCCCAAATCCGGGAAGGCGGGGGCGTTCGCGACTGGCTCTGGAAGGGGCAGGACACCCCCGTCGTCGCCAGTCTGGAGGTCGTCGTCGATCCTCGTTCGGAGCCTTCCGGCGACATTCCGATCCGCTATCGCTTCGACTTCGCCGAATCGGGCCGACGGTTCGAAATCGTCGACGAACGCGTCGAAAACGCCGAGGCGTACGCCGGTCAGGACGAGCCGTATTTCTACTATCGCTACGAGAACAACCACCCCGTCCTGAACGTCAGGGAACGGGGCGAAAATACGCCAAGGCGCCGGATCCTTCGGCGCGAGGATATCGACCCCGAAAAATCCATACTCGCCCAGCGGCGCGATCCCGACGTCTATCCCGAGATCACCCGGCTGGCGGAAGCATTGTCCGACATAGGCATATACCGCGACTGGGCCCTGGGACGATACACGCCGCCGCGCCTCCCGCAACCGGCCGACCTGCCCAACGGGCGGCTGGAGGAGAACGCGCGGAATCTGGGGCTGGTGCTCAACCGGCTGAAACGCCGGACCCAGACGAAAGACGCCATGCTGGAAATGTTCCGCGCTGTCTATGCCGGAGCCGACGATTTCGATGTCACCATCGAGGGGGGAACCGTCCAGATTTTCGTCCGGGAGGGGCGTTGCACCGTTCCCGCGACGCGGCTTTCCGACGGGACGCTCCGCTACCTGTGCCTCCTGGCGCTTCTCTGCGATCCGACGCCTCCGCCGCTTCTCTGCATCGACGAGCCGGAACTGGGGCTTCATCCCGATCTGATCACCCGCGTGGCCGACGCGCTGCGCGACGCGGCCGAACGGACGCAGATCATCGTGACCACACACTCGACAACGCTCGTGGACGCCTTCACCGACGATCCGGAGGCCGTCCTGGTCTGCGAAAAACGCGACGGATGCTCGTCCGTCCGCCGGCTCGACGCGGAGCATCTCACGCCGTGGCTCGAAAAATATCGTCTGGGTTCTCTCTGGACCAGCGGCGAGATCGGAGGGAACAGATGGTAGACGTCACGCTCTACGTCGAGGGCGGCGGCGACTCCGGAGCGTTGCGTTCACGATGCCGCGAGGGCTTCCGGACGTTTCTCGAAAAGGCCGGTTTCCGGGGATGTATGCCGCGAATCGTTGCGTGCGGGGGGAGGCAGTCCGCATTCGACATGTTCCGAACGGCCTGCGAATCACACAGAACCGCCGTTCTTTTGATTGACAGCGAAGACTGCGTGGAGGGGACTTCTTCATGGGAGCACCTCGCCCGTCGTCCCGGAGACGGCTTCGTCGCACCGAAAAACGCCGCCGGGGATCAGTGCCGCCTCATGGTCGTCTGCATGGAATCGTGGTTTTTGGCCGACAAAGACGCGCTTTCGAAGTTTTTCGGTCAGGGTTTCAAGAAAGACGCCTTGCCGCAGAACGAAAACATCGAAGCCGTTTCCAAAGAGGACGTCTATTCGGGGCTTCGGAACGCAAGCGCTCACTGCAAGACGAAGGCGCCCTACGGCAAGGGGGAACACTCCTTCAGGATCCTCAAACTGGTCGCGCCGGAGAAAGTCCGGGAAGCGAGTCCCTGGGCCCGGCGGTTTTTTGAAACGGTCTCCAAATACATGGAGCGATGACGCTTCCGGCTTGACGTCCGCGGAAGGGAACGCCGGCAGGAGATGGAGGCGCGGGATCGCGAAACCGGATTGCCCGCACGCGCATTGTAGCGCTATACTGACGGAAGTGCAGACTGAGGGCCGGATCCGCGAGCGGACGGCCGGAAAGAGGAGGGTTGCGAGGATGAGACGGTTCGGCGGTATCGCGTTTCTCGGAGTGTTGTGCGCCGTTCTTCTGGGCGTCGCGAGTCTTCCCGCGCATGCGGGGCTGAATCTCGGGAATCTGTCGGACGAATGGGTGGAGCAGCAGGCGGAGGCGCCCATCAAGTATTTCTACTACCTCATGAAGGAAGGAAGCGTCGCAGCGGAATTCCGCGCCGTGGAAGAAAAGGTCGCGATCAAGATCAACCCGCAGGGGTACCTCAAGCTCGTCCAGCAGAACTCGCTGAAGACCGCCTTCGCGAACTACGCCCCCGGCGATACGGCGGAAGCGACCGTCGCCGGACAGAAGGCCGCCCGGCACGACTTCACGTTCACCATCGACAGCGGCGCGAAGCTGAAGGGGCGCGTCTACTGCTTCCTCAAGGGCCAGGAGGGGTACACGGCCCTGTTCGTCGGCCTCGAGGAGTATTTCGTCAAACTCGAACCGGATTTCGAGGCGGTCGTGAACGGCATGACCCTGGGCGACGCCGTTGTCCCGAGCGGCGTCTTCGCCGCGAGCCCGACGCCTGTCCCCGCGAAGCCGACGACGGCTCCGCTCCCGAAACCCTCGCTCGGTCTGCCTGTCGCCCCGACGAAGGCTCCGGCGCCGACCGAGGCGCCGAAACCCGAGCCGACCGCTGCTCCGACGCCCGCTCCGACATCCGCCCCGGCCGCATCGGGCGATCTGCCGGACCTGAAGCCCGAAGCGTCCGGCGACGCGAAGCCCGGCAAGGCGCTCGTCCTGCCCGAGGACAAGTCCACGTTCTGGTCGCCCGAGACGCGGCAGTACGAAGATCCGATGGCGCGAAGCGTCGTGACGCTGCCGGAGACGATCGAGCTGAAAGAGGAAATTCTTCCCGACGAGGTCATCTTCAAGGGGCCGGACGCGTCCGAAATCCGGCTTCTCTTCCCGGTCACCGAAAAGGATCTCGCCAACCGCCTCGAAGAGCAGACCAAAGAGTGGAAAGACCACGGTTCGTCGCCGATCTCGGGCGCGCTTGCCGGAAACATCACGCTCTATAGCAAAACCGAAACGGTCCGCATGGTCCGGTTGCTCGCGCACTACAAGGATATCCAAACGCTCATCGCGGTGACGCTCGCGGCCGCCGACTACGACAAGGCGAAGCCGTGGATCCAGAGGCTCTTCGCCGACGTGAAGAAGAAGTAGCGGCGCAAACGGCTCCGCGTACGACTGCACAAGGCGGCTTGCCCGGTCGCGCGGGCGGGCCGCCCTCTTCCGGGGCGCAGCGGTTCGGGACGCACGGCCTTCCCGCGCCGCACACGCTTCGGACGCCTGGGTGACGAAAGGGGAAGCTATATCGTGAAACGATTCGCATGGAAGCTGTCGCGGGCCCTGCTCTGCGTCGTCCTCCTTCTCTCAGGGGCGTGCGCCGCGTCCGCGCGTCTCGTTCCGGGGCCCCTTTCCGAAGAATGGGTGGAACAGGAGGCCAAGCCGCCGCTGTCGTCGTTCTACTACCTCGTGAAAGACGGAAAGGTCGCCGGGGAGCTTCGGACCGTCGAGGAACACATCCGGATCCGGCTGACGCCGATCGCGTACCTCCGGCTCGTGCAGAAGAACTCGCTCGAAAGCGCCTTCGAGAACTACCGTCCGGGCGACACCGGGGGAGCCGTCGTCGCCGGAAAGCCGGCCGTTCGCCACGACTTCACGTTCAGCGTGAAGAACGGAAACAGCCTCCGGGGGCGCGTCTTCTGCTTCCTCGACGGAAACACCGGCTTTTCGGTGCTGTTCGTCGCGCTCCGACAGTCCTTCGAGGCGCTCGAAGACGACTTTCGGGCGTATCTGAACGGGTTGCGCCTGGACCCGTCCCCGACGCCGGTCGACGCGCGCCCGACGCCGACCCCCTGGCCGGAACTCACGATCCCCGACCTTCCGGCCGTCACGCCGCTCCCGGATCGCCCCATCGCGTAGCGCCGCAGTGATCTTTCCGGGAATCGCCGCCCGCTGCATCCGCCCGTGCGCCACGGGCAGGAGCGCGCTCGCGCTCGCGGCTCTCGACCTGCTCTCCCGCGGCGCGAATCCCGTCGTCCGGCTGCCCTTTTACTGCTGTCCGTCGGTCGCGCAGCCCTTCGCCGAAGCGGGGTTCGACATGCGCTTCTACTCGCAGGGGGCGGACCTGTCGGAGCCCCCGGACGCGACGCCCGCTGCGGGGGACGTCTTCCTCTTCATCCACTGGTTCGGCTTTCCGAACCGCGCCGCAACCGCGTTCGTCGACGCGTTCGGCGCGGACCGCCCGTTCGCCGTCATCGAGGACTGCGTCCCGGCGAGCCTGTGGGCGTTCGGCCGGTCGGCGTCAACATCGCCCGTGCATCCGGCCGACTATTCCGCGTACAGCTTCCGGAAGGTCCTCCCCGTCCCGGACGGCGCGCTGCTGGCGTCGCAGAGCCCCGTTGACGCCCCGGCGCAGCCCTCCGACCGGACGTTCGTCGCGTCCGCGCTCGCTTCGTTGCGGGCGGCGCGGCGGACCCCCGGAAGCGTGACGCATCTCCGGCTCTCGCGGTCGGCCGAAGCCCGACTGGATACGGACGAGTCGGCCCGAGAGGCGTCGCCGGCCGGGATTCGCATCCTTCGGCGGTGCGACGGAGCGGCGGCGGCCCAAAGGCGGCGCGAGAACGCCCGTCTGCTCGCGTCGCTGCTGCCTTCGGAGCTGCGGCCGCTGCATTCCGACGTTCCGGAGGACGCCGCGCCGCTTTGCCTGCCCGTCCTGCTCGAACGGGGGAGCCGCGACGAGCTGCTGCGCCGCCTGCGCGCCGCGCATGTCGTCCCGCCGCTCGCGTGGGATGTGAACCCGGAGCCCGGCGATCACGCGCCCGACCGCGACATCGCCCGGCGCGTGATCGCGCTTCCCGTGGGGCAGGAGATGGACGGCGCGGACGTGAAGCGCCTGGGGGAGATCCTCAGGAGCGCCGTCGCGGGAAGACTGTGACCAGAAGGTAGGCGCTCGCGGCCACGAGGATGATCGCGGCGCCCGCCGTGAGGTTGAACGTGTAGGCGAGCTGGAGGCCGGAGAGGGAAAAGGCGACGCCGAGAAGCGTCGAGAGGACCATCATTCCCGAGAGCGACCGGGAGAAGCGTTCCGCGATCGACGGCGGGATCGTGAGCAGCGCGATGACGAGGATCAGGCCGACGACGCGGATCGCGAGGACGACCGACAGCGACAGGACGACGACGAGCGCGTAGTGGTAGAACGCGGTCGGAACGCCCCGGACCCGCGCGAAGTCCTCGTCGAACGCAAAGCACAGGATTTCGCGGTAACGCGTGACGCAGACGACGAGGCAGACGGCCAGAAGCCCCCCCATCAGCAGGAGGTCCTGCCGCGTGACCGTGAGGATGCTCCCGAAGAGATAGCTCATGAGGTCCGCGCCCGACCGCGGCGCGAGATCCGTGCAGATCACGCCGACCGCCATCCCCGCGGCCCAGAGCACGCCGATCACCGAGTCCGCGCGGCCCGGGCTCCGCCTCGTGATCCAGGCCATCAGGAGCGAGACGAGTCCCGTGAACGCGAAGGTCCCGGCCTCGGGGGGAAGGCCGAGAAAGAGCGAGAGTCCCACGCCGCCGTACGCGGCATGGGCGATTCCGCCCGCGAGGATCACGTAGCGCTTGACCACGACGAGCGTTCCGAGGATGCCGCAGAGCGCGCTCGCGAGCAGGGCGGCCAGGAGCGCGTTGCGCATGAAATCGTATTGCAGCGCCTCGATCATGCCGCCCCTCCGTCTTCGCCGTCGCAGTGTCCGTCATGCCGGTGCGGCGCGAGAACCCGGTGCGGAAGGCCGTGCGCGACGAGTTCCACGGGGCACGTCCCGTAGGCGAGCGACAGCATTTCGGGGACGATCTCGCCCTTGTCATGGTAGTAGACGCGCCGGTTGACGCACGCGACGGCCGTGGCTCGGCTCGAAACGGCCGACAGCCCGTGACTCACCTCGACGATCGTGATGCGCCCCTTGAGCGCCGCGAGGCGTTCGTCGAGCACCTCGCGGGCCTCGCGGTCGATCGACGCGGCGGGTTCGTCGAGAAGCAGCAGGCTCGGTTCGGCGGCCAGCGCGCGGGCGATGAGGACGCGCTGCCGCTGCCCCTGCGAGAGCGACCCCATGAGGTCGTCGCGCCGGTGCGCGAGTCCCATCGCACCCAGCGCCTCTTCGGCGCGGGATCGGTCGTCGCGGCCGAGCCGGGCTCCGCCCGGAGCGCGGCCGGACGCAGGCATGTGCAACCGCCCCATGAGGACGACGTCGAGGACGGAGACCG
>CAYVKE010000008.1:0-28752 GCA_964451935.1 uncultured Synergistaceae bacterium | reverse complement strand
TGCGTCCTGCGGGACGTAGCCCACGCCGCGCGCGTCGCCCGCCGGGGCTCCGAGCACGGAGACGCGTCCCGAGTCCGGAACGAGCAGGCCGAGCATGAGCTTGAGAAGGGTGGTCTTGCCGCCGCCGTTCGGCCCCATGCAGACGAGGTATTCCCCACGCGGGACCGAAAAGGAGACGTCTTCGAGGACGGGGTCTCCTCCATATGCGAAGGAGACCCCGTCGAACAGGAGCGCGGGAGCGTCGTTCACGCTTTCTTCCTCTTTTCCGTATCCGTCTTCTTCTTTCGGGGCTCGGGCGCCGGTTTCGGTGCGGCGGAGCCGGAAAGCGCGGCCTCGATGGCGTCGACGATCGTCGAGAGCACCTTCACGCGCGCGAGCTTCTTGGAGTTCGTCGCGACGACCGTCCAGGGCGCCTGCGCGGTGCTCGTCCGGACGATCATCTCCGATGCGGCCTCCTGGTAGAGTCCCCACTTCTCGCGATTGCGCCAGTCCTCGTCGGTGAGCTTCCAGCTTCGTTCGGGGTCGTCCCTGCGGCTCTCGAAGCGCCGGAGCTGCTCGTCCCGGTCGATCTGGAGCCAGAACTTCGCGATCACGACGCCCGTGGACGCCAGGTGCCCCTCCATCTCGTTGATCTCCCGGTAGGCCCGCTTCCAGTCGCGCTCGCCGCAGAAGCCCTCGACCCGCTCGACGAGCACGCGGCCGTACCAGCTCCGGTCGAAGATCACGAGCTTCCCGGCGTCGGGGAATTCCTTCCAGAAGCGCCAGAGGTAGGGGTGGGCGCGCTCCCATTCGTTCGGGGCGCCCACCGGAACCACATCGTAGCAGCGGGGGTAGAGGGACTCGGTGAGGCGGCGGATCGCCCCGCCCTTGCCGGCGGCGTCGACCCCCTCGAAGACGACGATTCCGGGAAGGCGGGACTGCATCATCGCGATGCCAAGCTCGTGCATCCGGGCCTGCAATTCTCCGAGGCGGCTTTCGTACGCCTCCCCGTCGAGGTCGCCGGAGTAGTCGAGCGACGTCATCATGGAGCTTCGAAGCACCGCATCGGTCGTCCGCGAGACGCGGCCCTCGGGAGCGGGTACGGGGGCCGCGCGCTCCAGCCATGCGCTCATCGCGTCCCGCACGCACGTCAGGAACGCGACGGCCGCGTACGATTCGTCCGTCGCGGGAATCACGGTCCACGGCGAGTGCTCCGACTCCGTGGCGCGCAGCATCGCCTCCGCGGCGGCGGCGCGTTCGTCGTACCGCTCGTTCTCCTCGATATCGCCGGATTCGACGTTCCAGGAGAGCTTCGGGTCCTTCATGCGCTTCTTCAGGCGCTTGGCCTGCTCCTCGCGGGAGATGTGGAGAAACGCCTTGATCACGAGGACGCCCGCGTCGGCGAGCTGGCGCTCGAACGCCGCGACATCGCGCAGGAAGACCTCGTCGGCCGCGCCGCGCCAGGCCCGGTCGTAAAAGCTCCGTCCGAACACGGCGATGCGTCCGACGGGCGGAATCAGCCGCTGGAAGGGGAGGAGCGACGGGCGGCCCGTCGGGCAGCAGGGCGTTTCGGGGTAATGGAACGAGTATCCCCTGGGGTCGAGGGCGAGCAGCAGGCGGTTTGCGATCCCGCCCCGCCCGGACGCGGCCCATCCTTCGAGAATGACGACGACCGACGTACGCCGTTCGGCCAGATGGCGCTGCATCTCGCCGACGGAGCACGACAGCTCCCCCATGGCGTTCTGCGCCTGCTTCTTTTTCAGACTCCGGGACAGGTCCACTGTTTCCAGCACGGTCCATCACCTCCACGCATCAGTGTACCCTCTCGCGGACGCGATGAAAAGGGACCGAGTCCGTCAGGCGAATTCGATCCGGGATCCCCCGTTCCGCTTCGCCGCGTACATCGCGCGGTCCACGCGCCGGAGCAGCTCCTCGGCCGACTCGTTCGGTTCGTGACAGGCGATCCCGAAGCTGGCGCCGATCCCGCCCGCATGCTCCTTCGGCAGGGAGCGGATCAGGTCGAGCGTGCGCCGCGCGAGCGCCATCGCGTCGTCTGGCGTTCCGCGGACGAAGACCGCGAACTCGTCGCCGCCCCACCGGTAGAAGGCGTCGCATTCGCGGATATTCTTTCGGATCGATCCGGAAAGGTAGGAAAGCACGCCGTCGCCCGCGACGTGTCCCTTCGTGTCGTTGATGATCTTGAAGTCGTCGAGATCGAACATCACGAGGCAGAAGCCGCTCCCTGCCCCCTGATCCGCGACGATGGCGCGGCGCAGGTCGCGCTCGAACGTCTGCCGGTTCCTGAGGCCCGTCAGGACGTCCGTCTCGGCGGCGACGCGGAGACGGTCGAGCAGCGCGCTGCGCTCCTCCTCGACGGTCTTGCGCCGCGTGATGTCCATAAGGATCCCCATGACGCGGACGGCCTTTCCGTTTTCGTCGCGCTCCATGACCCGTCCCCGCGAGTGGAGCCAGATCCAGGCCGGATCGCCGGACGTGAAATCCGCGGCGACGTTCGAGCGGTATTCCGCCTCGCAGCCCTCGTCGCCGCCGTCGAGATGCGCCTGAAACGTCGCCCACGCGCGCTCGAGGTCCTCCGGGTGAATCCGCCGCTTCCATTCGGACATGGAGTACACGCGGTCCTGCAACGGGCGTCCTCCCGCGAGCCGGTCGCCGCGAAGCACGCGGACCGTGTCGGACGGAACATTCCACTCGAAGAGCAGCGAATCGCTCGCGACAATGGCCATCGTCAGGCGCTGTTCGTCCTCCCGGAGGCGCTTCCGTTCCGTTTCGCGCGCCAGCGCGTTGCCCAGGATGTCCGAAAAGATCCGGAGCATCGGAAGATCCTGTTCCGACCAGGCCGTCGCCCGAGTCCGGGAACTCAGGCAGACGACGCCCGCGGGCTCCCTGCCTTCAAAAATGAGGACGCACAGCATCGAGGCCGTCTCCAGCCTGGTGAGCAGCGTGCGTTCCGGCGACGGGGGCGTCGCGGAGACATCGGGAAGGATCAGGGAGCCGTTGTGGAGGATTTTCGCGAGAACGGCGTCGAAGGACTCGTCCGGAAGCGTCGCGTGATCCCGGAACGAGGGCATGTCGTCGTCGAGCCATTCCGAGATGCACCGGGCGTCGCGGACGTCCCCGAAGAGGTGGAGGCTCACCCGTTTGGCCCCGTAGAATCGGCCGATATCGGCGAGTGCCCTGTCGATCGCGCGCCCGAAATCGTCGGCGAACATGAACGTCGACGAGAGCGACGCGATCAGCTTCTCGAACTCGATGCGCCAGCGGAGCCCCGCCTCGGCCTCGCGGCGGCGCGTCACGTCCCGGCCGACGCCGACGAAGACGGATCGGTTCCCCCAGACGCCCGCGATCATGCGGACTTCGAGGTAGCGGGGCGCGCCTTCGGCGGCGGCGATGGGAAGTTCCTCCTGCCACTCGCGCCGGAGCGATTCGCGCAGAAGCCGTTCGACGGATGCGTGTCCTTCGGGACGGACGATGCTTTCGAGGCGCCGCCCGCGGAGCGACGCGCGATCCGCGCCGACGAAACAGTGCACCGCCTCGTTCGTGTCCAGGATGCGTCCCGAGCGGTCCAGGACGAACACGCAATCCCCGACCGAATGGACGAGCGATACGATGTCCGACTCCATCACGCGCAGCGCCGATCGCACGTTCCGGAGCGCGGTGACATCCATTCCCATTCCGGCCAGGCGCGACGGCCTTCCGTCGGCGTCCCACGAAACGGGACGCCCGGACGCGACGATCCAGCGGAAGCCTCCGCCGGGAAGCATCACGCGGTGACAGCAGCGAAAGCGCCGTTTCGCCCCCTGGGCGACGGCGTCGAGGCGTCCGAGTATTTTTGTCTGATCCTCCGGGGGAATGATCGCGAAATAGCGGTCCAGTTCGCCTTCGAGGCTGTCCGTCTCCCGGCCGATGACGTCCTTCGCCTGCTCGGAAAAACGGACCTGCCGGTCCTTGAGACTGCATTCCCAGAAAAAAGCCACATCGGACTTCCAGAGTCGCTGAACGATCTCCTCCGATTCCTGTCTGTTCATTCGCACCACCGGATTTCCTCCGGCGCGGAGAACATCGGGAGAACGCAGCCGAAGGATTCTGCGGAACCTTGCACATTCCACCGTATTGCAGAATACACTTTCGAATCATATAGATCAAGGGCCCCCTTCGAAATAAGCCCGGGGACCCTTGTCTGATTCGCGGAAACGAACCGGAGGAGGCGCGACGCTACCGGACGCGCACGACCGCGAAGTGGCGCCGCAGCGGGTAATTGCCCTTCTCCCAGCTCCGCGCGTATTCGAAGGTCAGGATCGCATACCCCCGCTGGACGGTCGAAAAGACCCAGACGTCCGAACCGCCGCGTCCCGCCATGCGTCGGGAGCCCGTCTGCGAGTCGGAGAAGAAGTTCCCCTCGAGGCGAACGATCGCCTGGTCCCCGAAGTCCGCAATCTTCCAGGAATATCCCGTCGACGGGTTCGATCCGAGGCGCACGACGAAATCCGCCCCGACGCGCGTCTCGACGAACTGCACGGAGACGCTCGACGGCATTCCGCGCGGGAGCACGATATCCTCGAGCCGCACACCGCCGCCCGACCTCGGCGAAATCCGGAATGTCAGCGGGACGTCGGGCCGGACGTCCGGGAACGAACAGATTCCCCGCTCGTCCGTGACGCCGTCGAGCGTCTCGCGGCCGTCCCAGATGCGGACGGTTACGTCCGACATCGGGCCGTCCTCTCCGGTCACCATGACCTGGAACATGCCCGCGTCGGGCCGCGGCGGAACGGGGCGTCTTTCCGGTCCCTGCGGAGAGGAGAGAACCGCCGCCCCGAACGCGGGCGTCATCATCGCCGCAAGGATCGCCGCCGACAGAACGAGCGCCGCCGCCTTTCCGAACGAAGTCAGTCGCATATCCGTCACCTTCCCCTGTGTAGAGATTTTTTCGGACTTTCGCGTCCAGCCTATCGCCGGACATCACAAATGTAGTATAACATGGTTCAATTCCGCGACTCGTCCGTATCTTCGCGTATGTGAAAAGAAGTCGGTTTCTTCGCAAAATATGTACTTTTTGCAATACACGGCGGCGCGTCCCTTGCTTTTTCGGCGACGCGGCGCTTCGAATAGGCGCGGCGATTGACGAGCGAACGGAGAATCTCATTCAGGAGGTGTTGCGCATGCGAATGGCTGTACTGGTCAAGCAGGTTCCGGCCACCGAGAACATCAAGATCGACGAAAAGACCGGAACCATGATCCGCGAGGGCGTCGAGGCGGAGCTGAATCCGCTCGACCTTCACGCGGTGGAGGAGGCGGTGCGCCTCAAGGAGCGGTTCGGGGGCGAGATCACCGTCATCTCGATGGGGCCGCCCGCGGCGCGCAAGGCGATCGCGTCCGCCATCGCGATGGGGTGCGACAGAGGCTTTCTGATCTCGGATCGAAAGTTCGCGGGGTCGGACACGCTCGCGACGTCGCTGACCCTCGCGGCCGGCGTCAGGAAGGCCGGGGAATTCGACGTCATCCTCGCGGGCGAACGCGCCACGGACGGAGAGACGGGGCAGGTCGGCCCGGCCGTCGGGCGGTATCTCGGCGCGTCGGTGTTCACCTACGTCTCGAAGGTCGCGTCCGTCGAGGGAGAGCGGATCGTCGTCGAGCGGGCCGTCGAGGGAGGCCACGAAACGGTCGCCGCCCCGCTGCCCGCGCTGCTCTGCGTCGTCAAGGAGATCAACGGCCCGCGCCTGTGCACGCTTGCGGGCAAGATGCGCGCGCGTCGGACCGAGATCCCGCTGCTCGACGCCGCGTCGCTCGGGATTCCCGAAGGGAAGCTCGGTCTCAATGGTTCGCCCACGAAGGTCGTCCGCGTCATGTACCCCCAGATCACGCGGAACGGCAAGATCTTCTCGGCGGCCGACGATCCGGACAGCGCGGTCCGGGCGGTCTTCGACCTGCTGCGCGAACGCGGCGCCATAGAGGAGGCGACCTCTGATGTCCGCTGAACACGGAGAAGTCTGGACGCTCGCCGAAGTTCGCGACGGAGCGATTCATTCCGTCTCGTGGGAGCTGCTTGCCTGGGGGCGGAAGCTCGCCGACAAGCTCGGAAGCAGACTCGCGAGCGTCGTCCTGGGCTCGGGCGTCGCACACCAGACGGACAGCCTGATCCGGCACGGCGCGGACGTCGTCTACGTCGTCGACGAGCCGGAACTCGCGGCCTACCGGCCCGACGCGTACAACGCGGTTCTCGTCTCGCTCGTCAAGGAGTACAAACCCGAGATCTTCATCGCGTCGGCGACGACGACCGGGCGGACCGTCATGCCAGTGCTCTACGTGGACCTCGAGACGGGGCTCACGGCCGACTGCACGGGGCTCGACATCGATTCCGAAACGAAGCTCCTGCTCCAGACGCGCCCGGCGATCGGCGGCAACGTCATGGCCGACATCCGGACGCCCAACACGAGGCCCCAGATGTGCACGGTGCGCCCGCGCTCCAAGCGGCCGCTCGCGCCCGACGCGAACCGGCGCGGCGAGGTCGTCGTCAAGCGCGGCTCCGCGGCGGATCTGGCCTCCGTCTTCGAACGCCTCTCCTTCGACCGCGAAAAGGCCGTCGGCCTGCCGATCCAGGACGCGGAGATCATCGTCGCGGGCGGCAAGGGGATGAAGAACCCGAAGAACTTCGCGCTGCTCGAAGAACTCGCCCGACGGCTCGGCGGCTCCGTCGGCGCGTCGCGCCAGGCCGTGGACCTCTCCTGGGCGCCCTATTCGGCCCAGGTCGGCCTCTCCGGAAAGTCCGTCACCCCGAAGATCTACATTGCCTGCGGCATCTCCGGCGCGGTGCAGCACCTCGCGGGAATGTCCGCCGCGGATACGGTCATTGCGATCAACACCGACCCGGACGCCCCCATCTTCCGCGTCGCGGACCTCGGAATCATCGGAAACGCGATGGAGATCGTCCCCAAGCTCATCGACATGTGTCCGGGCGGATGCGGCAGGAAGGGAGGCGAGGCCCGATGACGCGGGAATACGGAAAGGTGACGCCCCAAATCGTCGCGGAACTCCGCGGCGCCGCCGGAGCGCGGAACGTCGTCACGGATGACAAAGACACGATGGAGAACTACTCCTACGACGAGGCGGGGCAGCTCTTCGGCCACATGCCGGACGTCGTCGTCCGCGTGGACAACACGGAACAGGTCTCGGCCGTCATGAAGATCGCGTCGAAATACAAGATCCCCGTCACGCCGCGCGGCGCGGGCAACGGACTGGCCGAATCGGCCGTCCCGGTCCACGGGGGCATCGTCCTGTCGCTCGAAAAGATGAACCGGATCCTCGAGATCGACCCGGTCAACAGGGTCGCCGTCGTCGAACCGGGCGTCGTCACGAACGAACTCTGCAAGGCCGTCGCGGAAAAGGGATTCCTCTACGCGGGCTACCCGATGAGCACCGAGACGAGCTTCATCGGCGGCAACGTGGCCACGAACGCGGGCGGCGGCAAGGTCATCCGCTACGGCAGCACGCGGCGGCACGTCATGGGACTCGAGGTTGTCCTCGGGGACGGTCCTCAACATGGGAGGCAAGATCCGGAAGGACACGTGGGGGTACAACCTGGTCCAGCTCATGGCCGGATCGGAAGGCACCCTGGGCGTCATGACGAAGATCATCGTCAACCTGGAGCCGAAGCCCGGCAAGGTCGTCAACCTCCTCACGGCCTTCGGGACGCTCGACGAAGCCGTGGACTGCGTCGCGAAGGTCATCCGGTCGGGAATCTCCATCATCTCCTGCGAAATCCTCGACCGGCTCTCGACGGCCATCACGTGCCGCTACCTGAACACGAGCCTGCCCTATCAGGACAGGGCGGCGGCCTACCTGATCATCCAGATCGAGGGGGACACGGACGAGCGGCTGGAGGACTCCTACGAAAAGGTCGGCAAGATCCTCATGGACGGCGGCGCGCTCGAGGTCTTCGTGGCCGAGAGCCGCACGGAATCGGCGGCCATCTGGAACGTCCGGCAGAACCTCGCCGAAGGCGCGCGAAACTACGATCCGTACGCGTCGCTCTCCGGCGATCTCGTCGTTCCGCTGTCGGCCGTGCCCGAAATGGTCGCTGAGAGCCAGGCGGCCGCGAAGCGCCGCGGCATCGAAATGGGGCTTCTGGGGCACATCGCCGACGGCAACCTGCACCCGATCATCTTCAAACCGAAAGACATGGAGCCGCATCACTGGGCGGAATTCGCGGAGGAGTACTTCGAAGAACTCGTCGGCGTGGCAGTGCGCCTCGGCGGCGTGGGCAGCGGCGAACACGGCGTCGGTTTCGTCAAAATGCCGATCTTCCTCGGGACCAAGTCGGAGGAGGAGCTGGCGATCCTGCGGGGCATCAAGGCGTCGTTCGATCCGGACAACATCATGAATCCGGGCAAGGTCCTGGGAGACTTCTAGAGAGCGCTCAGTCGGACGTCGCATCACAGCGGGCAGCATACTGCAAAGGAGGGTTCGGAAATGGTGAGTAAGGAATGGGGACCACTGGCGGTTGCTTTCGTATGGTTCACGACGCACTTCGGCGGCGGGTTCGCGAGCGGCAGGCAGCTCGTGGACTTCTTCGTGGGATACGGTTGGTACGCGGCGTTCACGCCCGTCCTGGCCATCCTGATCGTGGGATTCGTCCTGTATTACGCCTGGGAATTTTCCTTTATTCATAAGGCATACGACTACCGGGAGTGGATGGATAAATTCTTCCGTCCATACGAAATATTCTTCTCGAACGCGTTCGAAGTCATGTACCTCATGATCCTTCTCATCGCATCGGCCGTCGCCGTCGCGACGGGCGGAACGGTCATGCAGCAGCTCCTCGGGACGGGCTACGTGATGAACACCGTCATCGTCGCGGTCTGCATCTTCTTCCTCACCATCTTCGGCGCCGAGGTCGTCCGGCGAGCCGCGACGGCGATGGCGCTCCTGATCATCATCGGAATGCTCATCATCTACGTCGCGAACCTGTTCGTGAACCTTCCGCAGCTGATCGGGGTGCTCCGGTCCGCGCCTTCGCCGAAGGGCTTCGGCGAGGCGTTCTGGGCCATGTCGAAATACATCGGCTTCCAGGCGTGCGCGATGGGCGCCTATATCGCGGTCGCGGACGCGCTGATGAGCCACGAGGACGTCAAAAAGGCCTTCTGGTACGGCGTCATCGTCAACGCGGGCGTTCTCTGGCTCGCAACGCTCGGCGTCCTGGCCCACTATCCGACGATCCTCGCGGAGAAGGTTCCGGTGCTCTACGTCGCGGCGCACGGCGGCGGCGGACAGTTCGGAACGGGGATCGTGTCGCTCCTGATCTTCCTCGCGGTCGTCTCGACGGGCGTCAGCCTGATCTACGGCGGCGCGCGGCGCATCGTCGGCTGGTGGGGGCGGACGCACCGGGGAAGCAGCGAGCGCACGACCAACGTCATCGCGTCGCTCGCGTACGTTCTGATCACCTGGGCCATCGCGCTCTTCGGCCTGCTCCCGCTGATCGCGAAGGGGTACGGCTACCTCGGCTCGATCGCCATCTTCCTGCTCGTCATCCCGATCCTGTTCGTCGGGCTGTTCCGCTCGGGGAGCTGGAAGGCGGACTGAGGTTCGTCCCGAAGCGTCGCACGCGACGGCCGGGGCCGATGACGGCTTCCCTTCGCCGAAAAAACTGATTCGTGGCGTTTTCCACGAGGGATGTCCCTTCTTCGGGCATCCCTCTTTTTTTGCCGGAACTTCACGGATATGGTATTCTATTGCAAGATTGTATGCGATTTGCAAAGTGAGGAATGGCCATGACGACACACCGCGTTCCACCGAACGAAACGTCCCGAATTTCGCCCATCCGGGCGCACGCGCTGTTTCTCCTGCTTTCCGGCGCATACTTCCTGAGCATTTTTCTGCGCACCTCCGCGGCCGTCGTCATGCCGGCCGAAGCGGAGCGTCTCGGAATGACAGCGTCGTTGATCGGTTTTCTGTCGAGCCTGCACTTCTACTCCTATGCGTTCATGCAGCCCGTCTCGGGAATCCTGCACGACCGTTTCGGTCCGCTCAGGGTTTCTGCCGCGGGAATGCTTCTGGCCGCGATCTCCAACGCGATGGCGGCGTGGGAATCGACGCCGCTGACGCTTGGGGCGTGGCGTCTCCTCTCGGGGTTCGGGCTCGCGCCGATGTACTCCGCCGGGCTCGTCTTCCAGGCGTACGCGTTCCGGCCCGAGCGTTACTGCCTCTATTCGGCCGCGAACTTCACGATCGCGGACTTTGGCGCGGTTGCGTCGGTGATCTGCCTGGGGTACGCGCTCGATCGCTTCGGCGTCCGGGGGGCGTTCGCCGCGCTGAGTCTGGTCTTCCTGGTCGTGTCCGTATCGTTGCTGCTCCAGGCGCGATACGATCCGGTCCGACGCGCTGCTCCGGCCCATACCGCGGACGGGAGCCCGCGAGCCCTCGTCGCGGGGCTCTGGCGCGCCGCTGGGACGATCGCGCGATCGGGGCCGCTGCTTGCCATCCTTCCCTGCTGGATCATGTCGACGTCGTCGATCCTCTCCTTTCAGGGGCTCTGGTCGGTCTCGTGGTATGCGGCCACATACGGGTGTCCGCCCACATCGGCCCGCTTCTGGGCCTCGATGATGGGCGTGGGAATGATGATCGGTCCCGCCATCGCGAGTCTGCTCGGAACGTCGCCCGGGAAGATCCGCGTCTTCCTGTTGCGGTCGGCGGTCGCGAACGCGATCGCGTGGACGCTCATGGTCTTGTCGCTGACGCTGCGGCTGCCCATATGGGTCTCGGGCGTTTCCACGCTGCTGGCGGGAGGCGCGATCGGAGTCATGGGAATCTATACCGTCGGCGGCGTCAACGAACACTCCCCTTCAGGGGAGAAGGGCGCGATCTTCGGAATGATGAACATGGTGACGGTGCTTTCGGCCGTCGTCGCGCAGTGGGGCACGGGCGCGATCATCAACTGCTTTCCGGCCGCCGTCGCCGGGACCTATGCGCCGGCCGGATACGCCGCGAGCTTCTGGGTCGTCGTCGCGGCCATCATCCTGAGCGTGTTCCCGCTCCTGCTCTACCGCGCGCGCGACTGACGCGCGACCAGCAGCCCCGCTAGGACCAGGAGCGCGCCGCCGATCTTTCCCGTCCCGGCGACGTCGCCGAGAAGCATCGGGGCGACGACCATGCTCACGGTCGGCGTCACGAAGTGATAGAGCACCGTTCCGACCGGGCCGATGTCGCGAACGCCCCGGTACCACAGGATGAAGGCCGCGACCGTGCCGACGAGGACGATGTACGCGAAGGCGAGAACGACCGGTGCGGACGGACGGACCCAGAGCGCGGGCGGCGTTCGCCACAGCCCGAACGGAACGAGCAGCACGGACCCGACGATCATGACGAGGCTCGTCACGCGGACGGGCGAATGAAGGGCCAGCAGCGGCCGCGCGAGAACGGCGTAGAGCGCGAAGAGAAAGGCCGCGCAGGCGATGATGACGTTCCCCGCGAACAGTCCTCCGTCGAACGAAAGTCCGTTTCCCCCGGACGCGAGGACGAGAAGCACTCCCGCGAAGGCGAGAAGCGTCCCCGCGCAGCGCCTTCCGGTGAGCCGCTCCCGCCCGGTCAGCGCGCACCAGATCCCCGTGATGAGCGGCGACGTCGAGATGATCAACGCGGCCGTCGATGCCGACGTCCGGTGAAGCCCCATCGTGAAGAGGACGTTGTACGCGCCCACGCCGAGAAGCCCGAGCGCGAGCAGCGCCCGGACGTCCATCCGCTTTCCGCCTCCGTCGCCCTGAAGCGTGAGCAACAGCGCGAAGGCGAGCGCCGCCGCCCCGAAACGGAGCGTGAGGAACTGCCCCTCGGGAATCGATTGCAGCACCCATTTCGTGACCGGATAATTCACTCCCCAGAGCACTCCCGCAAGAATCGCGCTTGCGTCTCCGATTCCGAACCGCCTGTTTTCCTGAATCCCGTCCATGCCGTTCCCTCCCGGTCGATCTGTCGATGTGGCTCCAAGGATACGCTGAAAAATACGCTACAATAAGAACCACTTCAACCGTTTTCGATGGAACCACCCGCAGGGGGGAATGCCGATGTTCCAGATCACGCTCGACCGCTCGCGCAGCCGCTCGCCCGGCGGCTCGAAAGACGAAAGTCTGACGAGGCAGCTCTACCGCGTGTTCCGGCGGCGCATCGCCGAGGGGCTCCTCGGGGCCGGGGAGAAGATCCCGTCCTCCCGACAGCTTTCGGAAGAACTCGGCGTGTCGCGCAACGTGGTTCTCGACGCGTACGGCCAGCTGCTGTCCGAGGGCTATCTCGAAACGCGCGCCGGATCGGGGACGTACGTCGCGCCCGGAGCGAGCCTTCGGGCGGGCCCCGGACCGGCCGGCGCGGGACGCTCGTTCCCCGCGCAGCCCGCGTCCGTCGATCCTCCCGACCTGATCGACTTCCGCACCGGCGTTCCGTACCTTTCCGGCCTTCCGTTCCGCGAACTGACGGCCGCGTTCCGCGCGATCTTCCGGGACGAACCGCCGGGGGCGTTCGGGTACGGCGATCCGGCAGGGAACCCCGCGTTTCGGACCGCCGTCGCGAATTACCTCCGGCGGGCCCGGGACATCGAATGCCGCCCGGAGGAGATCATCGTCACGGTCGGAGCGGCCGAGGCGCTGTCGCTCTGCGCGATCGTCCTCGGGCGAAGCCGCAAGACCGTCATCGTCGAGGATCCCGTCCACCTGCACTTCCAGCAGACGCTGAAGACCGCCGGGATGCGCCTGCTCCCCGTTCCGGTCGATGAACAGGGCCTGCTCACGGGAGAACTTCCCGCCCCGGGCGCGGACGCGGCCTTCGTCTTCGTGACGCCGTCGCACCAGTTCCCGTTCGGCGGCGTGCTTCCGATCCAGCGCCGCGTCGACCTCGCGCGGTACGCGGCCGTCTCGGAATGTTTCATCGTCGAGGACGACTACGAGAGCGAGTTCCGCTTCGAGGGCTCTCCCGTCAGCTCGCTGCGGGAGCTGTGTCCGGAGCGGAGCGTGTACATCGGCTCGTTCAGCAAGACGCTTTCTCCCGCATTCCGCACCGGGTTCGCCGTCGTCCCCCCGGAACTCGCGGCGGACTTTCGCGAGGCGAAATACGCGCTGAACAACCACACATCCGGATGCGACCAGATGGTCCTCTCGAAGCTGCTTGAAAGCGGCGCGCTCGAACGACACATCGCGGACATGAAGAAGCGGTACCGCAAAAACCGGGCGGTCCTCCTGGCGGCGCTCGACGAATTCTTTCCGGGCTCGCACCGCGTCGTGAACGCCTCTGCGGGACTGCACGCCGTGGTCCGCTTTCCGGGGCGCCGGTTCGACGCCGACGCGCTCGCGGCGCTGGAATCGGGGGGCGTCCGCGTCTACCCGGTCGAGGCGCACGCGATCCGGACCGGGCGGTACCCGGACCATGTCATCCTCGGGTACGGCAACCTCGACGCGGAGCGGATCCGAACGGGCGTCGAACGCCTCCGGGCCGTTCTGGAAGAGCGTTGTATATAAATAAAGTCGTATTCCGAAAATCATTAGGTTTGCAGAAAACGTTTTCCCGATAGCGTACGATTCGATTGAAGATGACATCGCTTTGTATATTGTGCTGAAGTGCCAAAAATGATATGGTACGAAAAAATGCGAAAGCGTTCGTCATTCGAAACGAATCGAATCAATGAATCGTATTCGGGAGGTGTTTTCATAGTGAATACAAGAATGAAGCAGCTTCTCGACGACGTGATGCCCAAGGTCGTCGAGGTGCGCCGGGACATCCACCGGCATCCGGAATTGAGCGGCGAGGAGGAGCGGACCGCGTCCCGGGTCGCGGACGCGCTGTCGGCGCTCGGGATCGAGTTCCGCGACGGCGTCGGCGGAAACGGCGTCGTCGGCCTGATCCGTGGCGCGCGAGGCGCGGGGCCGGTCTGCGCGCTGCGCGCGGACATGGACGCGCTGCCGATGCCGGAACAGACCGGACTTCCCTTTTCGTCCGAGAACGAAGGGGTCATGCATGCGTGCGGGCACGATGCGCACACGGCGATGCTCCTCGGCGCGGCGATGGTTCTCGCCCGAATGAAGGACGACTTCGCCGGGAGCGTGAAGCTCGTCTTCCAGCCCGCCGAAGAGGCGAATCCGACGGGCGGCGCTCCGGCGATGATCGAGGCGGGCGCGCTCGAAGACCCGCGCGTCGACGCGATGGTCGGGCTTCACGTCTGGCCGTCGCTCGCGACGGGGGAGATCGGCATTCGTCCGGGCGCGATGATGGGAGCCTCCGACCGGGTCTTCGTGACGATCCGGGGCCGGAGTTCGCACGGATCGGAGCCGGACAGGGGTGTCGACGCGATCGCGGCGGCCGGGCAGGTGCTTTCGGCCTTCCAGACGATCGTGTCGCGAAACGTCTCGCCGCTCGACGCGGCCGTGCTCTCGATCGGGACGATCCGCGGCGGCCGCCGCTACAACGTGATCGCCGACGAGGTCGTCATGGAGGGGACAGTCCGGACGCTCTCGCCCAAGGTCCAGGACCTGATGCCCGAGCGGATCCGGCAGGTCGCCTGCGGGATCGCGGAGTCGTTCGGCGCGACGGCGGAAGTCCGGTACGTGAAGGGGTATCCGCCGCTGCTCAACGATCCGGCCGTGACCGCGACGGTTCGCGAGGCGCTCCACGCGGTCGGGGGGGCGCGCGTCGTCGACGCGGAACACCCCGCGATGGGGGGGGAGGACTTCTCCTTCTTCGCGCGCGTCGTCCCGTCGGCGTTCCTGTGGCTTGGCTGCCGCCCCGCGGACGCCGACCCGGCGACCTTCGCGCCGGTCCACAACAACGCCTTCGCGCCGGACGAGGCGTGTTTCCCGTATGGCGTCGAGGCGCTCGTCCGGTCGGCGCTCGCGATCGTGAACGACGAAACGGGGAGGTGAGCGCGGGGAGACTGCTCGTTTGATCGGGTATGGAAAAACGGTTCCGACATCTTGCAGGGAGGGAAGATTATGGCGAAAGCACTGGACATTCCCGTCAAAAAGGGCGCCTTCGAGCGGTTCATCCGCGGAATCGAAGTCGTCGGGAACAAGCTGCCCCATCCGTTCTGGCTCTTTGTCATCCTCTCGGCCATCGTCATCGCGCTGTCGTACTATCTGGCCCAAAAGGGCGTCTCGGTCAAGTACCTCGCCGCGTCCAGCAAGGCGGGCGAGGCCCCGAAGGAAGTCACCGTCGCGGTCCTGAACCTCATGAGCTTCAAGGCGATGCGAGCGTTCCTGGCGGATTTCGTCAAGACGTACGTCGGCTTCGCGCCGCTCGGCCTCATCATGACGATGACGCTCGGCATCGGGCTCGTCGAACAGACGGGATTCATCTCCGCGCTCATGCGCCGGACGATCCTCGGCGCGCCGTCCTACCTCGTCACGGCGGCCCTGGCGTTCGTCGGAATCAACGCGAATCTCGCGTCCGACGCGGGGATCATCTTCACGCCGGTCATCGGCGGCGCGATCTTCAAGGCCCTCGGGCGCAACCCGTGGATCGGGATCATCGTCGGCTACGCCGCCGCCGCGGGAGGGTTCTCCGCGAACGTCTTCATCGCGGGAACCGACGCGCTGCTCGCGGGGATCACGGAGTCGGCCGCGAAGGGCATGAACGTCGCGGGGCCGGTCCATCCGCTGATCAACTGGTACTTCATGGTGGCGGCCACCTTCCTGCTCACGTTCCTCACGACGTGGGTCACCGAGAAGTTCACGGTGAAGGTCCTCGGCGACGAGGGAACGGTCGACGAGTCGTTCATCCGGCAGCACGCGGTAACGCCCGAAGAGCGCCGCGGACTTCGCTGCGCGACGGTCGCGCTCGTCCTGACGATCGGTCTGCTGCTCTACCTCACCGTCCCGCAGGGATCGTTCTTCCGATCGGACGCCGGAAAGCTCGTCCCGACATCGCCGATGCTTTCGAGCATCGTGGCGATCCTCTTCACGATCTTCTTCGTCGTCGGAAGCGCGTACGGCATCGGCGCGGGAACGATCAAAACGGCGTCGGACGTCCCGAAGCTCATGCAGAAGGGCATGGCGGGGGCCGTGAGCTTCCTCGTCGTGGCCCTGCCGGCGGCCTGCTTCGTCTACCTCTTCAACATGTCGAACCTCACGACGATCCTCTCGGTCAAGGGCGCCGAAGGCCTCAAGGCGTTGAACCTCGGCGGCGTTCCGCTGCTGATATGCTTCATTCTGCTGTGCAGCTTCATCAACCTCTTCATGATCAGCGGCTCGGCGAAGTGGCTCATCCTCGCGCCGATCTTTGTGCCGATGTTCTCGCTCGTCGGCTTCTCGCCGGCCCTGACGCAGGTCGCCTACCGGATCGGCGACTCGTCGACGAACATCATCTCGCCGCTGTCGTACTACGTTCCGGTCGTCATCGGCCTGCTCGAACAGTACAAGAAGGAGTCCGACCCGCCCGTCGGCATCGGAACGGTCATCTCGCTCTCGATGCCCTATTCCCTGGCGTTCCTCGCGGGATTCACGGTGCTCCTGATCGCGTTCTACCTGTTCGGCATTCCGCTCGGGCCCGGCACGCCCGTCGGTATGTAGCGGCCGCTGCGTTTCTTTCCCGCCCCTCGTCCGCAAGGACGGGGGGCTCTTTTTTCCCGTTTGACCGGAACGCCCGAATCGCTGTAGCATGATGCAGAAACATCAGAACGATCCGTTCGAAAGGGGAGATTCCGATGAATCAGATCGCCGTGTTATGTGTGTGCGCCCTTGCGCTTTCGGTGGTTGGGGTTTTGTGGCCCAATAGGGCTACGGCAGGGCGGGCCTTCGAGGAGGATGTCTTCGCGACATCGGCGGGGGAACTGAAAATCACGTTTCTGGGGCACGGGTCGCTCATCCTCGCGTTCGGGGGGAAGATCATCCACGTCGACCCGTACGGCAAGACGGCCGACTACGCCGCGCTGCCGAAGGCCGACGCCGTCCTCGTCACGCACGAACACCAGGACCACCTGGACCGGGCGGCTCTCGGGAAAATCCTGAAGCCCGACACGGAGCTGATCCTCTCCCGGAAGGCCGCCGAAGCCTTCGGCAAGGGAACGGCGCTGGATAACGGAAAGGAAACCACCGTCCTCGGGATTCCGCTCCGGGCCGTGCCCGCGTACAACATCATCCACAAGCGCGACGCAGGGCAGCCCTTCCACCCGAAGGGGGAGGGGAACGGCTACATCCTGACATTCGGCGACACGACCGTCTACATCGCCGGAGACACCGAGAACACGCCGGAGATGAAGGCGCTCGCCGGAATCACGGTCGCCTTCCTGCCGATGAACCTGCCCTACACGATGACGCCCGAAATGGTCGCCGATGCGGCCCGGGCGTTTAGGCCGAAGATCGTCTACCCCTACCACTACGGGAATACGGACGCGCGAAGGCTGGAGGAGCTTCTGCGCGGCAGCGGCGTCGAGGTCCGCGTCCGGAAGATGGAGTAGCCGTTCAGCGCCGCCGGCGCGGGTCACAAAGTCCGTGACAGAACCGCCCCCGCTGCCTATAATCCATCGATGTTCCCCGTATTGGGAAGAATGGCGGGGACGAAAAGGCGGCGATCGACGGTGAACGGGAACGCGGAGCGGCTCAAGGGAATGTTTTTTGTCATGATGTCGAGCATGAGCTGGGGGACGAGCGGCATCCTTCAGGCGTTCGCCCCTGCGGGGGCGCATCCGCTCACGGTAGGGGCCGTGCGCGTCGTCTTCGCGGGCTTCTTTCTGGCGGCCTACATGCTCGTGAAAGGGGACGGCGTCCTTCCGGCCTTCCGAAAGACGCCGCTCGTTCCGCTGCTCATCACGGTGACGGGCGTCATGGGCTACCAGTTCGCCTTCTTCACGGCGCTCACGCTCACGGGCGTGTCGATCGGATCGATGATCGCCATCGGGGCTTCCCCGATCGTCGCGGGCGTCTTCGGGGCGCTCTTCGAACGGGAGCCGTTGTCGGGACGATGGGCCGTTTCGACGCTCGTCGCGATCACCGGATGCGTCCTGCTCCTCGGGGGCGGATCGTCCGGAAGTCTGGCGGTCAACTGGACGGGCGCCGCGCTCGCCCTTCTCGCGGCGTTCTGCTACGCGCTGCTCGGGCTCGGGATGAAGCGGCTCGCCGCTCGCCTGACCACCGCCGAAACCGCGACCGTGACGACCGTCGCATCGCTTGCGATCGGCATTCCCGTCATCTGCGCGTTCGGTCCCTCATGGATCTTCACGCCGCGAGGCTTCGCGGTCGCCTCGGCGCTCGGCGTCCTGACGGAAGCCCTGCCGATGTTCCTCTACGCGACCGGGCTCCGGATGGTCTACCTTCGCGACGCGTACGTCGTCTCTCTCGTCGAACCGCTCACGGCGTGCCTCCTCTCGGCGCTCCTTCTCGGCGAGCGGCTGACGCCCGTGTCCCTCGCGGGCGCGGCGTTCATCCTCTGCGGCGTCCTCATGATCTCGCCCTCGTCCGGAGGGGAGCCGCAACCGGAATAGCTTCCTGCTCCCTGCGACAATGCGGGGGATCTTCCGATCCGGAAGATCCCCCGCCGCGTTTCATCCCCTGTCCGAAGACGCTACTGGTTCCCGAGCCACTCGATGACCCACCGGCTTTGCCCGTCCGTCCCGGGATGGCTCCCGACCGCGTCGTTGTCGCCTGTCTTCAGGTAGTGATCCATGTCGGCGCGCTTGATGTAGACCGACTGGCCCCCCCTCGGGACCGCGAACCCCGACGCGTCCACGAAACGGCCGACGATCGACGGCACGGGGGCGAAGACCCATTGTCCGCTGGTGGTGGGGACATTATAGCCGGTCGAATACCAGGCGTTCGAATTGGTGTACGTGACGAGGGAGCCCTTCTCGAAGCCCTGCGCGATGTTGCATATGTCGCCGTACCGCAGGTACGGCCTGTTCGAGGCGGAGGGGAACCTGTAGATGCAATGGTTCAGCCTGTCCCCGTATTGTTCCGCGTCTCCGTTGGTGTGCGCGTAGCCGTCCGGCCCCCAGAGGTATTTCCGTGTCGCCGATCTGATCCGGAAATTGAGGTTTTTCTGTGCCGTTTTGGCGTCATCCGACGGATACGTCAACACCACGTAAAAGGTTCCGTCGGCGTCGTCGCCGTTATGGACGTATTCCTTCGGCAGCCATCCGTAGAACGCAGCGGTCGCGTACGGGTTGCTGTCGGTCACCTTCAGCTGGATGATCTTTCCGTTTTCATAGTACGCGAAGTCGCCGACGGTTCCCGGAACGACCGGGTCGGCCCCGGACGGGTTGAATTCCGCCATCGCGGCTTTGTCCGGATGGATCTGGAGCGAGGCATCCATCGGAAGATCCCGGAAGACGTAGCGCAGGACGAAGGTCTTTGTCGGGGTCGCGCCCGTGATGAACGAATTCGTGACCGTGTTCACCGTCCCCATCTTGTCGACGGCGTCGACGGATCCGGCGACGCTGCCGTTGCGGTAGTAATCGATGCGTATCGGAAGATGGATTCCCTTCCCGTTTCCGTCGTGCCCGGCGAGCTTGTTCATCCGGTCGGTCATGAACGAGAAGTCCTTCGGAAGGAGTCCGTCCCAGACGTACCGGACGATCGCCTGCGACGAGCAGTTCGTCGCGTCGCCGACGAGGGCGTCCGCGGCCGGGTAGATCGACGAGCCGCCGCTCGCCGGAAGGGCGAAGCCGCCCTTGTAGTCGATCGTGCAGTCGGCCCCCTTCGTGAAGAGCGCCGCGAGCATCTCGACGCCGTCCAGGAACCACTGCGACTGGGCGGCGATCCGGCCTACGTGCTGGTTCGTCCAGCGGGTGACGTTGTCCTTGATGTCATCCGGACTCTTCGAGAGGTGGAAGTGCTCCGACACCAGGATCAGGCCCTTCGACTGGATGCCGGTCAGGAATGTGAAGACCTTCCGGTACTGCGCCAGCGCGTCGTCGAGCGTCATCTCGCCGCCGTGAACCTTCAGCGCGAGCGACGTCGCCAGCTTGGCGTAGAAGGTCGTGCCGACGATCGGCGCAGTGAGCTTCTCGTTGATCAGGTCGAGCCCCTTCATCACATCCTCGTTCTTCGACTCGATCGCGTCCGCTTCCTTCCTCGCGAAATCCCGGTCGCGGTACTTCGGAAGATTCACGAGCTTCTCGTCGTAGAGCGTCCGGATGTTCGAGATGTCGGGGAGCATGGTGTTGTAGTCGGCCTCCATGCTCATGTCGCGAAGGAGTTCATCCATCGCGACCTCGAAATTCACGAGTTCCGCATAGATCTTGTCGAGCTGCCCGGACATCTCGTCGAGCTTTGCCTGGATGTCGGCCATGGGATCGTCGCCCTTGATGAGGTCGATGATCCAGCCGATTCCCTCCTCGGTCGCGGCGCCCGTCGCACCGTCGAAGATCTTTTCGAGAATCCACTTGAAGACGCCACCGCCTTCCCTCAACAGCCCGGGGAAGGGGTGCGTCGCGCCGGAAAGCGCCTCGTCGACGAGCGCGTCGATATAGCCGTCGAACGTCTTTCCGGACGCCGTCCATTCGCTGAGGAACTTCGCGAACGAAAAGACATATTCGTACGGCCCCGGAAGGAACGACGAGGGGGAGACGTTCGGGGGCAGTTTGATGAATCCGGCGATCGCATGTTCCGCCTGCGCAAGCGACGCGCCGGTTTTGAGCGCGTACCGCGCGACGAGCGTCGTCAGCGGCGTGACCGTGACGAACATGTCCGCGGACGGATTTTCGACGAGCCGCGAGACCATGAGGGAATCCGACGCGTCCGCCTGTCGCGCGCCGTCCGTTTCGACGCCCGTGACCGCGACGATGAAGCGCATCGGGACGTCGCCCGAGAGCGTGACGGAAAACTCGCGCGTCGCCGGGTCGATCGCTCCCGATCCTCCCGGAACGTCATGACCGTCCGCCGTGCGCACCGTCACGGACCCCGTTCCCATTTCGCCGCTGCACGAATACCCGCTTCCCCGGACGACCGAATGTCCGCCCTCGCCGTTTCCGACGCTGCACCCGCCTCCGAGGAAGAGCGCGCCGAGAAGGAACACGAGCGGAATCAGGCGAAGAACGACGCTTTCGGGGACACGTGGTGCGGCGTGACGAAATCGAAACATGGCATTGCCTCCCTGGTTTAGAGATATGGATGATGGTGCGCGTGCGCAAAGGAATTCGTTCGGACATCGAACGCGCCGCGATCCCCTGATTCCCTGGGCGCAGCGACGTCGGGACGGAGCCGCTTGAATCTTTTTTGTATTCTCTTACACGGTGACGAAACGTGTCAATAGTTTTCGGACCGTCGCGGATTCGCTTTGAATACACAAAGCGCCGCTTGACGAATCCGCCGTTTCGTGGTTGAATATCCCCAATTTCTTGAAGAGGTGCGTGCATTATGGATACATTCGGCGTCGCCCGAACCACTCAACTGTCCCAGATGGTGTTCTCCTATTATTACGCGAGCGTGGGACCTGGTCCGGGGGCCGACGCTTAAACGTCGTGCGCCTTAGAGGGCCGGGATCCCAGGAGGGATTCCGGCTCTCTTTTTTTATGCGTTTTCGCCGCAGGGTTTTCGAAAATCGGAAGGAAAGGGAGGGAACGATCATGGAGAAGCAGCTCGAAGCATTGAAGAACGTCGTCACGCGGGTATGGAGGAACAACGCCGTCTATCGCGGCAAAATGGAGGCCGCGGGGATATACCCGGGCGACATCGTCTCCCTCGAGGACTTCCGGCGTCTGCCGTTCACGGTGAAGCAGGATCTCCGCGACAGCTACCCGCTCGGGATGTGCTGCGCCTCCCGCGACGACGTCGTTCGAATCCACGCGTCGTCCGGAACGACCGGGAAGCCGACGATCGTGCCCTACACGAAGGGCGACCTCGACGTCTGGGCCGGGTGCATGGCCGAATGCCTGGCGACGGCGGGGCTCACGAAGGGCGACGTCTTCCAGGTCATCCTGGGCTACGGCCTGTTCACGGGCGCGCTCGGCTTCCACTACGGCGCGGAGCGCCTCGGCGCGACCGTCGTCCCGACGGGCGGCGGTTTCACGGAGCGCCAGCTCCTTCTCATGGAGGACATGGGGACGACCGCGTTCACGAGCACGCCGTCCTACGCGCTGCACCTGAGCGAGATCGTCGAGAGCCGCGGCCTTCGGGACCGCCTGAAGCTGCGCCTTGCGATCCTCGGCGGCGAGGCGTGGACGCCCGAGATGGGCGAGGTCATCGAACGCCGCCTCGGCGTGACGGCCGTCAACTCCTACGGCCTGTCGGAGATCATGGGCCCGGGCGTCGCGATGGAGTGCCCGCACAAGACCGGGATGCACTTCAACGAGGACTGTTTCTTCATGGAGGTCCTGGGCGAGGACGACATGCCCGTCCCGGACGGGCAATGGGGCGAACTCGCGATCACGACGCTCGCGAAGGAAGCCTTCCCGCTGATCCGCTACCGCACGCGCGACCTCGCGTCGCTCGTCGAGGGGCCGTGCGCGTGCGGCCGGGCGGGAAAGCGCCTCGCGCGCGTGACGGGGCGCAACGACGACATGCTCATCATCCGGGGCGTCAACGTCTTCCCGTCGCAGGTCGAGGCGGCCCTCGCGAAGATCGGGGGGCTCTCGCTGAACTACTGCCTCGAAGTCGCCGAGCGCGAGGGGATGAAGGAGCTGTCGGTGATCTGCGAGTCCGAACGGCTCCTGGACGACGAGGGGGCGGAAGCCCTGCGCGCGGACGCGGCGCGGAAGCTCCACGAGGCGCTCGCGATCCGCGTGGGGGTGCGCATCCTGCGGCCCGAGACGCTCGAACGATCGTCGGGCAAAGCCGTTCGCGTCGTCAAGGTCGCGTAGCGCCGTTTTTCGCGGCGGCCGGGTTTTTCCGAAGAATCCATAGAGAGAATAGAAGGAGGGCTTTATGATGGAAGAGAGACAATGCATTCCTGCGTCCGAGAAGGAAGCCGTGAAACGGGAACTCGACATGGAACGGGATTTCGAGGGCCTCTGCATCGCGTACAACGCCGTCCTGGAGGGCGAGCGGAAGCGGTAGCGCGCGAAGGGACGATGCGCGCGAAAGTCGCTCGCTGTTCACTCGCAATTTGCCCGCAGGTCCCTTGCAGCCCGACGCGCGGATGGATCGGGCGGGGGGGCGCGTTTTCTTGACACTGTCGCGACGGGCGTGATATAAGAGAACCGCTGTGAAAGCGGGGGCGCGATATGGACGCCGATTCTGTTGCGACGGGCAGTGAGACGGTGTATTACGCCGGTGCGGAACCCGACCTTGGGGCCGACGCCGGATAGTGTGGCGCGAGTCCGGGCCGGGTTCCCGAAATCGGGAGTCCGGCCTTTTTTGATGCTTTCATCCACTGGAGGGGGACGACATGACGCAAAACGCAATGGAAATTCTGGAACAGCGCGGCTACATCGACTGGTGCAGCAACCGCGACGGCCTGGCGGCGCTGTACGGCTCGGAGATGGTGACGGCCTACGTCGGTTTCGACCCGACCGCCGACAGCCTTCACGTCGGACACCTGATCCCGCTGATGGGGCTCGCGTGGATGCAGCGCCTGGGGCACCGGCCGATCGCGATCGCGGGCGCCGGAACCGGCCTGATCGGCGATCCCTCGGGCAAGAGCAAGGAGCGCAATCTGCTGACGCTCGAGAAAATGGCCGAAAACCTCGCGGCCGTCAAGCCGCAGCTCGCGCACTTCCTCGACTTCGACTGCGGGAAGAACTCCGCGCTCATGATCAACAACTACGACTGGCTCGGGAAGCTCGGATTCATCGAGTTCCTCCGCGACACGGGGAAGCACTTCTCGGTGAACTACCTGATCTCCAAGGAATACGTCAAGTCGCGGCTCGACGACCCGGAGAAGAGCATCTCCTTCACCGAGTTCTCCTACACGCTGCTCCAGGCGTACGACTTCTGGCACCTGTGCAGGACGTACAACTGCCGCCTCCAGATGGGCGGCAACGACCAGCAGGGGAACATCGTCTCGGGCATCGAACTCATCCGCAGGAAGGAAGGCGTCGAGGCCTTCGGCGGCACGAACCCGCTGCTGCTCACCTCATCCGGCGTGAAGTTCGGCAAGACCGAGGACGGCGCGGTGTGGCTCGATCCGGCCAAGACGTCGCCCTACAAGTTCTACCAGTTCTGGATCAACACGGAAGACGCCGCCATCGCGAAGCTGTTGAAGTTCTTCACGTTCCTGCCGCTCGACGAGATCGCGGACATAGCGGCGCGGCACGCCGCGTCGCCCGAAAAGCGCGCGGGGCAGAAGGTCCTGGCGGCCGAGGTCACGAAGATCGTCCACGGCGAGGCGGCGCTCGCGACGGCGCGCAAGGCCAGCGATATCCTCTTCGGCGGCGACCTGGAGCCCGCCGACCTCACGAAGGAGACGCTCGACGCGCTCGCGGAAGAGGTTCCGACCGGAAACGCCGCGGCGCTGCCCGCGCCGCTCGTCGACCTTCTCGTCGAAAGCGGCGCCGTTCCGAGCAAGAGCGAGGCGCGACGACTCATCCGCGGCGGCGGCGTGTCGCTCAACGGGCGCAAGATCGCGGACGAGGCGGCCCAGGCGACGTCCGAAGACCTTCTCGCGGGAAAGAGGCTCTTCGTCCGGCTCGGAAAGAAACGGATCCACCTGATCCATCTCGCGTAGCGTCGGACCTGACGGCGGGGACCCCGGTCTTCCGGAGACCCCGCCGTTTTTTATTTCTTTCGTTCTCAATGTGCAATACTGTATCTTCAGATAAAACCTTCCATGTACGCCGCGCCGCATGATAGAATTTCATTAAAGCCCATTCGCCCCCCACGGAGGTACGGCGCATGCATCCGTTCCGTTCGCTGTCGACGAAGAGCATCTTTTACGCCGCCATGCTGTTCCTGTTCGTGATCATCGTCGCCCTCGGACTGTGGATATGGTACGGGGGGTCGCGCTTTATGAACGACGTCCTCGAACTATCGCGCGCCGACACGAACTCGCGGAACCTCTCCGAGGCGCTCCTGAACCTCACATTCGAGCGCGCGCGCAGCGCGGTCTTCCTCAAGGCGGAACTTCCCGCCTCGAAGGAGGATGTCGCCTATCTGCGCGACCGCCGCGACAGCGCCAAGGCGCTCCTCGGCGACTATCTCTCCGGCGCTCCTGCGTATTCCACCGGAATCGGCGTCGTGCACCGGTCGGTGGAGGCGCTGGCGCTGGCGCCGCAGGTGGACATCCAGCTCGTCATGCCCCTCGAGGAGCGCGATCCGGCGCTCGCCGACATCTGGTTCCGGGACGCGGACCTCCTCATCTCACGGATCGAGACGGAGCTGGAACGCCTGGCCTTCCTCCCGGGCGACGAGACGGGGCGCTACGTCCCCCTCGCACTGCTCCGGATCACGGCGGCGGAGTTCCGGAGCGACACGTCGCGGATCGCCTCCCTGATCGGACAACTGCTCGTCGAGCGTCGCCCCCCTATGATTCGGGAGCGGGACGAACTCTCCGCCGCGCGGGAGATCGAAGACCGCCTGTTCCGCAACATGCGCTACCTGTCGCGGCAGTGCGGCATTCCGGGACTCGACGAAAATCTCGACAGCGTCGAGGCGCGCTATTTCCGGGAGCACCGGCGGCTGCAGGATTCGGTCATGGAATCCCCGATTCTCGCCGGAATGTCCGAAGAGGCGTACGTCACCCAGAGCGCGGCGGCGCTCGACGCGATCGGGAAGATTCTCGCCCTCGTGGACGCCGCCGCCTCGGATCACGTCCGCTCCCTCGTCACACGGGCGAGGAGGGGCCTTCTCTGGGGCAGCGCCCTGCTCGTCTCGCTGTTCGTCCTCGTGTCGGCCGTCGGCATGCTGCTGCTGCGCCGCGTCTCGAAACCGATCCGTCTCTTCGCCGAAACCGTGGACCGGCTTAGCAGGAATGAAGTTGACGAACCGGTTCCGGCGTATCCGATCCGGGACGAGTTCGGGCTGCTGCTCGGCGAACTCGAGAAGTTCCGCGAGACGCTGCGCGAGCGCGAGATCCTGCTGCGCTCCGTCCAGGAACAGGAGCAGTGGATTCGCCTCATCACGGATTCCGTCCCAGCGCGGATCTCCTATATCGACCGAAACTTACGTTTCTGCTACGTCAACCGGACGTTCGAGGACCACTTCCGGGTTTCCGCCGAGGACGTTCTCGGCAGAACCGTGCGGGAGGTTCTTGGCGATTCTATTGCGGACATGCGCGCGCCCTGGCACGAATGCGTGCTTCTGGGGGAGGATGTCCGCTTCGAAGAACTGAACGAGACCGATGCGAGCGAGTCGTATTCGGACATCACGTTCGTCCCGAGAGTCGAATCGGGGTGCGTCGTCGGCTTTTTCTCGATCGCGTTCGACATCACGGTGCGCAAGCGCCTTGAGGCGAAGCTCAAGGAGATGGCCGACACGGACAGTCTCACGGGAACGCTGAACCGCCGCGAATTCGCCGTGCGCGCGAATCTGGAGCTGGAGCGCTACAAACGGACGGGAAAGCCCTTCGCGTTTCTGATCATGGACCTGGACCTCTTCAAGCGCGTCAACGACACGTACGGACACTCGGCCGGAGACGAGGCCCTGCGAAGTCTGTCGGAAACGTGCAGGAAGACGATTCGCCCCTACGACATCCTCGGCCGCTTCGGCGGCGAGGAGTTCGTGATCCTGATGCCCGACGCGACGGAGACGGGGGGCCGGAGCCTTGCCGAACGGCTGCGCGCAACCGTCGCGAACACTCCCGTTCCGACGGCCGCGGGAGAGGTTCGCCTGACGGTCAGCATCGGCTGCACGGTCGTCCGCCCGGACGACTCGCTCGACGACCTGTTGCGCCGCTCCGACTCGGCGCTCTACGAGAGCAAGAACACGGGGCGCAACAAAGTCAGCTTCGCATAGGCAGCGAAATTTCCCCTTGAATCCCGTTGACACATTCTCCTAAATGTCGTCCGGTCGTTTATGGCGCTCGTGAAGGGGCAGGAGTCCTACGAGTACGTCGAACCGATGTTTCGCTTCCGTGCAGCGCCCGACGTCGGACGGCTCAAGTGTGGCAGCCTCTTCGCCATCCGTCGCGACGGAAACGACATCGTCTCTGCGTGGCGCGAATGAGGAACGGGACTCCTCAAGCGGCGCGATGTTCGAGCGTTTGAACTTCCGTCGAGGCGGACCGGAAACGACGCCGTCCTTCTTTCGGCGTACGATCCGCCGCTCCTGCGCGAACAGCGATACGGCTCGTCCGCGGATGTCGACGCACACCTCCGGCGTCTGTGGGAGCGCTTCGACGGGAAAATCGCGGCGTTCCGAGATCGCCGCGGCGAACAAAAAGGCCCCGTCGTTTCCCTCCGGGGGGGGAACGACGGGGCCCTTTCACATCCGGTTCCTACGACAGGCCGAGAAGTCTTCCGCCCTGGTAGACCGCCACTGCGAGCGCGTAGCCGACGATGGTCGTGTACGCGAGAAGGAAGATCGTCCATTTCCAACTGTTCGTCTCGCGCTTGAACGCGGCGACGACCGCGACGCACGGGACGTAGAGAAGCGTCATCACGAGGAACGCATAGGCCGAGAGCGGCGTGAAGAGCGCCGGCAGCGCCGCCGCGAGCCCCTCCTCGCCGGTTCCGAGCAGCGTTCCGAACGTCCCGAGGACGACCTCTTTCGCGAGGAATCCGAAGAAGAGCGCGACGCCCGCCTGCCAAAAGCCGAACCCGGCAGGGGCGAAGATCGGCGCGAGCAGCGCCCCCAGGCGTCCGACGAGGCTCTCCGCCGAGCCGTACTCCACGCCGAACGGAAGGCTCGCGAGAAGCCACACGCCGATGACGGCCCCGAAGATGAACGTTCCCGCCTTCCGGACGAAGATCATCGCGCGCTCCCCCGCGGCGCGCAGCGTCGCGGAGAGCTTCGGAAGGCGGTACGCGGGAAGCTCCATCACGAACTGCGACGGTTCGCCCGCGAAGATGGTGCTCCCAAGAACCTTCGCCGTTGCGACCGCGACGACGATCCCGAGGACGTAGAGCGAGAAGACGACCGTCCCCGCCCGCTCGCCGAAGAACGTCCCCGCGAAGAGGAGGAAGACGGGAAGCCGCGCGGCGCAGCTCATGAAGGGCAGCACGAGGAGCGTGATCATCCGGTCGCGGGGCCGTTCGAGGATTCGCGTCGCCATGATCGACGGCACGTTGCAGCCGAAGCCGAGAAGCATCGGGATGAAGCTCTTGCCGTGCAGCCCGAGCGCGCGCAGGATCCGGTCCATCACGAACGCGCCGCGCGCCATGTAGCCGCAGTCCTCGAGGATCGACAGGAAGAAGAAGAACAGGAAGATGTGCGGCGCGAAGACGAGCACCGAACCGACGCCCGCGATGACGCCGTCCCGGACGAGGCTCGTCAGGGTCGCCCCCGCGCCCCATGCGGCGAGCTGCGCGGCCGCCGCCTCGCCGAACGCGCCGAGCAGGCCGTCGAGATGGTCCGCAACAGAGTCGCCGATCGCGAATACCGCCTGAAAGACGCCCCATGCGACCAGCAGAAAGAGCGGCAGGCCGAGAAAGCGGTTCGTCACGATCCGGTCGAGCCGCTCGTCCCACGTCGTTCCCGAGGATTTCGCCGGATCGCGGCGAAGCGTCTGCCCCGTGACGCTCGATATGAAGTCCCACCGCTTGAGGATCACGGCCGTCTGGAGGTCGTATTCGAGCGCCTTTTCGATGCGCCCGTTTTCCGAGGCCGCGACCGCGAGGATCGCTTCCGCCCCGGGAAGGCCCGAAACGGCTCCGGAATCTCCTTCGGCCGTCCGGATCGCGAGCAGCCGCCGTTCATGGTCCGTCATGCCTCCTGGAAGCGCCTTCGCGATCGCGGCCAGGGAGCGCTCCACCTCGTCGCCGTA
>CAYVKE010000007.1:0-63013 GCA_964451935.1 uncultured Synergistaceae bacterium | reverse complement strand
ATCCAGGAAAGACCGGATGCCGCTGTCAATGGCCCTGGTTGATGTTCACATCGACCCCTCCTCTTCCCGAATGTGCACTCCGAATGTCCCCATAGTACAAATGCGCGATCGTTCTGTCAATTGAAAAGAAAGAGGAATAGTCCGCCTCGTTCATTCTTTCGGGCGATAGAGCCCCGCCGGGTTCGATCCGAGCAGCCCCGCGTGAAGCAGCGCCTCGTCCACCGTGGACAGCGCGGCCGTCTGCGCCTCCGAAAGAAGCGGATGATAGGCGAGCTTCGCGAAGCTGTCTCCGATGTACTCGAGATCCCCGTCGGACGTGCTCCACCCGCGTTTGTCGAACTGCGAGAGTCTGAGCGGGCTGGAGTACGCGCGAAGCGTCTTCTGCCCAATCGTGTTGAAGTAGAAGTCGAAGTAGGACATCGCCAGCTCCCGAAGCGTCCGATAGACGGGCTCCCGGTACCGAAGCGTCGTGAAGTTCGATTTCGCGACGGCCCCCCAGCACCCGTCCGACTTGAAGAGCGCGATCACGTGATCGTCGTCGTTCCATGCCCGGAGATCCATCAGCAGCGGCGGATGGCCGAGAGCGCGAAGGTGCGACGCCGCGAAGAGCGCGCCCTCGAAGCAGTGCGCGGTCCGTTCCTCAAACACGCGCTTCGGGGATTTGCACTCCTCCTTCGGATTGTACGGAATGGAGTTCAGGAAGCTCTGGATCTCCCATGGCGTCCGGAATGCAGGCGACGTCATGACGATGCCCCTTCCGGATCCGGAAGCGCCACGGCGACCGTCGCGTCGAAGGCCGCGGAGACGGTTTCGCCTTCGCCCCACGTCCGCTTGCCGGGCCGGTACGGGTCGAAGACCAGAATCGTCCGGCCGGACGGGAGCGCTATCTCGTACTCCATGCGGCCGCCGAGAAACGTCCGGGTCCGCACGGTTCCGGTGAAGGGCGCGTCCTCCCCCTCGCCCCGGAGCGTCAGGTTTTCGGGACGCACGACGAGCGCCGCGCCGTCCCCCTGGGCGAAGGAGCCTCCCTTCACGGCGCGGACGTCGACGACACGCCCGCCGATCGAAAGCGCGAGCGTTCCGTCGTTCACGGCCTCCACGCGCGCGGGAACGACGTTCGCCTGGCCGATGAAGTCCGCCACGAAAAGCGTCGCGGGATCGCTGTAGATCTCGAAGGGCGTTCCGATCTGTTCGACTCGTCCCCCGTTCATCACCATGATCCGGTCGGACATCGTGAGGGCCTCCCCCTGGTCGTGCGTGACGTAGAGGCACGTGACGTCCAGATGCCGCTGGATGCGGCGGATTTCGGTCCGCATGTGGATCCGGAGCTTGGCGTCGAGGTTCGAGAGCGGCTCGTCCATGAGGAGAACCCTCGGTTCGAGCACGAGAACGCGCGCGAGCGCCACGCGCTGCTGCTCCCCTCCGGAAAGCTGGTTCGGGAAGCGCCCCTCGGCCTTTCCGAGGCCGACGAGTTCGAGCCCGTCGCCGACCTTCCTCCGGATGTCCGCTTCGGAGAGCCCCTTCACGCGCAGGCCGTAGGCCACGTTCTCGAAGACGCTCATGTGCGGGAAGAGCGCGTAGTTCTGGAAGACGAAACCGATGTCCCGGCGGTTCACCGGGACGTTCGTGACGTCCTCCCCGGCGATCGAGATCGTCCCGGCCGACGGGGTCTCGAACCCCGCGACCATCCGGAGCGTCGTCGTCTTGCCGCACCCCGAGGGCCCGAGGAAGGTGACCATCTCCCCGGCCGCCGCCGAAAGCGAGACGGCGTCCACGGCGCGCACCAACTCCCGGTCCTTCTGAAATATTTTCGATACCTTGGCGAGTTCCAGCGTTACGGCCATCAGCGACCACCCTCTCCGGAAATTCTGTTCGTCGCCATGCGCGTCAGACCCGTCATGAGGGCGGTCGCCCCGAAGACGAGCAGGATGAGCACCACGGAGAACGCGCATGCCTGTGCGAACTGCAGCTCCGTCATGCATTCGAGGATCCGGGTCGTGAGCAGGCTCCACCGGACGGACACGAGGAAGATCGTCGCGCTGATGGCCGTCATCGAGTGGATGAACAGGTAGCGCATTCCCATGAGAACCGCAGGAACGATCAGCGGGACCGTCACCCGGAAGAAGGTTCGCGCCGATCCGGCCCCGAGGCTCGCCGAGGCCTCCTCGATGGACGGGTCGATCTGGTGGAGCGACGCGATCACGGCGCGGATGCCCGCCGCGTGATAGCGGAACATATAGGCCGCCACGAGGATCGTCATCGTTCCCGTCAGAAGGATCGGACGTTCGTTGAACGCGATCACGTAGGCGATTCCGACGACCGTGCCGGGAAGCGCGTAGTTCAGCATGGAGATGAATTCCATGGCCCGTGTCCCGAAGAGCTTCTTCCGCTGCGCGACGAAGCCGACGACGACGGCCAGCAGCCCGCCCAGAGGCGTCGCGACCGCCGCGATGAGGAGCGTATCGGCGATGGCCTTTCGTCCGTGCGTGAACACGTAGCGGAAGTTCTCCGCCGTAAGCGAGTTGTCCACGCCCCAGACCTTTACGAGCGCCCCCCAGAGGACGATGGAATACAGGTAGAGGATGAACGCCGTCACGAGGAAGCACGTCCCGAGAACGAACGCTTCGGCGAGACGGCCGCCGCTTTTGAACGACGAGCGGCTTCCGGTCTTGCCGGAGACGGTGACGTAGTTCTTCCGTCCGACCCAGAAGCGCTGGAGGAAGAACACCGCGACGGCGGGAATCAGGAGCAGGAAGGAGAGCGCCGCGCCGCCGCGAAGGTCGTAGAGCCCCGTGATCTGGAGGTACGCCTGCGTGGGAAGGACCGGAAAGCTGTGGCCCGCGAGAACGAGCGGCGTCGCGAAATCGGCCAGGGAACTCGCGAAAAGCAGCAGCAGCGAGTTAGCGACCCCGGGGATCGACAGCGGCAGCGTCACGGTTCGGAAGACCCGGCCGGACGAAGCCCCGAGCGACAGCCCGGCGTCCTCGAGGTTCGGCCCGATGGCCGACAGGACGGCCGCGAGCGTCAGGAAGGAAACTGGGAAGTATGTGAGCGTCTCGGAGAGCCACGTCCCCCAGAAGCCGTAGAAGTTGAAATTCCCCAGGCCCAGGAGCTTCAGCAGGATGCCGTTCGGCCCGAGCGAGAGCGTGAGCGCGATGCTGCTCGTGAAGGGAGGCGAGATCAGCGGCAACGTCGTCACCGCTCCAAGCGTCCACTTGAGCCATGCGGGCAGCGGAAGGCGCGTGACCGCGAACGCGTAGACGTATCCGAGGAACGTTCCCGCGACGGATACGGTCGTCGCGAGCCAGAGGCTGTTTACGAACGCCTGCCGGTCGAACCAGTTGTTGAGGACGGCCGCCAGGTTCGCGAAGGACCACTGTCCGTTCACCAGGAAGGTGGCGAGAAAAAGCCGAAAGATCGGGTAGAGCACGAAAAGCGCAAGAGACAGCCAGATGGTTGCCAGGACGGGAAGCAGAGCGGGGTCCCGTTTCAGCGGGGATGCGAGCATGGCGTCAGACTCCTTGGACGTCCCCGGCCGGAGTCGCCTCCGGCCGGGGGAAGATCGCGGTTCTGTTCGGGAACGACCGATCTAGCGGATCACTTCGTTGATCCAGCGGTCGACGTACGCCTTGCGGTTTGCGCCCTTCCACGCGACGTCGGTTTCGAACAGCTTCACCTTCGACACGTCGAGCGCGGGGTTCGTCACCGTGACGTCCGTCCGCGTCGGGATGTAGTTGATCTTCTTGTCCACGATGAGCTGCGCGAACGCCTTCGAGGCGGCCCAGTCGACGAACTTCTTCGCGCTCTCCATGTTCTTCGCGCCCTTGAGGACGCCCGTCGCCTCGATCCCGAACGTGACGCCCTCCTTCGGATAGCTGATCACGACGTTGTGCCCCTGCTGCTGAATCTCGAGCGCGTCGACGATGTAGAAGATCCCGCTCGCCGCCTGCCCCGTCGCGATCGGCATCGCGCCGCCCGCGCCGCTCTTCGTGTACATCTGGACGTTCTGGTGGAGCTTCTTCTGGTAGTCGAAGGCCCCGTCCTCGCCGAACACCTTCACGAGCGAGTAGATCCGCTCCGTGGCGGTGCCGGACGTCCGCGCGTCGGCCATCTGGAGGCCGTTTTTGTACGCGGGATCCAGAAGGTCGTTCCACGACTGCGGCGCGGCGAGCCCCTTGTCCTTCAGGAACGTCTTGTTCGTGAGGAAGACGAGCGGGATGACGCCGATCCCGGTCCAGAAGTTCTGCGGCGAGCGGAACTGCGCGGGGATGTCGTCCGCTCCGGCAGGTTTGTAGGCCTCGAAGACGCCTTCCTTGATCCCCGCCTCGTAGGTGTCGGCGGGACCTCCGAGGATCACGTCGACCTGCGGATTGTTCTTCTCCGCGACGACCCGGGCGAGCGCCTCTCCCGACGAGAAGCGCATGAAGCTCACCTTGATCCCCGTCGCGGCGGTGAACGCCTCGAACACCTGGGACGCATACTTCTCGGGCATGATGGTGTAGGCGTTCAGTTCGGCCGCGGACGCGCCGGAAACCATGAACGCCGCCAGGAGCAACGCGATGACGATGACACGGAACCTGGATGACACTTCGATCTCCCCTTTCGCCGGATCGGCGCGCCTCGCGCGCCTGAAAACCTCCGTTACATTATCGTCCGAACGCCTGCATTCCGCAAGAAAGCCGGGGGGGGTCCTTGACAGACGCGCGGCGGATCTGGTATATACTGCGCCAATATCCTGACAGTCGGGAGCGATCGTCTCATGATGGAACGCACCGGGAACATGAACGTCAATATCCGCTGGTGGTGGCGGCGCTAGAGCCGCCGCCGCGGGCGTATTTTTCGGCCGTGGAGGTGGGTGAACCCCCTTCACGGCCTTTTTTGTACCCTGCCATACGGGATACGAAGGGGCCGCGACAAGCGGCCCCTATTTTTTTGGAGGTGAGCTGAATGACCGTACGAATGCAACCCGAAACGAAACGCGCGACAGACGCCGCGCGAACCGATGCGAAAGACCGGGTCTTTCCGTCCGGGGCGATCCGGAAGACGCTGGAGCGCTGCGCGCTTTCCGCGACGTGGCGCTCGCACCTCGGGATCGACGGCGCCGGAGATGTCTGCACGCGCGATGACTTCCGGCGGCTCCCGTTCATGACGAAGGCTTCGTTTCGGAACGCCGCGCCGCTCGCCTTCTCCTGCGCGCCCGAGCGCGACATCGTGCGCATCCACAGCACCTCGGGCACGACCGGAGAGCCCGTAATCGTCCCGTACACGGCGGGCGACGTCGCCGTCTTCCGGGAGATCATGGCGCGCTGCCTGCGAATGGCGGGCGTCGGCCCGGAGGATCGCGTGCAGATCACGCCCGGATACGGCCTCTGGACGGCCGGGATCGGTTTCCAGTCCGGCGTCGAGGAGATCGGGGCGATGGCCGTCCCGCTGGGGCCGCAGCCGTTGCCCAAACAGCTCGAATTCATGCGGCGCCTACGTCCGACAGTCCTGATCGGCACGGCGTCGTTCGCGTTTCTCGTCGGAGAGGAGATGGCCCGATCCGGAAGCCGTCCCCCCTTCCGGATCGCAATTCTCGGGGCGGAACAGTGGGGGGAGAAGCGGCGAAGCATGATCGAGGCGCTGACGGGAGCGGAGACGTTCGACATCTACGGAATGACCGAAACCTACGGTCCCGGAATCTCCATCGACTGCCCCCGCCACGAAGGGCTCCACTACTGGGACGACCTGTTCTACTTCGAGATCGTGGACGACCGGGGAAACGTCCTGCCGGACGGAGAGTCCGGGGAGCTTGTCGTCACGACGCTCGCCAAGGAGGGCATGCCGCTCGTCCGGTATCGCACGGGCGACCGGACGACGCTGCTCCGGAGGCGATGCTCCTGCGGATCGCCCCATCCGTTGATGGCGCGCGTCGACGGCCGCACGGACGACATGATCACGTTCCGCGGCGTCAACATCTACCCCTCGGCCGTTGAGGTCATGCTCTCGAAGATACCGGGCCTGTCGTGCGAATACCGGATCACGCTCCGGACCGAAGAGGGACGCGACGTCCTCGCGCTCGAGGTCGAGGTGTCGGAAACCGGCGGACGCCCCTCGCCGAAGATCGTGGCGCACGAATTCAAGGCGCTCTTCTCCGCGACGCCCGTCGTCGAAATCCTCCCCTACGGGACGCTCGAACGCGCCGTAAAAAAGGCGAAGCGCGTCGCGGACATGCGCTGATTATGTCCGGAGGCGCTTCCACTCCCGCAGGAAGAAGAACATCGTCACGATCGCGGAGAGGGAATCGGCCGCAGGAAAGACGAGCCAGACCCCGGCAAGCCCCCAGAAACGCGGGAAGACGTACAGGAAGGGCAGGAGGAAGAGCACCTGGCGCGACAGCGACAGGACGAGCGAATACCCGCCCTTCCCCAGCGCCTGGAAGGCGGCGGATCCCGCGATCTGGAACCCTGCGATCCAGTAGACCGGAACCACGAGCCGCAACGCGCGGACGCTCTGCCCGATCAGCGGGGCGTCGTCCGTGAAGAAGCGCACGACCGCGCCGGGAAAGAAGAAGTAGAAGAGGCACGACCCTGCGGAGACCAGGGAGGCCGCGCCGACCGTCAGAAGCATCACCCGGCGGGAGCGATCCATGAGTCCCGCCCCGTAGTTGAAGCCAAGAACGGGCTGCATCCCCTGCGCGATGCCGAGGAGGCACATGAACGATATCGACAGGGAGCGGTTGACGATCCCGTAGACCGCGACGGATTCCGAGCCTCCGTACGCGGCGAGCGCGTTGTTCAGGATCCCCACGACGATGCTCCCCGTGCCGAGACGGACGAACTCCGACGATCCGACCAGGAAGATCTCGCGGACCATCGCGGCCTGCGGCCGGAGAAGGCGCCGCCGGAAACGCAGCGCGCCCCTGCGGCGGAAGAAGTACAGGAAGATCCAGAGGGCCGAAGCGCCTTGCCCCGCCACGGTCGCGATCGCCGCGCCGCGCATGCCCATCTTCGCCTGGAAGAGCAGAAGCGGCGCAAGAACAATGTTCACGGCGACCGAGACGAGCATCGTCGCCATCGCGGTGCGCGCGTTGCCTTCGGCGCGGATCAGCGCATTCGCGGCCATCGAGAAGCACAGGAAGGGCGCGCCCAAAAAGAGAACGTCCAGAAACTCGACGGTCTTCGGGACGACCTCTCCGGATGCGCCGAAGAGCGACGCCAGCTCCGTCCGCCACGTCAGCCCCGCCGCGAGGGCCAGAAGCGCGAAGGCGACGGAGAGCAGCGTCACCGTGAACAGCGCGCGGTCTGCCCGGTCCGAATCGCCCGCGCCGAGGCTCCGTGAGACGACCGAAGCGCCGCCGACGCCGATGGTCATCGCGATGGATCCGAGAAGGAGCTGGACGGGGAACGCGACGGACACCCCGGCGAGCCCCGCCGGACCGACGGCCCGGCCGATGAAGACCGCGTCGATGAAGTTATAGGACGCCTGAACGAGCATCCCCAGAATGGCCGGCAGGGAAAGGCGCAACAGCAGCCTTCCGATGGGATCCGTCGCCAGCGCCTTGTCCCGCGCGTTGCGTTCGTCCAAAAAAAGCCCCCCTCGAAATGAATGAGGGGATCATATCACGAGCGACGTTCTTTCAAGGAAACGTCCGGATCCTCCGGTTGCCCCGCCGCCGCGTTTCCCCTATCATTGACGCGGTTCCGGAGAACGATTCGCCCTGTGGGAACAAGGAGGGATTGACCGTGTCTTCTTCGGAAAGCAGGAACGACCGCCATCTTCACGCGACGATGATGGCGGATGAACAGATCCGCGCCCGCGGAATAACGGACGAACGCATTCTCGAAGCGTTCCGGACCGTCCCCCGACATCGTTTCGTTCCCGAAGAATACGCCCCGCTCGCCTACGCCGACGAACCGCTTCCGATCGGATGCGGCCAGACGATCTCCCAGCCCTACATGGTCGCCTCAATGACGGCCGTGCTCGCACCGAAACCCGGCGAGGCAATCCTCGAGATCGGCACGGGCTCGGGCTATCAGGCCGCCATTCTCGCGCGCCTCGACGCCAGGGTCGTCACCGTCGAGCGGATCGCGGAGCTTCACGCGCGGGCGTCCGCGCTGCTCCGCGACCTCGGATGCGACGTCCGCTGCGTGCTCGCGGACGGGCGGGCCGGGCATCCGGACTGCGCCCCGTACGACGGCGTCCTCGTGACGGCGGCCGCGAACGTCGTGGAGCCCGCGTGGATCGCCCAGCTCCGCGACGGGGGACGACTCGTCCTGCCGCTCGCCGTCCGGGAAGGCATGACGGAGCGGTTGCAGCAGGTCATCCGCATCCGCCGCCGCGAAGACAGGTTGGAGGAGGACCGCTTCGAGTACTGCCGCTTCGTTCCGATCCTCCCCGGCGTCCTGAAAGAAACGGAGTGACGGAAGAAGCCGCCCGCGCCGACGAAACAGCTCCCCGTGCGCCGCGTCCCGAAACCGTATTTCGTTCCGGAGCCCCATTGAAAAACGGATGGGCGTATTGGTACAATAATCGCGTCACTATGAAATATGTTCCAGAGAAATTTTTCAAGGAGGATACATGTATTCAAACGCGTTGCTCGTCAAAGCCGCCGAAATGTACTACACCCGACATTCGTCGCAGAAGGAGATCGCGCAGCACCTCGGCGTTTCCGCCGCGACCGTGTCGCGCATCCTCCAGGAGGCTGTCGAACAGGGCGTCGTCCGCGTCCGGATCGTCGATACGGCGAATCGTTCTCTCGAACTCGCCGCTCGCCTGAGCGAACGGTTCGGCCTCGAACGCGCGGAGATCATCGATTCGGGGCACGACCGCGACGCGTGGAAGCTCAAAAAGCTCCTCGGCAAGGCGGCGAAGCGCCTCATTCCCGAACTCTGCCCCCCGGGGGGGACGGTCGGCATCGGCAGCGGAGGGACGATCTTCGAGATGATCGAATCGCTCGAATCCGGCGACGGCGTCCAGGGGATGCGCGTCATCCCGCTCATGGGCGGTTTCGCGACGCCCCACCCGGAGCGGGAGACGAACCGGCTCGTCAGCACGATGGGATCGGCGCTGAACTGCACGTTCTCCTACCTTCTGGCCCCGGCCGTGGTCAGCTCCTCCGCGGCGCGCGACGCCTTCCTCGCGGAGTCGCAGATCGCCCGGGCGACGGCCCTCTGGGATTCCGCGGACACGGCCATATTTTCGATCGGGCCGGGGCTCGAGACGAGCATGTATGTCTTTCTCTCCCCCGAATTTCTCGATATCGACGAGGCGAGGGCGCTCGGCGCCGTGGGGGACATCCTCGGGCGCTTCATCGACGGAGAGGGGCGCGAGATCGACTTCGCGTTCAACCGGCGGCTCATCTCGATCCCCTTCGAGCGGCTGTTGCGCATCCCCCACCGGATCGGCATCGGGGGCGGGCCGTCGAAATACCGGAGCGTCCGCGCGGCGCTGAAGGCGGGCATCGTCACGGCGCTCGTGAGCGACGCAGCAACGTGCGAATACATCCTTTCGGAAGAACCTACATTTATGGAGGCGAAAAAAGAATGACGGAATTCGAACGCATCTTCGGCACGCGCAAGCCCATTTTGGGAATGGTCCACTTTCCCCCGCTCCCCGGCTCCCCGCTCTACAATCCGGCGACCGGGATGAAGGCGCTGCGCGACATAGCGCTGCGCGACACGGAAGCCCTCATGAAGGCGGGCTTCGACGGCGTGGTGTTCAGCAACGAGGGCGACCGCCCGTATCTCTCGACCGTCGCTCCGGTCACCGTCGCGGCGATGGCCCGGCTGATCGCCGAGGCGTCGAAGCTCTGCGACAAACCCTTCGGCCTGTCCGTCCTCGCGGACCCGGAGGCGGCGATTTCGGTCGGGACCGCAGTCGAAGCCGACTTCGTGCGCATCTTCCTCTCCTGGGTCTTCGTCGGGGACTGGGGCATCGTCGACCCGTGCGCCGGGAAGCTCCTTCGCTTGAAGTCGTCGGTCCACGGAAACATGAAGATCGTCGCGAACATCTCCGGCCACACGGAACCCCTCGGAGGACGGAAGCTCGAGGACATCGCGCGCGGCGCGGTCAAGTTCGGCCTCGCGGACGCGGTCTGCCTCGCCGGAACCACGGCGGGCAGCGAAATCGCCGAGGACGACCTGAAGAGCGCGCGCGCCGGGGCGGAAGGCGTCGCCGTCGTCGCGGGCACCGGGGTCCGGACGTCCAACGTCGAGCGCATGCTCGCCCTGGCCGACGGCGTGATCATGGGAACGAGCATCAAGGTCGACGGCAATACGTTCAACCCAGTGGATCCGGCCCGCGCCAAAGAGTTCATCGCGCGCGCCAGGGACGTCCGAGCCCAGTACAAATGAGCGTCCTCGAGATCCGCGGACTGACGAAGACCTTCCCCGGCGTCACGGCTCTGGAGGACGTCAGCCTGTCCGCGGAGGCGGGAGAGATTCACGGACTCGTCGGCGAGAACGGCGCGGGGAAATCCACGCTCGTCAAGATTCTCGCCGGGGTGCACCGGCCGAGCGCCGGCTCCTTCCTGATCGACGGGGCGGAGCGGCGCTTCGGCTCTCCGAAGGACGCGTCGGAACTCGTCGGCGTCGTCCATCAGGAGCGCGAACTCGTGCCGCACTTCACCGGCTGGGAGAACCTCTTCCTCGGCCTCGAACCCACGTACGCCGGGTTCCTCCGGAAGCGCGAGATGCGAACGACGGCCATGCGGTTCCTCGAAATCTACGGCCAGGGGCTGGACATCGACATGGACGCCCCCGCGCACGCGTTGTCCAGCGGACAGCAGGAGATGCTCACGATCATGAAGGTTCTCTTCCGGAACCCCAAGATCATCATCTTCGACGAGCCGACGGCGCCCCTGAGCGTCCGGGAGTGCGAGATTCTCTTCGCGCTCGTTCGCGATCTGAAACGGAAGGGCCTCGCGATCCTCTACATCTCCCACCACCTCGAAGAGGTCCTGTCGCTGTGCGACCGGATCTCCGTGCTGCGCAACGGCCGCTACGTGGCGACGGTCGACGCTGCCGTGACGAAAGAAGCCGACCTGATCCGGCTGATGATTTCGCGCGACATGAAAGAACAGTACCCGAAGCTCCCCTGTCGGGCCGGGGACGTCGTCTTCGCCGCGGAGGGATACGCCTCCGCGCGGGACCGGCTTCGCGACATCTCCTTCAATATCCGGTCCGGAGAGATCGTGGGCTTCGCCGGCCTCGTCGGCGCGGGGCGCACGGAGCTTGCCGAGGCGTTCTTCACGGGAAGCGCCTGCGACGCCGGGACCGTCCGGCTCAAGGGACGCGACTTCCGTTCGCACAGTCCGAAGGACTCCATCCGGCAGGGCATGGTCATGATCCCCGAGAATCGCAGGGAACACGGACTGCTCACGCAGATGAGCGTCTACGAAAACCTGATCCTGCCGCAACTCGAAGGGTTGTCCTCGATCGGCTTCCTGCGCCGGCGGGCGGCCGAGAGGCAGGTCCGGTCCGCCGTCGAACGCCTTTCGATCAAGGTTTCCTCCCCGGCGCAGTCCGTCTCGACGCTGAGCGGGGGAAACCAGCAGAAGGTGTCGGTCGGAAAGTGGTTCGGTCTTCCCGCGGCGCTCTGGATCTTCGACGAGCCGACCCAGGGAATCGACGTCGACGCCAAGCGGGAGCTGTACGATATCATGGGACATCTGGCGCAGGAGGGGGCGGCCGTGTGGTTCATCAGCTCGGATCTGCGCGAGCTGCTGGCCATCGCGGACCGGCTGTACGTGATGAAAGACCGGAAGATCGTCGGGGAGTGCGTTCCTCCGTTCAATCCCGACGGCGTTCTGGGAATGATGATGGGAGAGAAAACGGCATGAGCGACGAAAACGGAACGCTTCGAAAGCATGAAGGCGGACGCAATATCCTGATGCGCTTCGGAACCATCATGGCGCTGGCGGCCATCGTCGCATGGCTCTCCGCCACGGTTCCGGGCTTTATCGAGGGACAGAACGTCCTCAACATCCTGCGGCAGATCGCGCTGCTCGCCATCATATCGGAAGGGTTCACGATGTGCCTCATCGTCGGCGAACTGGACCTGGCCTTTCCGAACGTGGCCAGCCTCGCGGGCGCCATCGTCGCGGGACTGATCTTCGGCGGCATGCACCCCCTCGCGGCATCGCTCATCGCGCTCTCGGTCGGCGTCCTCTTCGGCGCCGGGGCCGGACTTCTCGTGACGAAGGTCGGCATTCCGTCGCTGATCACGACGCTGGCGTCGGGAATCATCGCGGGCGGACTGATCTACATGTACACCAAAGGCGTCTCATTCTACGGCAAGCTCCCCGATTCCTTCCTCGCGCTCGGGCGGGGAAACGTCGGGCCGGTTCCCGCGCTCGTGTTCATCATGTTCGTCGTCGTTGTCGCGGCGCAGGTGATGATCTCCTGCACGCGCCCGGGCAAGTACATGCAGGCGACCGGCGCGAACCCGGCGGCGGCCCGTCTCGCTGGCGTCAGCACCGACCGCTACAAGATCCTCGCGCTCACGCTCTCCGGCCTCGCTGCGGCCTTCACGGGCATCCTGCTCACGGCCCGGCTCGGCTCGGCGAACCCTGAAGGCGCGGCGGGCTTCATGATGGACGGCTTCGCGTCGGCGCTTCTCGGAATGACCGTCCTGAGCATGGGACGCGCGAATCCGTTCGGAACGTTCATCGGCTCGCTCATGATCGGAATCATCAACAACGGCATGACGCTCGCGGGGTCGCCCTACTATATGCAGGACATCACGAAGGGAATCATCATCATCCTGTCCGTGGCGCTGACGTCCTGGCAGACGAAGCGTTCGGCGCGCTAGAAACGGGGCTTTTCGCGCCGCACCCGGTGCGGCGCTTCAAACGCACCTCAAACAAAGGGAGGGGTTGTACGGTGAAACGGTTTGCGGCAATAGCGGCGGCGGCGCTTCTGTGCGGCGCGGCGGGGATGGCGGCGGCGAAGGAGATCAAGGTGGGCTTCATCGCGACGAATTTCTCGGCGGAGTCCCAGGCCCGGGTGGCGAACGCGTTCGAGAAGATCGCGAAGGACAAGAAGTGGGACGTCAAGATGCTCAACTCCCAGGGCTCCATCGAAACGCAGTCGAACCAGCTCGAGAACCTGTTCCAGATGAAGGTCGACGCGGTCGTCCTCGCGATGGCGCACCCGCAGGAGATCCGTCCCGCGCTCGACAAGCTCCTCGGCGCGAAGATCCCGGTCATCACCATCGACTCGGGCTACGTCGACGGCGTCGTGTGCGACATCACGGCGGACAACTTCGCGATGGGCGCGAAGGCGTCGACCTACCTCATGGATTCGCTCGGCGGCAAGGGCAACATCATCGTCATCAAGTTCGAGAAGCACTACGGGACCCGGCGGCGCGGCAAGGTCTTCGACGCGGTCCTCACGGAATACCCGAACATCAAGGTCCTCGCGGAGTATAGCGTCGTGGCCTCCAAGCGCTTCATGGACGACACGCGCTCGGCGATGGAAACCTACGCGACGCGCTTCGGCGATCAGATCAACGGCGTCTGGTGCGCGTTCGACCAGCTCGGCTACGCGGCGGCCGACGTTCTCGCGGAGCACAAGATGAAGAACGTCGTCGTCGTCGGCGTCGACGGCAACCAGGAGACCTTCCGGCGGATAGGGACCGGTAACATGGCCGCCACCGTCTCGCAGCCCTTCGAGGATATGGCCGGGAAGGCCGCGTCGATCGTCGAGTCGATGGCCGTAAACGGCAAGACCGCCGACGAGGCGACCGGCGGCCGAAAGATCATCTACATGGACGCCCCGCTCATCGACAAGAGCAATCTGCCCAAGTAAGATGGAAGAACGGGGGGCCGGGCCGGTCGGTCCGGCCCCTTTGCATGTTCGGGAAAGGAGACGACGGGACATGGAACTGTATCTCGGCATCGACATGGGGACATCCTCGCTGAAAGCGACCGTCATCGACCGCGACGGGAGGGTCCGCGCACAGGCGCGCATCCCGAGCCGCGTGCTCCGGCCGAAGGAGGACTGGTACGAGGTCGCCCCGACCGAAACGTGGCGGAACGGCGTCGTCGACCTGTGCCGCGATCTCGCGTCGCGCATCGCGCTCGCCGATATCCGCTCGCTGTGCGTCAGTTCCCTATGCGGCACCTTCGTCCCCGTCGACGCGGAGTTCCGCCCCGTCTACAACGCGATCCTCTACGGCATCGACCGCCGCTCCGCGAATCAGGTCATTCGGCTCAACCGCGCCTTCGGTCCCGACCGGCTCGCCGAACGGCTCGGCGGCCCCTTCACGACGCACTCCATCATCCCGAAAATCCTGTGGCTCAAGGAGGAATGCCCCGACATCTACGCCCGGACCCGGTGCTTCCTCGAGAGCAACAACTTCGCGACCGCCTGGCTCACCGGCGTCGCGCGATGGGACTACCCGAGCGCCGCGGGAACCGGCCTCGTGGATCTTCCCGATTGCGCGCGTCCCGACGGAATCCTCTCGGAATCCGGACTCGATCCCGACCGCATTCCGCCGTTCGCGTGGCCGCTCGATCGCCTCGGCGCCGTGACGAAGGCGGCCGCCGAAGCCACAGGGCTCCCCGAAGGCGCGACCGTCATGACCGGAGGGTGCGACATCAACGCGGAGGTCATGGCGTCCTGGGCGTTCCGCCCCGGCAGTATGACCGTCTCGTTCGGCTCCACCGTCTCGACGCTTCTCACGACCGACCGCCCCGTTCGCGTTCCCGGCTTCGTCGCCGGAATGTCGCTCGTGCCCGGGACCTGGCGCATCGGCGCGGCGACGTCGTCGGGCGCGAAACTCCTCGAATGGATCGGCCGTTTCACCGGCATCGCGACCCCCGAACCCCGAACCACGCCGACCGGCGTTGTTCTGCTCCCCTACGCCGAAGGGGCGCGCACGCCGTTCCACGACCCCGAAGCGACGTGCACCATCACGGGGCTGACGGGCGCGACCGTCGCCGGGGACCTTGCATGGGCCGCGCGGGAGGCGCTGGGCTACGAACTGGCGATGATGTTCGGGAAGATCGAACGATATGCGCCGACGCCGGACACGCTCGAAATCGGCGGAGGACTCGCCCATTCAGGAGAATTCATGCGCCTGATCGCCGACATCACGGGCAAGAGACTGCGCCTGCATCCGGAGACCGACGCCTCGTTCGGCGACGCGCTCGTCGCGCGGACCGCCGATGCGCCGCTCGACCTCATGGGACGCCTGCCCGGAATCGCTGAGCACCTCGAAGGACTGCGGATCGTCGAACCGGACAGGGAGCGGTGCAAGACCTATGAACCGTACCGAAAACGCTTCGACGCACTATGCGACATGATGTTTCCCCGGGAGGGATCGCTGTGAACCCCGAAAAGGTGAGGCGGGAATCCGTCGCATCGCTCACGGACCTGCCGAATATCGGAAAGGCCATGGCCGCCGACTTGCGACTGATCGGGATCGACGAACCCGGACAACTTCGCGGGCGCTCTCCGTACGAACTCTACGATCGTCTGTGCGACAGGACGGGACAGCGCCAGGATCCGTGCGTTCTGGACACGTTCATCTCCATCGTCCGCTTCATGGACGGCGAGGAGCCGCGCCCGTGGTACGCGTTCACGGAGGAGCGGAAGCGAACGCTGCGGCGCGGGGGCGGAGACGCCTGAAGCGGATTCCGCGCAAAAGAGACTGATCACGTCGTGCGGCCGGAAAATCGTTCGTATTGCCGTTTTTCCGCGAATAGTTGACACTCAAAGGGCATTTTTCTATAATTATTCTGTATCAGGCGGTTTGTTTCGCAGCGAGCCGCTGGGCCCTGTTTTCGTCGGGCAGTGGAGTTCAGCTCCGCGGGATGTTTTCAAATCCCGCGGAGCTTTTTTTATATTTCCGTAAATGCGGCACAAAACGTAGGAGTGAGGGGAATCCTCACGGGAAGGAGCATTCATGGATCCCATCAAGGATATTCTCGATGCAGCACAGCTCTCCGGACTTTCATCGGAGGAGGCGGCAGGGAAGCTGCGGGATGAAGGGTTCAACGAGTTGCCGTCATCGAGGAAAAAGACCACATGGAAAATCGCCCTTGAAGTCGTGCGCGAACCGATGTTCCTCCTGCTGCTTACATGCGGATCGCTCTATCTCTTTCTCGGCGAAAAGCAGGAAGCCGCCATGCTGCTCAGTTTCGTCGCCGTCGTCATGGGAATAACCATCTATCAGGAACAGAAGACCGAACGCGCGCTCGAGGCGCTTCGGGATCTATCAAGCCCCCGGGCGCTCGTAATCCGCGATGGAGAACAAAAACGCATTCCCGGCAGGGAGGTTGTCCGCGGGGATCTCGTTCTCGTCGCGGAGGGAGATCGCGTGCCGGCCGACGGACGACTGGCGGCCGGCGTCAACCTGCTCGCCGACGAGTCGATGTTGACGGGAGAATCCGTTCCGGTGCGGAAACACCCCGGCGGCGGAAGTGAGGCGACGGGGCGTCCGGGCGGCGACGATCTCCCGTTTCTGTATTCGGGGACGCTCATCGTTCAGGGACGAGGCGTGATAGAGATTACGTCGACCGGGTTGCAGACGGAAATGGGAAAGATCGGCAAGGCGATTCAGGGCGTTGAAATCGAAGGGACGCTGCTGCAGAAGGAAATGGGGCGGATCGTGCGGCAGTTTTCCACCGTGGGTTTCCTTCTCTGCGCCGTCGTCGTCGTCGTTTACGGCCTGGTGCACGGCGACTGGATGGACGGGATTCTCGCAGGACTGGCTCTGGCCATGGCCACGCTTCCGGAGGAATTCCCGGTAGTGTTGACCATCTTCCTCGCCCTCGGCGCATGGCGGATATCGCAGAACGGCGTCCTGACCCGGCGGGTTCCCGCGGTGGAGACGCTCGGAGCCGCCAGCGTCCTGTGCGTCGATAAAACCGGCACCCTGACCCAGAACCGCATGACCGTCAAACGGCTGTGCATCGGGGGCGACTTCGAGGATCTTCGCGCCGGAGACACGCGGCTTCCGGAAAGATGCCACGCGCTGGTCGAGTACGGAATTCTCTCGAGCCAGAAGGACCCCTTCGACCCGATGGAGAAAGCCATCCGGACGCTCGGCGAAAAACGGCTCGCTGGGACCGAACATTTGCACGACAATTGGACGCTTGTCCGGGAATACCCCCTCGCCCCCGACCTGCTTGCGATGTCCCACGTCTGGAACTCTCCGGACGGCAACGAATACGTCATCGCCGCGAAAGGCGCGCCGGAGGCGATTTTCGATCTGTGCCACCTGGATGACGGGCCTCGCGACCGGGCGATCGAGTGGGTTTCCGCCATGGCGGGAGAAGGGCTTCGCGTCCTCGGGGTGGCGCGGTGCCTTATCGGGAAGGAACGATTGCCGGAACATCAACACGACTTCCCCTTCGATTTCATCGGGTTGCTGGGGCTTGCCGACCCGATCCGTCCCGACGTTCCGCAGGCAGTGGCGGAATGCACCCAGGCGGGGATCCGCGTGGTCATGATCACGGGCGACTACCCCGTGACCGCCGGACATATCGCGCGCGACGTCGGACTGCCGGATCCGGAATCCGTCGTCACCGGCCCCGAACTCGATGTCATGGATGAAGCGACGTTGCAGGAACGCATCGGTTCCACACAGGTGTTCGCCCGCGCCGTTCCGGAACAAAAGCTCCGGATCGTAAACGCCCTGAAGGCGCTGGGAAGGGTTGTCGCGATGACTGGGGACGGAGTCAACGACGCGCCGGCTTTGAAGAGCGCCCACATCGGCATCGCCATGGGCGAACGCGGAACGGACGTTGCGCGCGAATCCGCCGCGCTCGTGCTCGTTCACGACGATTTTTCCTCTATCGTAAAAGCCGTACGCATGGGGCGCAGAATCTTTGACAATATCAAGAAGGCGCTCGCCTTCATCGTGTCCGTTCATGTGCCTATCGCCGGGATGTCGGTTCTGCCTGTGTTTTTCGCCGACTGGCCGTTGCTCCTGATGCCAGTGCACATCGTCTTCCTCGAGTTGATCATCGATCCGGCCTGCACCCTGGTCTTCGAAGCCGAGCACGAGGAATCGGATATCATGTCCCGTCCGCCGCGCGATCCGTCGCGTCCGCTTTTCGACCGAACGACCGTCCTCATTTCGATTTTGCAGGGACTGAGCGTCCTCGCGGTCGTCCTGACGGTCTTCCTGTTCGGCTGGAAGCTGGGCGGCGACGTGGACAACGCGCGGGCCCTCGCGTTCGCCACTCTCGTCGTCGCGAATCTCGGACTGATCCTGACGAACCGGTCCTGGACGCGAACGATATTCTTCCCCCGATATGTTCCGAACCGAGCCCTGCGCTGGGTTATCAGCGGAGCGCTGGCGATGCTTGTCCTGGTCATCTACACGCCGTTCCTCAGAGACCTCTTCCATTTCCACGTTCTGCACGCAGGGGATATCCTTCTCTGCCTCGCTGCGGGCATGGCGAGCATCGCGTGGTTCGAGCTGCTGAAGTGGCGCCGGGGAAGGGCCGTGGTTTCCTGAAGCGAACACGGGCGACATGCCGCTCTTCCCTTCTCCCGCCGCTATGTCGCTCGCCTCGATCTTCAAATACGAGCGATGCGTCTTTCGCAGCGGAGAACGCGCGTCGCAGGGCTTGCCGCCTTGTGGGACGCCGCACCCCGGACCTCGGGATGCGCAGCCGGGAACGCCCGCTTTTGATCTCGCCGATGACGAAAAGCCCCTCTCGCTTCGGGGACGAAAGCGGCCGTGGAAGGAGATCCCCTGCGGGACACGCCTCCACGGCCGAAAAGAGCACGCTCGTATATCATTTCGCGGACTTTACGGTCTCAGGCGGCAGGCTATCCGGCCCGCCGCCGGCAGTTCTGACTGAGGAGCATCCGGATCAGGAACGAGTCCGCCCGAAATGGATTCCGCGGGAAGGCGCCGCGGACGAACGGGATCTGTCGGCTGGAGGCGACGACATTCCGAACCTGTTCGGGCAGACCGAGCGGCATGTATGACACTTGATGCGCCATTCGCCGCCGTCTTTCGGCCCGAACGCGTGCTCCCAGCACGCGCGCTGGTCCATCGAGACGCCGTCCATCGCATGCACCGGACAGGCGTCGAGGCATTTCCGGCATTCGGAGAGGCACGGATTTTCGGGCGCCATGCGGTCCGCCTCGAGCGTCGCGTCCGTGATGACCGCGCCGAGCCAGACCATGTTTCCGAACTTCGGCGTGACCAGAAGCGTGTTTTTCCCGATCCTCCCGAGCCCGGCAAGTTCTCCCGCATGCTTGAGCGAGATGATTCCCCGGCTCTTTCCCGTCCTCGCATCCCATTCGGTGGGACCGATCGCGTTGACGGGAACAGCCGACAGTCCGGAATCCTCAAGTTCGTAGCAGAGCGCGATGCTCAGTTCGTCCATAAACCGCGTCAGCCTGTTGCGGACATCCGTGTACGGAATCGTGGACCGAGCCGAAAGCGTGCTCGAAAGGAAACGTTTCGCGAGGACGACGACCGTCCTGCATCCGGGCAGGACATCCCGCGGATGGAAGCCTTCGGGCGCGCCCGAAAAACCATCGGCGTCCGCAACGCCGCACAGATCCGCCCCGAGCGCCGCGGCCCGCTCCTTCACCCATTGCGTTGAAACCGGCACGAAGAACCCCTCCCGATCGTTTTGCAGTATGGACGACGTCTCTTTCGCGGGGTACTCTACCATAGGGGTATGAAACATTTCCAATGAAGAAACGCGAACGCGGCGTTCGCATTTCCCGAAGGGTCGGGATCGGAATGGAAATCAGGCATCTGCGGAGCTTCGTCGCTGCGGCGCGCCTCGGGAAGTTCGCACGGGCGGCGGAAACGCTCGGATACACGCAATCCACGATTACGACACATATCCACGCGCTCGAATCGGAAACGGACGTTTCGCTATTCGACCGGATCGGGCGATCCGTCCGCCTCACGGATGAAGGAGAACGCTTCCTTCCCTATGCCGAAAAGATCGTCGCGCTGGCCGAGGAAGCCTCCGCAACGATGGCCCGCGATGCGGCGCCCTGCGGACCGCTCGTCGTCGGAGCCGCAGAAACGCTCGTCTCGCACCGCCTGGCGCCGATGCTGCAATCCTTCTGCGCCCTGCACCCGGACGTCCGGCTCAGCCTGTGCTACGGAGCGTGCAACGCATTCCGCGACGCGCTGCGCGCAAACACCATGGACATCGCTTTCATCATGGATTCGCAAGTAAGTGACGACGATCTGATCGCCACTCCGCTCTGGCCCGAGCCGATGGAATTCGCCGCGGCTCCGTCGCATCCGCTCGCCGCGAAGAAAATGATATTGCCGGAAGACCTCGCGGGACAAACGCTCATTCTTTCGGAAGGCGGCTGCTACTATCGCGCGTATCTTGAAGAGGCGCTGCGCGCCCTTGGATTCTCTCCCCGCACGATCCTCAGCATCGGGCAGATCGAACCCATCCTTCAGCTCGTGCGAAACGGCCAGGGCGTCACCTATCTGCCCCGGGCCCCACTGGAGCGGGACGCGCTGAACGGTTCGGTCCGGCTGCTCCCCTGGGCGGGCCGGACGATGCCGATCACCGCGTTCCTCGTCCGGCACAGGGACAAGCACCCGTCGGCCGCGATGCGGGCGTTCGCGCAAATGGCGGAAGCGCTGATCCCCCGTCCGGAATCGATCGAAGCGGGAGCGTCCTGAAGCCTCACCGCGTCGCCGGCTCCCTGACCGTGAGAACCTTGTGGGACGCCACTCCCCGAACTTCCGGATGCGCCGCCAGAAACGTCCGGATTTCAATCGCTTTCCCGCGCGCGACGTCCCTGTCTTTTGAAAACCGCCCGGGTGCGACATATCCGCCGTCGGACAGTTCCGTCAACGCATCGCCGAGGTAGAGAACCGGCTCGTTTCCATCCCAAAAGAGGAAGATGAGTCCTCCGGGGGAGTGCCCCTCGAGCGCGAACGCGAGCAGAGAGCCGTCCCCGAGCAGATCCGCAGCTTCGCCGAACGGCGGCAGGACATAGCCGGAATCGAAGCGCGGGGTTTCCATTTCCGCGACGTCCGAAAGATAATCGGCCTCGAACACGCCGGGAATTGTGGCGAAGGACTCGCCCTTTCCGGCGATATGGCGGCGGGCGCGCGGCAGGTCGACCGTCCCGGCGATGTGGTCGAAATGCAGATGGCTGTACGCGATAGCGGCGATGCCGCCTTTTTCCGCGCCGAGACATTCGGCGAGCGACGAGCCGGGGGTCTGACAACCGACGAAATCCCGAAGGAACTCCGTCACCTTCTCCCCTCTGAATCGCCCCGTCCGGCAGCTCTGAAAGGATCGGTCCATCCCCGCATCGAGAAGGACGATTCCGACCAGGGGATGGCGGAGTACGATCGACCGGACGTTCACCGTCACCATCGCATCGGGCGATATCGACGCGGGAAGTTCGTTTTCGTCCATCACGGAGACCGCAGGGACCGTACAGCTTCCGGTATCCCGGATCGAAACGCCGAGACGCGTTTCCGACATCGGGCCGAAAGAAGCTCCGAAGACCGGCTTTGTCGAGGCCGCGATACATCCGGCAAAAAGCAACGCAATGACGACGCTGTTTTTCATGATTCTTCCCCACTCCTTCATTTCTCCGGATACGCGCGGAATCCTCCGCAACGGAATTCGCGCAAAGGAAGCCGCCTGATAGTATGCCGACTAATCATATGGCGCAAAAAAAATTTCACATCCGCGGAACACCCCGATTCACGCCGGCGAGAATCCCCGTCAGTCGGGCGCGGCTTTCTTCGTCCACGTCGGCCATGAGTTGCGAAACGCGCCGATAGTAATCGGGCAGGATCGATTCCATCAATGATCGCCCCCTGTCCGTCATCCGGACCTGCATTCGTCTGCGGTCATCCGGATCCGGCAGGCGTTCCAGAAAACCGTCCTTCTCCAGATTGTCCACAAGCCCCGTCACCGTGGCTCTCGTCACGCCGACCTTTTCGGCCAAAGACGAAAGGCCGATGGCGTCGAACGGACTTCTGTGCAGCACGATAAGGACGCAAAACCGGCCCTGCGAGATGCCGTACCGCGCAAACATGCCTTCCGCGGCGCGGAGAACATCGCTTCCAGTGCGCATCAGATGCAGGAACGCCTTGACCGCGGATGCATCCATTTCCGGGTACCGGATCTGAAACGCGGCGATCAGGGGATCATCGGGCAAATCCCGGAGCAGAAACATCCCGTATCCTCCAGTTGTTTTGTTCGCATATTATAAGCCGGCTAATTACATTGCGCAAGATATTCCTTTTTTCCGACATGTTCCAAAATATCACAAGCTCACGGCGAGCGATCCGGCGACGATGAGCGCGATCCCCGTCCACTGCGCGGCCGTCGAACGTTCGTGCATGACGAGGATGCCGAAGAGCGCCGTCATGAGCGGACTCGTCCCGGTGATGGGCGTCACGATGGAGAGCGGGATCAGGGTGACCGCCCACGTGAAGGTGTACACGCCGATCCCGAGTCCGAACGCCCCCGCGCCCATGATGGCGATCCACGAACGCAGCGAAACGTTCCTGATCCGGAAGCGGTTCTCCCGTTTCGTCCCGACCGCCCAGTGCGTCCATGTGCATCCGATGAGGAAGATCGACCGCCAGAACGCGATGGTGATTCCCGGAACGCCCTTCAGGAGAAGGTACTTCGTGAGGGGAACCGTCAGTCCCCACGCGAGCGCGGCGCCGAGTGCGCACAGGAAGCCTCTCGCGGCCATCGCGGGACGGTCCGCCCCTCGAACCTCGAAACGCAGCAACACGACGCCGAGGATGACGAGGACCGTTCCCAGAACGATGTTCAGCGTGATGCTCTCGCCGAAGAAGAACGCAGAGACGGCCGTGACGATGAGCGGGTAGGCGCTCGTGATCGGAACGGCGCGGCTGACGCCCAGATGCCGTATGGCGGCGAAGTAGAGGATGTCGCCCAAGATGTTGCCGAAGACCGTGTTCGCGAGGATGACGAGGAACAGAACGCCCGGCGCGTTCCAGACAAGCGCGCCGGGATCGGTCAGGAGTGCGATCGACAGGAGGACCCCGAAGGACCCGAACGAACGGATCGCGTTCACTTCGAGGAACGACAATCCGCCCATGCCGCGTTTCAGCAGGATTGGGGACGCGGCCCAGCAAACGGCTGTCGCGATGCTCATGAGAATTCCGAGAAAATACATGACGCCTCCATGCCCTCCGTTTTTGGGAGGGTCTGCCCCTCCGTTTTCCGGCAGGGGCTGCCCTCAATACCCCAAGAAGGAGCGCCCTATTTTCATGGGGGACGTTCCTTCTTGCACGTTTTCGCAAGGACGGACAATATTGTACACGATCAGTAGTCGCTCTTCATATCAGGGACAGAATTCCCTGGTGCGCGAATCCGACGACGATGCTGCCGATATAGATGAACGCAATGTAGAAGGCGATGGCCCGTCGTCCAAGTATCGTGGACATCCCCGCGATCACGGGAACGCCCGTGGCCTTGCCCGCGATCAGGAACGCAAGGAGCGCCCCCTGTCCGGCGCCTCCGTCGAGCAGCATTCTGAGCATCGGCAGCGCGCTGGAATCCGTGAGATAGAGCGGCAGTCCCAGCGTCGCCGCGAGCGGAATGCTCCACCCGTTCCCGGCTCCGAAAAGCCCTGTGATCCAGGCAGTCGGAATGAAATATTCGGCGATCTTTCCGATCGCGATGAACAGCACGAACAAGGGCAATATTCGCAGCAACCCAAGGTGGATCATGCCCGTCAGGAATTCCCGCACCCGAAAGCGATCCAGGAATGTCCGATTCCGCGTCTTCTTTCCGCAGGAACACGCCGAGTCCTGCGTTTTCGCCGCGCCGCAGCAGCTCGAGCCGCCGATGATGAACTGTCCTTCGAAGAAGGATGTGTTCTTTTCGAGATACCGCGCCGCCATCCCCGCGGTTGCGCCGAGCGCGACCGACGCGGCGAGCATCGAGACCGCGAAGGACCTGCCGAGAAAGACGCTTTCGAAGACGAATTCCGACGGACTCGACAAGGGCGACGAAATCAGAAACGCCATGACCGGCCCCCATGAGAGAACCGAAAGGAACATCGACAACACCAGCGCCATCGTCCCGCAGGCGCATAAAGGCGTCAGGGATCCCACAAGAATCGACGCGGAAATCGACACCCCCGAGCGTGAATTCATAAAACGGCGCACCCTGTCGCCGTCCACGTACACCTGCATCCCAACGGCGAAAACGGTCCCGAGCAACAGGAGCCGCCAGTCCGAAACCAGATAATCCCGCACTGCGTTCACGACAATGGAAAAGAGTTCCATGAGATCCTCCTTGTATCTTCTTATTTTTGTATCATACAAATATTTTTCCGCAAAAAAGCTCAACAGCACTTCGGATTCGACCGCTTCAGGGCGGAAAGCAACAGTTCGGATACGGCAAGGACCTCTTCCACCCTCCCTTCCGGAAGATTCTTCACGATATTCCCGTAATATGCATCCAGGTTGTCGCGGAGCCGCGACACCGCTTCTCCCGCTTTCTCCGCGAGAAACACGCGCACGACCCTCCGGTCGTCGTCTTCCCTGCGGCGCACGAGCCACCCGTCGCGAACGAGAAGATCCACAACCCGCGTCATCGTGCTTCCATCAACATTCATCCGCTCGCTGAGTTCGTTCATCGTCACCCCCGGTCGTTCGGACACTTCGAGCAACGCATAGCCCTGCGTGCTCGTAAAGCCGAGAACCCTGATGTGGTCCCGCTCGAACAGCTGGAACGCCCGAACGAGACGTTGCACCAGCTCTCCCACTTCCGCCCGGCAGCAGTTTGCGTCACGGGACGTTTCCTCGGTCACGCCGTTCCCTCCATTTCTCATCGATGCCGATATATTTGTATCATACAATTACAATTCGCACAAGCCCCCGGAAACTGGAGGCTCTTTCACCGGGAGCCTCCAGTTTCCGGATGCGTTACAGCGTCACCGCTCCGGCAAGTCCGGTCGCGACGTTGATCCAGCGCCGCATCTCCACCATGTCGGAGCCGCGCATCCGCACCGTGCGTCCGTCCAGGCGCTCGACACCGGGAACATACGATACGACGTCGCACTGGCGCGAGTATTTGAACGTCAGCTCAAGTTCATAGGGCAGGCTGATTTTTTGCACGGGCGCCCGTTTCGAGGCAATCCGCTGCGTCGCTTCCCGCGCCGCCTCGCGCAGCAGATTTCTCGTCCGCGAGGGGGGCAGGCAGTCTGCGGACGCGTTTCCGTGCGCTTCCTTGACGCTGCACGTCACGAGATTCTCCCCAAGAAGCTTCGACGCCTCGCGGCAGACGGCCGCATCTCCGGTCACGAGCGCCACGGGGACGCCGAACGCGGCGCACACGGCCCCGTTGATCCCCGTTTCTCCCACGGGACGGCCGTTGAGACGCACGTCGTAGAGCGTCGCTCCGGAGACCGTGTGGTCGAGCACCGCGAGCAGCGTCCCGGACATCGCGTGATAGGCCGCGAAAAACGCGCCGTCGTATCCTTCCACGCCTTCGACCATTCCCAGCGCTTTCGGTGTGCCCGAGAGAAGCCGCACGTTTTCCGGAAGGCCGGAGATATCCAGATTGATCATCCGGGCATGGGAGTCGTTGACGAGGATCTCCTTCGCCCCGCCTTCGATCGCGCCCTCGATGACGGCCATGACGTCGTGAAGCTCCATCCTGCATCCGAACGCATACTCCGCCGGATGGTCCGAACGCGTCTGCAACGCGCTGACCACGCCGGTGGCGCCCTCCATATCGGCGCTGACGTAGATTCTCACCGTTTCATCACCCTTTCCGGGATATTGCGGCGGTCCGCAGCATCGTCGTTCCGTCGCGACGCTTCCGGCATACGTTTCGGATCTCCGGGCGGCGGACATGATCCGGACAACAGGACGCCTCCGCCGTCCGCAGCGTTTTTCCGTTGACAATCCGGAGTGCAGGATGTAGAAATGGATGAACAAATGGATCCAAACTGATACGAGGGGAAAGGGGGCGGCGGCCGGAGAAAGAACGCGTTCGGGACGGGATACTCGGGAACAACGTTGACACTACTGAAGGAGAGTGAACTGCATGAAGAAAAGCACCCAGCTTTTGCTCTGCGCGCTGTGCTTCCTGGCGGCCGGATCCGCGGCCTTCGCGGACGTCACCCGGGGCGGCATTCTCAAGTGGCATCTGCAAAACAATCCCCCTGCACTCGACCCCGTGACGTCGAACATCACGACCTCCGCACGCGGCACGAACCTCTACCTCGAGACGCTCGTCAAAAACGGCGCGGATGGAGAGATCCTTCCGTTCCTCGCGGAAAAGTGGGAGGTCAATTCCGATTCCAGCGTATGGACCTTCCATCTCCGCAAGGGCGTCGCCTTCCAGAAGACCGTCAGGGGCGCCGCGACACTGAACGGCGGACGCGAGATGACGGCGGACGACGTGAAGTACAGCTTCGAACGCCTCGTGAAGATGAAGTCCGCGCGCGTCATATTCATCTCCACGATCAAAGGGTACAAGGACCTCTTCGACGGGAAGACCGACGTATGGGCCGGAATCGAAGTCGTCGACAAATACACGGTGCGGTTCACGCTCGACACCCCCTACGCGCCGTTCCTCGCCGCGCTGACCTACACGTCGTTCGGCGTCGTCCCGAAGGAGGACGCCGAGAAGCTCGGGAAGGACTTCAACTTCTCGCCCGTGGGCACCGGCCCCTTCGCCCTTCAGGACTGGAAACAGGACAACGTCGTGTCGTTCAGGAAGAATCCCGACTACTGGCGCAAGGACGCTGCAGGCGGACAACTTCCCTACCTCGACGGCGTCGACCTCGTCATCATGCCGGACTACGGCGTCGCGTACATGGAACTCAAGAAGGGGAATCTGCACGTCCTCGAGGAAGTGACCGACGAGTACTACGCGGACGCGAAGAAGGAATTCGGCAAGGGCTACCAGGAACGTCCCGCGCTTCAGAACTACTACTACGGCCTCAGCCAGATACGGGAGCCGTTCAAGGACAATCTCAAGCTCCGTCAGGCGATCAACTACGCCGTCGACCGCAAGGCGATCAGCGAGATGCTCCTCAACGGCCGCTACATGCCGGCCATGGGGGTTCTGCCCCCCGGAATGTCGTCCTACGACCCCAACCTGCGCGGCTACGAGTACAACCCGGAGAAGGCGAAGCAGCTCCTGAAGGAAGCCGGATACGAGAAGGGGCTTGAAATCACGCTGCACTACAACAGCACGCCCCGGCACAAGGCGATCGCCGAGGCCGTCCAGGCCCAGCTCGGCCAGTTCAACATCACCGTGAAGCTCGCGTCAACGGAAGTCGGCGCGCACTACGACGCCGTCCGGCGCGGCGACTGCGAGTTCTTCCGCGCCGGTTGGGCGGGGGACTACAACGATCCGGACAACTTCCTCTACACGCTCTTCTGCTCCGACAATTTCGGCGCGAAGGGCAATTACTGCCGCTACAAGAACGATACAGTCGACACGCTTCTCCGCGATGCGCGGAAGGAACCCGATCCCGCGAAGCGCATCGCGATGTACAAGAAGGCCGAGCAGCAGATCGTCGACGACGCCGTGTGGCTCTTCCTCTACTACCAGACCACCAGCTTCGTGAGCCGCCCCGAGGTTCGGAACATCAAGCTCCCGTTCCTCGGCGCGTACACGACCGATCTGAGCGAAGTCTTCCTCGCCAAGTAGCCCCGGACATGTGAAAGGCGCCGCCCCTCCGGGGGACGGCGCCTTTTTCGTGCGGACCGGTCAGCGGGCCAAAACGTACTCCAGACAGGTCCGGAGCGCGTACGCCGATCCTCCCGTTCCGTAGCAGTCGAACTCCTTGTCGTAATGTGCGACCGCGGCGATATCCAGATGCGCCCACGGGATGTCGGCGTCGATGAATTCCCGCAGGAGCATTCCGGCCGTGATGACGCCGCCTCCTGGTCCGCCGGAGTTCGTGAAGTCCGCGTTCTGCGACGCGATCTTCTCGCGGAGCTTGTCGTCGTCCATCGTAAAACGGTGGAAGCGCTCCCCGCTCCGTTCGGCGGCGGCCAGAAGGTCTGCGCTCAGTCCGTCGTGATCGGAGACGAGCGCGGCGGTGTAGTTTCCGAGCGCCGTCACGGCCGCCCCGGTCAGCGTCGCCATATCGACGAGCGCGTCCGGCCGGACGCGACAGGCGTACGTGAGGACGTCAGCGAGCGTCACGCGCCCCTCCGCATCGGTATTCAGGATTTCGATGGTCTTGCCGCTCATCGTCCGGATGATGTCGTCCGGCCTGTAGGAATTTCCGTCGGGCATGTTCTCGACGGCGCCGAGGATGCCGTGGACTTCAACATCGGGCCGGAGCCTCCCGAGCGCGCGCATGATCGCCAGGACGTTGCAGCCGCCCGTCTTGTCCGTCTTCATCGTCTTGATGCCGTCGCGCGTCTTGATGCAGAGGCCGCCGCTGTCGAAGGTCACCGTCTTGCCGACGAGCGCGATGCGTCGCGAGGACGGAGTTTCGGGACGATAGACGAGGTGAATCAGGCGGGGGGGCGTCCGGGAGCCCTGTCCTACGGAGAGCAGCGCGTTCATGCCCATCTTCCGGATGTCGTCTTCGTCGAAGACGGTGCATTCGAGATCGTTTTCCTTCGCGATGTCCATCGCCCGCCCGGCCAGCGTCAGCGGATTGACGATGTTGCCCGGTTCGTTGACCAGATCCCGCGCGAACGCCTGCGCCTCGCCGAACAAAACGCCCCGGTCCAATCCGTCGCGATCCGCTCCGACGAGCATGAAGGTCTCGATATTCGTCGCGTCCGGGTGCGAGTCGGTCGTCCAGTACGTTCGGAAGACGTAGTTCCCGAGGATCGCCCCCTCCGCGGTCGCGCGGGAGATATTGAAATCCGGCGCGTCGGGAAGTTGCGCGATCAGGCTGACGAACCCGAGAGAGACCGCATGGCGGACGCACTCGGCGATTCGGTTCCGGTAGACGTTCGCCGTCGCCGCTGCGGAAGCGGGGCGTTTTCCGAGCCCGGCAAGCAGCAGCGCCTTCACGGACGCGTTCTTCACGGGAACGACGCGAATGGAACCCTTTTTGCCTGGATCTTTCGGGAAACACCCCGCCTGTTCCACCACCCCGGAAAAGTCCGGAAATTCCGCGAAACAGGGAGCTTCCCCCTCGAACACGGGCGCACAAAACAGATCGGCCGTCTCACCGGCTTGATACGACATAACACGCATACATTGCGCCTCCTGACAAAATACACATGCTCCGGAGCGATGCATTCGCCCGGTTTTCATTGAACGCTCTTCATCCGACGACGCTCTCGTTGCGAGCGACGTATCCGCCCCGCCTTTTATTTTTCGTACAGGAAACAAGCCGCCCAGTGGCCGCCGCCCTGGTCCCGGAACGGTGGCTCCTGCTCCGCGCAGCGGGCGGTCGCATGGCGGCAGCGAGTATGGAATCGGCACCCCAGGGGCGGATTCGCGGGCGAAGGCAGATCGCCTTCCAGAAGGATGCGCCGCCCCCTGTCCTCCGGATCGGGCTGCGGAATCGCGGACAGGAGCGCCTGCGTGTACGGATGCAGCGGATGTGCGAAGACCTCGTCCTTTCCCGCCAGTTCGACGATCTTCCCGAGGTACATGATCGCGATCCGGTCCGAGATGAATTTGACCACCGACAGGCTGTGCGTGATGAACAGGTAGGTCAGCCCGAGTTCTTCCTGCAGGTCGCGCAGCTCGTTGAGCACCTGGCTCTGGATCGAGACGTCGAGCGCGCTGACGGGCTCGTCGCAGACGATGAATTCCGGGTTCATCGCGAGGGCGCGCGCGATGCCGATCCGCTGCCTCTGGCCGCCGGAAAACTCGTGCGGGTAGCGGAACCGGTGTTCCGGCCGGAGCCCGGCGCGGACGAGGACCTTCACGACGTAGTCGTCGAGTTCCTTTTTTTCGGTGACGATGCCGTGATAGCGCACCGCCTCGCCGACGATCTCGCGGACCGTCATTCGCGGGTTCAGGCTTCCGTAGGGGTCCTGGAAAATGATCTGGATGCGCCTGCGGATGCCCGATGGATCCTTCTTCAACGTCTCGCCGACATCCTCGCCGTCGAAGAGCACGGTTCCTGCGGTCGGCGGAAGAAGGTGCATGAGCGTTCGGCCGAGCGTCGATTTCCCGCAGCCGGATTCGCCGACAAGCCCGAGCGTCTCCCCCCGGCGGATGGCCAGATCGACGCCGTCGACGGCCTTCACCAGTCCGACGACATTCCGGAAGATCCCCTTGCGGATCGGAAAGTGCTTTTTCAGACCGCACACCTGAAGGATCGGAGCGTCAGCGTCAGCATGCATCGGAAGATCCTCCTTCCACGGGATTTCCGTCGCGGAGCCAGCACTGGACGGCGCGTCCCCCGGGAAGCGCGAAGAGCGGCGGTTCTTCCTTCGAACAGCGATCCATGCGCTCGGCGCAACGGTCATGGAACTTGCACCCGCTCGGGAAGGCGAGCGGACTCGGGACGACGCCCGGAATGACCCCGAGCCGGCGGGCCGTCGTCGTGAGCTTCGGGATCGAATGGAGCAGCCCGCGCGTGTACGGGTGCCCCGGATCGCGGAACAGATCCCGGACCGGCGCCTTCTCGACGACCTTTCCGGCGTACATGACGACGACGCGGTGCGCCATCTGCGCGATGACGCCGAGATCGTGCGTGATGAAAAGAATCGCCGAATTCAGCCGCCGCCGGAGTTCGTTCATGAGATCGAGAATCTGCGCCTGGACGGTCACGTCGAGCGCCGTCGTCGGTTCGTCCGCGAGCAGCAGCGCGGGGTTGCACGCGAGCGCCATCGCGATCATCGCGCGCTGGCGCATGCCGCCGGAAAGCTGGTGCGGGTAGTCGTTCATTCGCTGCCGCGCCGACGGGATGCTGACCATATCCAGAAGCTCGACGCCCTTTCCGAAGGCCTGCTTCCGGTCCATGCGCTGATGGAGCCGCAGCGGCTCCATGATCTGCTCCCCGATCGTGAAGACCGGGTTCAGGCTCGTCATCGGCTCCTGGAAGATCATCGAGATCCGGTTGCCCCGGATCGTTCGCATCTGTTCCTCCGACTGGGACGCGAGGTCCTTTCCGTCGAAGAGAATGGAGCCCCCCGCGATCCGCCCCACGGGTTTCGGAAGCAGCTGGAGGATCGAAAGAGCCGTGACGCTCTTGCCGCATCCCGATTCGCCGACGAGCCCGAGCGTCTCGCCCGGCTCCACGCTGAACGACACGCCGTCGACGGCCTTCACGAGGCCGGCGTCCGTATCGAAGTACGTTCTGAGGTCCCTGACATCGAGCAACGACATCGCGATTACCTCTTCAGCCGGACGTCGAGGGCGTCCCGAAGGCCGTCCCCCACGAAATTGAATGCGAGCACCGTGAACATGATCGCGACGCCGGGGAAGAGCGTCCACCACCACTGGCCCGTCGGGAGGTACTTCTGCCCCTCGGAGATCATGAGCCCCCAGCTCGGGATCGGGGGCTGCGCTCCGAAGCCGATGAAGGCGAGCCCCGCCTCGACCATGATGACGCTTCCCATTCCGAGCGTCGCCTGGACGATCACCGGCGCGAGCGCGTTCGGCAGGATATGCCGGAAGATGACCCGCCGGGTGGGAAGGCCGAGCGCCCTCGTCGCCTCGACGTACTCGCGCTCCCGCAGCGAGATGAACTGCGCGCGCGTGACGCGGGCGATGGAGACCCAGTTGACCAGCCCGATCGCCGTGAAGACGACGAGCATTCCGGGATTTCGGAAGACCGCGAGGATCGCGAGGACGAAGAGGAAGAACGGGAAGGCGAACACCACGTTGATGAGCCAGGAGATGAGATCGTCGACGCGGCCTCCGAAGAATCCGGCCGCAGCGCCGAGCGGCACGCCGATAAAGAGCGAGACGACCGTCGCGAAGATGCCGATCTGGAGCGAGATCCGCGCGCCGAAGATCACGCGGCTCATGATGTCCCGTCCGAAGAGGTCCGTTCCCATCCAGTGCGTTCCCGTCGGCGGGGCGAGGCGGACTTTCAGGCCCTCGGACCAGATGAGCTGCTTGTACGGATCGAACGGCGCGAAAAAGGGAGCGAATACGGCGACGACGATCAGGAAGACGACCATGACAAGGCCCGCCATGGCCAGGCGGTTTCGTCGGAAGCGGATCCATGCCTCCTGCCAGAGATTCCCCGTTTGCGGGCGCGGTTTGACTGCGTCGGTCATTCGTCGCGCCTCCTACTCGTACCGGATCCTCGGATCGAAGAACCCGTAGGAAATATCCACGAGCAGGTTCGCTGCGAGGAAGATGACGGCCATAAAGATGACCGTCCCGCGGATCATCGGCAGATCCCGGGCGAGCAGGGAATCGACCGACAAACGTCCGATGCCCGGCCACGCGAAGATCGTCTCGGTCAGCACCGCGCCCGAAAGCAGTTCGGAGATCTGCGTTCCCACGATCGTGATGACCGGGATCATCGCATTCTTGAGCGCATGCTTGAGAACGACGATTCTTCCGGGAAGTCCTTTCGCGAAGGCGGTGCGGATGTAGTCCTGATTGAGGACCTCAAGCATGCAGGAACGCGTGAGTCGCGCCGTGAGAGCGCCGGGACGGACGCCCAGCGTGATCATCGGGAGAATGAGGTATTTGAAGGAGCCGTCCCCGAATCCGGCCCCCGGCGCCCACCCGAGCCAGTAGGCGAAGGTCATCAGGAGCAGCAGCCCCACCCAGAAGACCGGAGCGCTGACTCCCGCGATGGCGATGAACATCGCCGAGTAGTCGAAGAAGGAATACTGTTTGACCGCCGATATGACGCCCATCGTGACGCCGAGCGCCGTGCCGAGCGCGAGCGCTCCGAGTGCGAGCCGCACCGTGGCGTCCAGGTGGTCGAAAATGGCGTCCGCCACCTTCTCGTTCGTCCGATAGGACGTCCCAAGATCTCCCCGGCACACCTGGCCGAGAAACCGGACGTACTGTTGATGCAGCGGGAGATCCAGCCCCATGTCCGCCCTGATCTTCGTCAGGGTCTCCTCGTCTCCGCGCTGCCCCATCATAATCATGGCAGGGTCGCCCGGAACCACGTTGATGAGGATGAACACGACGGTGATCACCCCCCACACCACGGGGATCGAATACAGCACCTTGCGAATGACGTATGAAAGCACGACAATCCTCCCTTCCTTCCGGATGTCGGGAAGCGGCGTCTTCGGATCGCCGTCTTCCGCCGTTTCCGCCATTCCGGATACATATATGGATCCGTTTTTCGTATTGTATCACAGGTATCATGGCGTGTTCCGCAGAAGGCGCGCCCGTGACTCAAAGGGAGCAACGGCGAATCCAAACGCAGAACGCCGGAGTTCCGTTTTTTGGGGAAGCGTATCCAACTTCCACGCAACGTGTCATAATTTCCGGCGGACGATTCCAATAGCGAAATTTAGGTCCCGCCGCACGCCGCCGAACAGACAGGCCGCGCGCGCGGCGAAAGATGCAAGGGAGAGGATTTTCCATGGAACGAAACACCGAAACCGCAATCGCGGCCCGCGATCTCCACAGACGCTGCTTCGTCGCGGACGCCCACTTCGACCTGCTGCCGCTCGTGCTCCGAAAACGTCTCGAAGGACGCACGAAGGTCATCGAAACCGACTACCTTCCCTCGTTCCGCGAGGGCGGTCTTGATCTTGTGATCTCGTCGATCTTCATCAACAGCGACTTTCTTCCCGAGATGGCGCTCCGCCGGGCGCTCGACCAGATTTCGGCCCTGTACGCGGAACTCGCGGAGAGCCCGGGCCTTTTCGCGCTCTGCCGGAATACGACCGAGATCATGGCCGCGAGGGAGCGCGGCGAACTCGCGATCCTTCTGTCGTTCGAAGGCATCGAGCCGATCGGAACGGACCTGGATCTTCTTCGCGTCTTTCACGCGCTCGGCGTTCGCGGCGTCGGCATCACATGGAGCCGACGGAACTACGCCGCCGACGGCTGCTTCTTCAAGCCCGTCGACGAGGGGCGCAAGGGCGGCCTGACGGACTTCGGCGTCCGCCTGATCCGCGAGGCGGCCGCGCTCGGAATGTATCTCGACGTCAGCCATCTCAACGACGAGGGGTTCGCCGACGTCTTCGCGTTCCACGACGGACCCGTGATCGCCTCGCACTCCAACTGCCGCACGCTCGCCGGAACGATGCGAAACCTCACCGACGACCAGATCCGGACGCTCGCCGGGCGCGGCGGCCTGCTCGGGATGAACGCGTGCAGCACCTTCGTCGGCGACGTGGAACGCGCGACGATGACCGAGGTCGAACTCGCGAATCACGTCGACCGCATCAGAGAGATTGCAGGCGCACAGGCCGCGGGGTTCGGTTTCGACTTCTGCGACGAGATGCGCGACTTCTCCGGCCCCGGACCGTTCGCGAACTATGATTGCATCAAAGGGCATGCGAACATGCCGCTCCTGACGGAACAGCTTCTGCTCCGCGGCTATGCGGAACGGGAAATCGAGGGCATCCTCGGCGGAAACCTTCTCCGTTTCCTGCGCTCCACGATCGGATAGCGCGCAGGGGAGGGACGGAGCGTGTCGTTGTCCGCGTTTCTGTTCATGTCGGGGCGCATTCTGCTGCTCGGATTCGAGAAGATCTCGTTCAAAAAGCTCGGGGAGAACCGAGACCCGGTCGCGACGCTCTTCGTCCTCGATATTCTCGCCGTTCTCCTCCTCGCGCCGTTCGCCGTCGCGGAACATATCGCGTCCCAGTCAGCACAGGGGTATTCCTTTGTCCTCATCGCGGCGGGGAGCGCCCTCGTCTCGTTCGCCGGAATTCTGCTCTACATCCGGGCGTTGTCGGAGGGAGAGGTCTCCCTCGTCAGCCCAGTCTACAATTTCAACGTCTTTTTCCTGCTCGCAATGTCGGTCTTCTTCCTCGGGGAGAGCTTCTCGCTCCTCAAGATCGCGGGAATGGCGCTGATGGTCTGGGGAAGCACGTTCCTGAACCGGGGCGCGGGGTTCGGCGCGTCGCTCCTGGCGCTGTGGCGCTCGAAGCCGTGCATGTACATGATCGCGGCGTCCTTCTTCATCGCCGTCGGCAGGATAGTCGACACCCGGATGGTCGGCATGCTCGCGCACAACCCTCCGACCGTCGGCTATGCGCTCATCCAGTGCGTCTGGTCGTCGCTCTTCTCGCTCGCTCTGCTTTCATACCGGAAGCAAACATTTCTCGGGGTCGCGCTTTTCCGGGAACGCCCGCTCGCCTCGCTCGCCGCGGGCGCGTGCAACATCTTCGCCTATCTGTGCCTGCTCTTCGCCCTCCGGGGGCTGGAGATCAGCCTGGCCGAACCGCTGTCGATGTTCGGCGTTCTCATCTCTGTCGTTCTCGCGCGCTTCTTCTACGGCGAGCCGATCCGCGACCGGCTTCTCGGCGCGTCGATCATGGTCGCGGGCGCGTGGGTGATGTTCCTCGGAAGGGGATAAAATCGTTCAAGACGGCCGCCGCTCGTCGCCGTATCCTCACGGCGTCGCACAATCATTCGACGGGAGGAATGCAACGATGAAGACGGCGGTTGAAACGACTCCGTTCGAAACGGGGAGCGTCAGCGGTTCGGCGGGAAAGAGAAAGACGGAATCCATCGCGTGGACGCCGCATCCGGCATTCGCGGGAGTCTCGATGAAACACCTGGTCACGGGCGCGGATACGAACGGGACGTCGAGCGTCCACCTCGTGAGGGTCAATCCGGGCTGCTGCATCGGCGACCATATCCACGACGGGAAGACGGAGATCCATCAGGTCGTCGCGGGAGATGGGCGCTGCCTCGTGGAAGAACGCGAGATCGAATACGGGGAAGGCGTCGTCGCGGTCATTCCGGCGGACCGTCAGCACAGCGTCGTCGCGGGCGCCCCGGGGCTCTTTCTGCTCGCGGTGTTCAGCCCCGCGCTGCTGTAAGGCCGCCGGGCCGCAGGAGGTTCTTGCGGAAGACGGAGGGGGCGACGCCCATATAGCGGCGGAAGACCCGGCACAGGTGGCTCTGGTCGGCGAAGCCCGCGTCGAAGGCCGCATCGGGGATCGCCGCCCCCTCCTCCAGCATCCGGACGGATTTCCACACCTTCGCCAAGAGCAGACACTGCGTCACCGGCATGCCGACCTCGCGCGAAAACGCCCGCGAAAAGGACGCCGGTTGCATTCCGAACTGCGACGCCAGCTCGCAAAGCCTCCATTCCCGCTCCGGCTCGCTCTCGAACGCCGTCAGGATCTTCCGGAAATCGGACGGAATATCCGAAGGGGCCCGCTCCGCGTCGGCGAATCCGTCCGGCCATTCCGCGGAAAGCTCCGCACCGAGCGATTCGCGGAGCATTCGCGCCGTCTCCCGGCGACGGTCCGGATCCGCCCCGAAGACCCGATGCGAGAACCAGCCGCCCCCGATCGGACGAAGCGCGTGCGACCGCATGGCGGGAATGGCGTACCGGTCGCCCGCACGAAGAAGGCGCTCCTCTCCGTTAATTTTGAGAATCGCCTCTCCTCCGGCGATCACGCCGAAGCACGCGCTTCTGTGAAGGTGCGCGGGGAACGCATGGCGGACCATCGTCCCCGAGACAAAACGGATTCCGGTATTCCGCCCGTCCTCCACAAAGAGAATGTTCCCCTCACCCGGATTTCCCGAACGAAGCTCCATTCGCGCACCGCCGATCCTTTCATCGCAACTCGTTTCGCCGTCTTCTCCTCAAACCCGCCGCTTCGGCTATCGGGCCAAGCGGTCGAAGGCGGTACAATTATAGATACAGGATACGAGAGAATACGAAGGGGAGGTTCGACAACGATGCGAAAGCTGTTGTGTGCGCTCTTGTTGCTGGCGATGGGGACGTCCGGCGTTGCGTGGGGGGCGTCGCGCGTGATTTTCGAGCGCGAGGGGGAGATCCGGCTCTCCGACATGGGCGGCGCGAAGCCCGTTCTTCTCGGGAAGGGGTACGACGCCGAAATCTCGCCCGACGGAAAGAGCGTCGCGTTCACGGACTACCGGCAGGGCAGGAAGATCGCCGTGATGGACGTCGCGACGAAGAAGGTCCGCGTCCTCGCGGCCGTCCCCGGCGACAACAGCTACGGGCCGCGCTGGTCGCCCGACGGGACGAAGCTCGTCTTCAACCACTGGATCGAGGAGAAGTCCCAGTGGGTTCCCGGCGTCATCGACGCGACGGGAAAGAACCTGAAGATCTTCCGGACGGACACCGAGGGCGGCGTGCATTCGCCGTTCTGGGCCCACGACGGCGCGTCCGTCTATGCGCAGGACCTGTCGACGCTCTACCGGTACGATGCGGCCGGGAACCTTCTGGAGTCAAGACCGATCGAACCCGTCGCCGGAGGCGCCGGCGTATCGAGCGCGACGCGATTCTGCGTCTCGGCCGACGGGTCCATGTGGCTCTTCGACGGGGACGTCGACGAACCGGGCAATCCGATCTCGAAGGCGTGGGGCGAACCGATTTCGGGCGTCTTCCTCCACACGCCCGCCGACGGAAAGACCGTCCGGATCTCCCCGAGGGGGATGTCCGCATCCGATCCCTCCTGGACGCCGGACGGGAAGGGCGTCCTCTTCTGCGGCGTGCGTCCGGAGGACATAAAGAAGAAAGGCAAGAACGTGACATTCGGGTTCCACGTCTTCGTCATGCCCCTTGGCGGCGAACCGGCGCTGCTGCTCCGCGACGCGTCCGATCCGTCGGCGGCGGACTAACCGGCCGGGACGCTTACGCCCCGAAGCCGGGCCATCCTTCTATGACGCCCTTCGAGAGTCGTCCGCCCGCGAAGACGTACGCGGCGTTCGCGCTCCTGAGGTCCGTTCCCGACATCGCCGAGATGTCGCGGTCGAGGATGGCGAGGTCGGCGGCGAAGCCGGGTTCGATCCGGCCGAAGCGATGCTCCTGTCCGATCGCGCGATTCGGGTTCGACGTGAAGAGTGGAATGCTTTCCTCGAGCGTCAGCCGCTGTTCGGGAGCGCTGACGCGCCTCCCCTCCCAATCGGACCGCTCCGTCAGCGCCCAGAGAGAGAACCACGGATCGACCGACTCGACGGGCGCGTCGCTCGACGCGGAGACGCACAGCCCCTCGTCCAGAAGGGAGCGCCACGCGTAGGCCCAAGGCATGCGATCCTTTCCCAGGCGGCTTTCGGCCATGTTCATGTCGCTCGGGACGAACGCGGGCTGGATCTCGCAGAACAGGCCGAGTTCGGCGAGAGCGCGCCGCTGGTCCGGGCGGCAGACCATCACGTGGTTGATCCGGTCCCGAAGACGACAGTCTCGGCCGAACTCCGCGTCCACGCGCCGGATGCAGCGGATCGCCTGGTCGAGCGCCGCGTCGCCGATCGCGTGGAGCATCGTCTGGACGCCGTGCTCCCGCGCGGCGCGCAGCTTGTCGATCACGGCGTCGTCGCTCCAGTTCAGGAGGCCCGTCTCGCCCGCCGCGTCCGCGTACGGGGACGAAAGCGCCGCCGTTCGCCCGCCGAGGCTGCCGTCGAGGAAGATCTTGAGCCCCTGGTAGTGGACCCATCCGTCTCCGAAGCCCGTCGGCAGGGCCGGGCGCGCGAGGTCGTCGTGATACGAGAAGATGCGGAGCGGCAACGATCCTTCCCGATGCAGCTCGCCGTAGAGCGAGAGGTCCTCCTCCATGCCGTAGTCATCCGCGCCGCACGGATGCGCGCAGGTCACGCCCCACGAGGCCAGCTCGAAGCACGCCGATTTCAGCGCTTCCTTCAGCGCGGGGCGGTTGAAGACGTTCCGCTCCATCGCCCGGAGCGCCGGAATCGCGTCGCGTTCGAGCAGGATCCCGTCGGGGCTGTCGATTCCCGAGAGTGAGAGCGCCTTGCCGTCCGCGACGTTGATGTGCGTGCATACGCGCTGCAACAGAACCGGGTTCGGGATGTTCAGCGCGTCGAGGTCGCGGCGCGCGAGCGACCGTCCCTCGGGCCATCGCGTGTCGTTGTAGTTCCATCCGCGGATCCAGCGATCCGCAGGCAGCCGTCTCGCTTCCTCCCGCACCATTTCGAGCGCGTCGGCCAGGGACTTCGCGGATGAGAGGTCGAGAAGCGCGCGCTGTTTGGCCCAGGTGGACAGATGAAGATGTCCGTCCGTGAGGCCCGGCAGAACGGACTCTCCCGAGAGCCGAAGCTCCCGCGACGCGGCGGGCGTACGGGCCCGAACGTCATCCTCGGCGCCGACGGCCGCGATCGAATCGCCCGACAGAAGAACGGACGTTCCCCGGGAGAACCCGGTCCCCCTCCAGACTGCGCCTCCGGTAATGAGCAGATTGTCCACGCGCGACACCCCTTCGGTCATAACGTACCGGCATTATACCGCGTCCCGTCGACCGCGTCCGGCGACGGAACGACGCCTCGGATCTCCGTTCGAGGGCGCCGGGCGGCGCGATCGCTTCTTCACGCATTTTCCACAATTCGCCGATCCGCGTCTCGTCGCACAACATCAGTGAACGTCAATCATTCCGTACACAAATCTTCATGTCGGCGGATGACAACCACACCCCACGCGCCTTGAGGGGCGCTTCAGGATCAAATACGCGTCTGGAAAGGAGCCCCTGAATGATGTATTATACAGAAAAATTAAACTCCGCCGGAGAACCAGGCGTCCGGCGGGAAAGGAGACATCTCGATGACTCCGCGCTCCGTTGTCGTTCTTGCCGTCACGGCGTTTTTCTGGTCCGGAACGCCGTTTTTCCCATCGAAGGCGGTCGTTCCGGCGGCGTCCGAAAACGCACTCCCGTCCGTCATGGACCTCCCGTCGACGTCGCTCCTGCGGGACCGGCTCGACGCGCTCATCCGGCTTCGCGACGAACGCGACGCGAAGGCCGGGCGGAACGGAGCCTCTCCGATCACTCCCGCGGTCCGGAAGGCGATCCTGTCGCTTCCCGCGCTCCGCGAGTTGACGGAAGGTCCGTTCGTGCGACAGCGTCCGACCGGCTCGATGCGGCTTCTTTCGGCCGAGGACGCGGCCGGCGGATCGAAGCGCCTCCGCGTTCGCGCGGGGGTCGAGCGTCGCACGGACGCGGCGTCTCCGGCGGCGCGCGTCGAGGTCGTCGTCGAGGTCGTCGTGAACGCCGACGGACTGCCGGTCCGGACGCTTCCGATCGGCGAGGACGACCCGGAATTCCTGGCGCTCTTCGACTGACAGAAGAAGGGGGAAACCAAGAGCCATGACTCACATCCGTTACGGCGCGTTCCGCAAACACCCGGGAATTGCCGCCATCCGCCTCGCCGCGTTGCTGTCGCTGCTGTGCGTCATGTTTTCGGTCCTTCCGGCGCAATTGGCGTTCGCGGCGGACCCGCCGCCCGACGAAGTCGTCGGGAAGGTTTCCGTCACACTGCCGCCGAAAGAGAAGAAACCTCCCGATGACCCGGAGGCCGCGAAGCGCATCGAAAGCCGCGCCGGAGGACTCCTGAAGGAGCAGCTCGACTGGCACGCAGCCTACGTCAGGGATCCGGACGGAACGCTCTCTCCAGCCGCGCAGGCGACGCTCGCGCTCGCCAGGGACTCCGGGTACGGTCGTTCGCAGGCGGTCCACGATCTCGACAACGGCGGCGAACGCGTCCGGCCGCTGATCCGGAACCTCGATGTCGGACGGCACGAACTTCTCAAGCACATCTACCGCCGCGCGATGATCCTCGCGAACGAACGGCTCGCCGCGGACGGCCTCTCCCCGCTGAATACGCTCCAGGCGGTCAACGCGGGCGGCACGGGAGACTACACGCGAGACCAGGACATCACGGTCTTCGCGGGAGACCCCGTCCGCGAGAAGGCCTTCTTCGACGCCGTCGAGATCGTCGCGCGCGACGAACTGCACCTTGCTACCGACGTGAAGCCGACCGGAGGCATCGACTTCCCGCAGATCGAGGTGACCTTCTTCCGCGGGACGAACGACCTTCCCGACGCGCGCTTCGTGACCGACGTCGAGGAGTTCGCGCTCAAATATCAGAAGGCGATCGCGAATCAGGCCGCCGACAGGGAGGCCTACAAGGGGGGCGGCGCCGACATCGAGGTCAAGGGGAGGCGCGTCCCGGGAAAGATGTATGTCCAGCAGTTCACGTGGAAGGACGGACGCCCCGTCTACGTCGCGGAGACGCCGCGAAACTTCCGCGAGGGCGCGAGCATGTTCTCCGGAACCGCGCCGGAACGCTGGCAGCGCTTCGAGCGGGCCGCGCACATCTTCAGCGATCTCGTCCAGGGAAGCCAGCACTACGAGGGAGCGCATCACGATCTCTCGAAAGGTCCCCTCAAGTATGCCGGCCGGGCGATCGAGCACCTGTGCGCGATCTACGGCATGAAGCCGTGGCCCGAACTCAAACCGGAGGACCGCATCGAACTTTTGCGGCGCGTCTGGCCGCACATCGACCCGAAAACGCAGCAGGGCGGCCGGATTTACGCGCAGATCGCCGACGCCCTCGATACGGCCGTCCACGTGAAGACGAAAAAGGAGCTTCCCGGCGGCCTCGACGCCGCGCAGGCAGGCAAGGCCGACAAGATCGCGCTCGCGTTTCTCAGGAACGCGACGGGCGCAACGCTGTCGAAGATGGCGCAGGACATGCTGAATCCTCCGGCGTTCGACTCGAAGACGATGCGTTCGCTCGCGGGCGACGCCTGGGACCGGATGTCGGCGGTCGAGCGCTTCCGCTTCGCGCGGGCGAAGGACGAAACGTTCCGAGCCGCGACGGGGCGCGCGAGCATGGAAAACCTTCTCGTCGCGATGTCGATGCTTCGCGCGACGGATATCTCCGGCGGCAGAACGCTTCCCGACGGCCCCGGAGGGCGCATGCTCGCACGGGTGATCTCCGGCGCGAACCCTGAACTGCGTCCGATCCTGACGCTGGCCGGAGAGTACGCGGAGGTCTGGGTCCGCAGGCAGCAGACGAGCGATCCGAAGGTTCACGCCGAATGCGACGCGGCGATGTCGGACATCCGAGGGAAGCTCAAGCGCGTCTGCCCGCTGGCGCCGGCCGAAATGCCCGGGGCCGCGCTTCTGCGCAAGGCCGCGCGCGACGGTCCGCGGACTGTGCTCGCGGCGGAGTCCCGTCCGGGACGGAGCTGGCTTTCGCCCGAGGCGGCCGAAGTGAAGAACGCGTTCATGGAACACCTTCGCGCGGCCTTTCCGAGTCACGCGGAGGAGTGGAAGAACTTCCGCGCGACCGTGGAGGACATGGGAATGAAGGGGTACGTCGCGCGGCGGATTCTCGACGAGGCGTTCCAGTGGGACACGCTGGCGGACGCGCTGACGCTCGTGGAGATGTACCAGGGCGGCGCGTCGTGGCGCGACTATGGGACGTTCATCGGCATCAACCTTGCGTCGCGCATCCATTGGGGCATCGGCCCGCTGATCCAGGCCGTCGGCGCGCGCGACGAGAAGGCCGTCAGGGAACTCGGGAAAAACCTGGTCTTCATGACGCTCTCGCGCGTCGTCCCGTGGGCCGCGTCGGCGAAGATCGCATTCGACGTCATGCGGGGAACGGTCGTGGTCACGGTCGGATGGGCCGTGGGCCAGGCCAACGTCGCGACGATCGACGCGCTGTATACGGGCGAGGCTGGACGGACGGACGCGAGCGCGGCGGGGACGGCCAGAGGACGAATTCGCGATTCTGGGACATGCGTGCTGCCCGAAAAGCACGTCCTCCGTGCGACTCCGCCGGGCGAACATACCGTCGTGATCGACATCGACCGGGACGCCGTCTATACGGACGCGATCCGCCGCTGGACGGACGCCGACCCCGACGAGGTTCCGCGCGCCTCGCCGCCGCGCGCGGACGCCGCATCGTTCGTGACGGCGCACGACGCGTTCGTGCGTATCCTGATGCGGCAGGCGGAGCAGTTCGGCCCCACGTGGGTGCAGGAGCCCGGCAAGCAGTTCTTTCCGCAGCGTCTCGACGAAAAGGAAGTCGAAGAGGCGCTGCGAACGCTCGAACCCTTTATCCGGAACAATGCGGCGCGGGAGGCGGACCGAGTGCTCTCGGAGGTCGCCGCACGCGGGTATCGCTCCTACATGGAAGAAGAGGGAACCGACGTCATCCGGGAGGGACTCATCCGCCGCTATGCGTCGGACGTCCTCGGCGGAATGATCCAGCACTGGCACGTGCGCATCACCGCGCAGATCCTCGCGGCGCGCGACATCGAGCGCGCGGCCGTCTTCCAGGATTTCGACATCATCGCGCGGCAGCTCCACGAAAAGTACGAGCCCTCTCCCACGCGTCTTCCCCCGCTCGAAATGCGCTTCGAGGGAAAGCGGTTGCGCCCCGTTCGGACAACCGGCGCGACGCAGCCCTCAGGAATGCGGAGCGCGGGGATATTCGGACGAATTCCGGCGAGCATAGCGGGCGCAGCGAGTATTACAGGCATCGCTGACGCAGCGCGCGCAATCGCGGCGCGGTCCGCCGAGGCCGCCGAGCCTGAGGATCCGGCGGCCGACGATGGCGATCCCCTTTCCTTCCGCGTCTCGGCCGCAGTGTCGGGCGTTTCGGTCCTGAACGGCGACGCGCTCGACGGATCGGAGCCGCTGCGGCTGAGCGTCATGCTCGAAGGCGAGGGCGACTTCGGCGACGAGGAGCGCCCGGTCGCCTTCGACATCGCGACGCAGCGGCTCCGAAAGGTGCGCTCGGGCGACGGCGCGACAGGCGACGGGAAAGACGACCGCCTGAAGCCCGGCGACGTCGCAGAGGACCGGATCGTCGTGCGCGCCCTGGCCTCGGACGGCAAGGGGCCCGAACTCGCCCGGGCCGAGGTCGTCGTTCGCGTGCTGCTCCCCGGGGACGACAACGCGCGCGAGGTTCCTCTCTACCGCCACGTCGAGACGCGCCGCGACGGAAGCATGAAGGAGCGCTACACGTACGTGAAGCGGTTCTCCGGGATGCCTCCGGAATGGAAGGCGGACGGCGTCGAAGTCTATCACGGCGACTACGAGGTCTTCTCCGGTGACGGCTCGACGCGGTTGGAGCTGCGCCCCTACCGTTTCGGCGTGCTTCACGGAAAGCTCCGCTTCTACAACCCGAAGGGGCAGCTCGTCCACGAGGTCCCATACGAGAACGGCGTGACACACGGCGACGACATCCGATTCGATCCCGACAGCGCGGGACGCCTCGTGATGCGCTACGACAACGGATGGGCCGCCGAAAAAAACGCGACCGGAACGACCGGACAGCCGTACGTCCACATCACGTACGAGAAGATGCAACTCTCCGACGGCGCCCTCGCCATGAAGGGCGAGGCGACGCGCTGGTGGGCGAACGGGAAGCTCCGCTGGCAGGGAAAGTACGAGGGCGTCTGGCAGGATCTCAATTCCCTCGGCGGCGCGCGCGGCGAGGAGATCCGGGGCAAAACCGGCACATGGACCATCTGGCACGAGAACGGTCAGGTCGCCGAACGCGGCGACTACGCGAAGGGGTATGCGGAGGGCGTTCACGTTATCTACGACGAACAGGGCCGCGTCGTGTCGCGGGGACCGTATCTCCACGGACTTGAACAGGGACGATGGGAGGGGTATGAGTACCGCGAGAAAGACACCGTCCGCAGGTGGACCGTCTTCGAAAACGGGCGGGCCGTCGATTCGGGAATCGAGGAATAGGGCGGACCGCTCCCGGCGAGGAGCTGCGTTCACCCCGAGGGGCTGTTTTCGTCCCGAGGGGCTGTGTTCGCCGCGAGAAGGGGCGCGCCTTCGTTCCGGGAATGCCCGGGACTTTTGGCCCCCACTGGCGGGGACATTGAAGGTGCGCTATTATACAGACTATTAGGCAGAGTTCTCCGGGAAGGAGCGGGTCCGCATGAAACTCCGGGCGCCGGCGATTCTGATGTTTGTTGTTCTGACGCTTGCGTTTCCAACGCTCGCGATGCGCTCAGCGTCCGCGGATGTCGGAGCGGACGGGCACGCTCCCGCGGCCCGGATCCCGGAGCCTCCGTCCGATTCGCCGCTTCGGACGGCTCTCGGCGCCCTTCTCCGCGAGAGGGAGCGCCGGTTGGCTGTTTTGTCCCCGGACGGGGCCGCCGTTTCGCCCGAGGCGATATCCGGCCCAGTCCTCGCCGAAGCGTCCTTGTCCACGAACGGAGGGCGCATCGCCGCGGCGGACGGCCTCACGCTCGATTTCGCCCCCGGCTCCGTGATGAAACCGTCTCCCATACGGATCTCCCGTTCCGACGCGCCGCCTCCGGCGATCCTGGGAGGCGAGTCCGCGCTCCTCGGCGCCTGGAGCGTGGACTCGGCGAGCGCAGACGTCTTCGGGGCGCCCGTCGGCGTTTCGATGAAGCTTCCCGTCATTCCGGGACCGCTGTCGCCCGACATGATCGTCCCGATGATCTCCCGCGACGGCCGCGCCTGGTTCCCGGTTCCTTACAGGCGGGACGGCGACACGCTCCGCTTCGAGACGACGCACTTCAGCATCCTCGGCGCCATCCTGATCGGAACGGCGATCGGAACGGCCGTTCTCGCGGTCATCCGCGCCCCGACCGAACTTCCGTCCGTCTTCCACGACGAAGCGCCCTTCATCTCGTCCCCCTACCCCGATCCCGAGGGGTGGTCCATCGCGTGGGCGAAATCGCTCGGATCGGGGGACAAGGGGCTCAGGGACGAAAAATCGCTCGACATCGTATTCCGAAACCTCTGGGACGACTACCGGAAAAACGTCATCGAACTCTCGGAGCTTCGCGACAAGCGGACCGCGCTGGCGCGGGAGTCGAACCTGCCGGTCGAACCGATCCTCGACGAACTGCAGCCCCTCTTCGGGACGCTCCGGGAGAATCTCGAGCGGAACCGGGCGCGGGCTTTCATGCAGTATGGCGTTCCCGACGCGGTCATCCAGGTCCGGGAAGCCCTCCTCACGGCAAAACGCATTCTCGTCACCGACCCGGCGGGACGCGGCTTCGCCGACCCCGGCCCGATCACGGTCTTCGTGACGGCCAAGCCCGGCGCGAACGACGGCGAAGCCGTCATCCGATGGACGTCGAACCCCTACCTCTTCCTGTGCTCGAAGACAAACCGGGACACCCTCTACCTCACGGTCCTCCACGAATACTTCCACGCGATCCAGAAGCGCTACCTCTCGAACGCCAACAAGAACATCTTCCTGACGGAAGCGACCGCAACGCTGCTCGAACGCGAGACGATCCCGGCGTTCGATGCGATGGGGATCCCGATCAAGAACTACCTCGCGGATCTCGGCAAGATCAAGACCGGACTCAAGGGACCGAAGCTGCCGGTTCTCTGGGGCGACGCGAAGCCCTACCAGCGCTTCGGCTACGGGATGTCCTGGTTCCTCGAATTCATTCGCGACGAGGTCTTCATGAAGGACTTCCCGACCTCGAAGAAGGAGAACTTCCAGAGAAACCTCCTCGCGCACTTCCGCGACGCGGACCAGTCGCCCGCGTTCCTCGACGTTCTGACATGGACCGCCGGCGGCGATGCGAAGAAGCTCGGGAAGGTCCTCGTCGACTACGCCGAAAAGGCGATCTTCCCCGGACTGCCCGGCGCGACGCTCTACGAACGGACCTACATCGACGCGCAGAACCGCTTCATGGTTTTCGACGATCCGAAGACGCTCCACGAGGTCGTATCGCTCGACGCGGAGGGGAGCTTCGAACTGAACGACGCGAAGATCGCCCCCTGGTCCGTGCAGTTCTTCGAATTCCGCCCGCCCCCGCAGGCGAACCGGAAGGTCCGCTCGAAACTCGCGATCGCGTGCCCCGCCGAATGGTTCGACACGTCGAAGACCGTCGGCAGGAAGCTCTACATCCGAAACGCGGGCGATGCGGACGTCGCCGCCCTCAATCCCGGCGCGAACGGCGTCCGGGAGGCCCTTCCGTTCGACGTTCCCCGGCGGCTCTCCGTCATCGACACCGGACAGACGGGGTCCGGATGGGTGTACGAGTATTCGACCGGCCGCGCGCTCCTTCTCGACCCGCCGCACGACCTGCGCGCGACCGTGATCGGGAGCGCGTCCGCCCTCGATGGGGCGTCGCTGCGGATCGACTGGACGCTCCCCGCCGTCGCGGCGAAGACGCCCGATCTGCTGGAGGGCTTCGACCTCGACATCGTCGCGTCGTCGGCCGACCCGAGGGTCCTCTATCACGCGCGGCTGGAGCCGGACGAAACGACGCACACGGTTCCCGCCGGATCATCGGCGGGCGGCGTCGGAGCCGCGAACCTCGTGAACCGGAACGCGCTCATCCGCATGACGACCGTCGTGAAGGGAGAGCCCCGGCTCGCGAGCTTCCCGGCCGAAGCGCTCATCGAACCGGATCGGGCGCGGATCATCCCGTTCTTCGAAAACCGGAGCTACTGGCTGACGGCCTCGCCGCTCGGCAACGACCCGAACGCGCCGCTGCCGCACGTTCCGATGCGCGTCTCGTCGTCCGTCACGGGGCTCGACGGCGAAATCCGCAAGGACACGCCCGAGTGGAACCGCCTCATGGAGCTGAACTCCGGCGTCCAGGGCGCCGCGAAGGCGATGGAGCAGCAGCTCGTCGACGAGCTGAAAAAGCTCGGCCTCTCGCACCTCGCGGCGAATCCGGAAACGATGAAACAGGCGATGGACGCGCTGCGGCTGGCCGGCGTCGGCCTGCACCCGTCGTCACCGCTGAACCGGGCCGTCGTCGGCAGCGGGTATCGCAAGCGAGGAATCCCCGTCGTCGCGACAGTGAGCGTGTCGATCCCGAACATCCCGCTCATCCCGCTCCGAATCGCGGGCGCTTCGGGAAGCGAGCGGGTCTTCGCGCGTCTGACCGTACGGAAGTGGTTCGTCACGACGGGCTTTCAGACGAGCCCCGAGGTTCAGGGAGCCTCCGGAAGCGTCTCCCTGACCTGGGACGCGACGGCCGGGAGCCCCGTTCCACCCCCCGCGTCGCCCGACCTTGCAAACGACGCAGGGCGTCGGATCGTCCGAACCCCCGCGCAGCAGGACGCGCTGTCGCTCGACATCGTCGTGTTCTACACGCTCGAATTCCTCGACGGACAGAGCCGGCCCATCGTCGAATCGGGCCTGCCCGTCCGGTACGAGGACCTGTCCGCGACGTTTCCCGCGGGAATCTGGTTCTGCCCCGTGAACCCATGACCAGGAAAGGAGTGACGTCCGTGAATCCGCGACGTATCCTCGCAACAGTCATCCTCATCCTTGCGGCGTCCTGCGGGCTCTGCGCCCACGCCGAGGCGGCAGGAACGCTCGTGCGCCGCTGGGCGGACCCGTTCTCCGTCCTCGTCCCCGCCGACTGGACGCCGATACTCGATCGCAACGCGACCGGCTTCATCAGGGGGAAGCAGCCGGACCGAAACTCGTTCTCGCCGTTCATCGCGTTCATGACGGGGTTCGAGCGCGTCCCGAAGGATGGATGGGAGGGGCTGTTGAACGAGATCGAACGATCGTTCTCGAAGGACGCGCGGAACTTCGCAAGCTCCCGTGAACCCGTCGCGCTCGGCGGCATGGAGGCCGTCCGCCTTTCGTGGTCGGCCGAGGCGAAGATCGGAAACGGATTCGTCCCGATGGCGGGACGCTTCGTCGTCACGACGTCGCCCGTCCGGGACGGACTTCACGTGCTGCTGACGCTTATGGGCGACGGCGCATCCATGAAGGAGAACGCGGCGCTCGCGGAGACGATTCTCTCCTCCGCAAGTCAGGACGTTCCGCCGTTCGGGGAGATCCGCGCGATCCCCTATCTCGAACCGAACAACGACTTCCGGCACATCAAGGGGGCAGGAATCGACGACGCCGGGCGCGTTTCGCTCGGCGCATCGGACGTTCAGGGCGTCAAGCTCTTCGCGCCGGACGGAACCCCCGCAGCGTACATCCGGAAGACGGACGCGCTCCGGCCGTTCAACGCCGTCGCGGCGACATGCGCCCTTCCCGACGGAACGGTGTTCGTTCTCGACGACACGTACGGAGAGGGATACATCGTCCATACGCTCTCGCCCGAGGGCGCGACGCAACGACGCATCGCCGTCAAACGAAACGTCTTCGGCGAAAAGCGCGTCTCGCCGTCGCAGATCGTCCCGCTGCCCCCGGCTGCGGGGGGCGTCTTCGCGATCGCGAGCGAGCCGGATCTCTTCGTCTTCGGCGATGGCGGCGCGCTCGTGCGGACGCTCGACATTCCGGGCATGAAGGCCGTCGCAGCGCTGCCGGACGGCGCGTTCGCCGCCGCCGTCATCCCGGAAAAAGGGACCGGAATCATCCGCATCGTCGACGCGAAAGGGAAGGAACTCCGGTCCTGGGGACGTTGGGGAAGCGGCTTCGAGACGGTCTCGTCCGACTCCTTCCGGCCGAAATTCATCGCCGCGGACGGCCGGGGGCGCATCTTCGCGCTGGATGACGACGAGGACCTTCTCATCGCCTACGACGCATCGGGGACGCTCGGGCGGTTCATGAAGATCCGCCGGTTCGGTCTTCCGGAGGCGCTCGCCGTGAACGGCGCCGGGGAGATCTGCCTCGTCGCCCGTCCGTCGTCGGGCGGAGGAACGAAGGCGTCCGCCTACATTCTCCGGGACGTTTGGGATCCCGCGTCCCGCGACGCCGCGCCCTCGCACCCCGGAGAGGGGAAGGACCCGGCCGCGATGACGGACGAAGAGCTTGACGCCGAAATCGAACGGCATACGCGCGCGCTCGAGCTGCGCGAACGCGGCGCGGCCCTCCAGACGCAGGGACGGCTCGCCGAAGCGGCGGCCGCCTTCGAAAAGAGCCTTGCACTCTATCCCGACCCGTCGCTTGCGGAACACGTCGCGCTTCTCAAAGCGGCGTCCCTCTCGCCGACACCGGTTCCGACCGCCGTCCCGACGCCGGAACCGACCGCAGCGCCATCTCCCCCCCCGACTCCGACGCCGACGCCATCTCCATCTCCAAAACCGACGCTTTCTCCGACTCCTGCGCCGACACCGACGAAGACGCCGACGCCTTCCTCCGCGCCGACTGCGACTCCGACACCGGTTCCGACGCCTGCGCTGACCGCGGCCCCGTCGCGAACACCAACGCCGGCGCGGAAGCGCGACGATGCCGAGGATCGGGGGGCTCGTCTCCGCTCGGAGGGAATCGCCCGACAGAAAGAGGGACGCCTGTACGAGGCCCTCGTGAAGTACCGAGAGAGCCTCGTTCTGGCTCCCGACCCGGAACTGTCCGCCTACGCGGACCGTCTCGAGTCGCTCCTGCGCGAGCGCGCGCGCTCGCTCGTCCTCAAGGGAATGGACCTCCAGAAGAAAAAGATGTATGAAGAGGCGATGAAGGCATACCGCGAAAGCCTCGCGGCGTTCCCGGACCCGAAAATCGTGGAGCACGTGGACAAGCTTGCGGCGTATATGCAGTCGCTGAAAAAGAAACCGTAGCGGAAACAGGAAGGTGGGAGTCGCATCATGTTCTCATTCGTTTCGCAATCTCTTCGCGACGCGCCGGGCGGCGGGAGCGCTTTCGCCGCGTTCCCGGCGCTCGCGGCGCTTGCGCTGCTTGTCGTGTTCGCCGGGACGCCGCTGACGGCGCCGTCGGCCGAAGCGGCCGTTTCGTCGGACGACATTCCCGCATCCGCCCCCGTTTCGGCGGACGCGAAACCGGACGATCCGGAAGAGGAATTCTCCTCGGACATCGACATTCCGGATTTCTACGCGGGCGCGGACGGAGACGTCTTCGCCCTGGCGGAGGACGTCTTCGGCTCGCCCGACCGGGAGGCGGATCCCGCCGACGCTGTCGGCGACATCGATCCCTTCCCCGCCGAACGGGAGGCGCTCGAAAAGGCGCAGGCCGACCCGAGCCGACTCAACATCATGACGCTCGCGATGGTCCGTGCGAGGATGGCGACCATGTTGCTCGCAAAGGCGCGCGCATCGGAAAATCTTCCGCCCTCGCAGTCGGGCATGGACCGCGCGCTGGCGTACGCACTCTCGGCCGTCGACCTCGTCCCGGAGGAGCCGGCGTTCACCTTTCTTCTCGCACAGATCTACGCGGCGCATACGAAAAGCGCTCTCATGCTCTCACTCGCGGAGGACGCGGCGGAACGGACGCTCGCGCTCGATCCGGCGAAGGCCGAAGCCCGGCTTCTGCTCGGGGCGATTCGCTTCCGGGAGCGCTATTTCGGCCCGGCGATCGACAGCTTCGAGCGCGCGCTGACGGACAAGGGCGACCTTCTGGACATCCGTACGGCGGGGCTTCTCGGTTCGGCGTACTGTCTCGACGGACAGGCGCCCCGCGGAGAACGTTTCCTCGACGCCTTCGCGAAAAAGAACCCGAAGAGCGGTCCCGCGTTGTTCGCGCTCGCCGTCCTGCACCACGCTATGGGGAAGGACAAGGACGCGCAGGCCGGCATGAAAAAGGCGATTCCCGCGCTGAAGGCGGACCCGGAGGCGCAGAAGTACGCCCGAACGCTCCTGAAAGAATGGGGAGGTAACGGACAATGAATAGCCTCTCGTTCAACATCTCACGGCGGACCCGCGCCGCGATCGCCCTGCTGCTCCTGCTGCTTTCCGCAGGCGTTCTCCCCGCCGTCGCGCAGGAGCGGGAAACCGACCGGCCGCAGCCGCCCGTCGTCGCGGGGGCGTTGTCGGGACTCGGAACGCCGACCGACCTCGAAACCGCGATGGACGCGGATCTCCAGAAGGTCGCAAAGCAATATGCGGGCACGGAGCCGAAGAACCTGAAGAGCGCCGAGCATACGAAGTGGCTCAAGGGCTATCAGAAGGCCATGGACGCCGTGCGAAAATCCTACGCGGCCCGCGACGGGCGCTTCACGACGATCGAGAAGGCCATCAAGACCGTAGGCGGCGAAAAGGACTTCCTGAACTCGGGAAGCGCGCCGAAGACCCCGAAAAGCGATGTCGACATCACCGAACTCAAGCCCGGAACCGCGAAGAAGCTGATCGGCGAGCTGAACGGAAAAGGTTTTTCCATCACGCCGCACCCGACGATCCCACGACCCGGCGAAGAAGCTCGTGATATGGGAGACGCCGCCGAACGTCGAGGTCGGAACCCAGGAGTGGAAAAACTGGGTGACGGCGCGCGCGGGCGCGGAGGATACGTTCGCGACCGCAGGCGGACTCCACAAGACTTCGGGCGGGAAGATGGGCGCGGCCGACCCGCAGGGGGCCGTCCTCGACAACGTGAAAAAGGCCGTCGAGGCGGGAATCCACAGAAATCCGGCGACGGAGCCGATCGACGCCAAGACCGTCGGCAAGAGCGTGAGCAAGTCGCTCGAATGGACGAACTCGAAGCGCGCGGGGCTGACCACGAAGGAGTTCGCGGGGCAGGCCGATGCGTTGCGCAAGGGCCGTTCGTGGGACGAGGCGGGGATCACGAGCCCGAACGATCCGCCCGAGGTGCGGAACAAGAAGATCAGCGACTGGCTCGGCAAGGCGCAGGACGCGCTGACGAAGACGTACAACCGGGCCGTGAAGCAGAGTCAGGATCTCAACAAAGCACGAGTGAAGGAACTCCATGAGATCCTCCGGAAACCCGCGGGAGCCGACGGCGGCCTGACGCCGCGCCAGCAGAAGCGGGTCACAAAGCTCATCGACGAGATCCGCTCCATCCCGCAGGGCAACAACGAGACGCTGAAGACCATCACGGAACGCTCTCCGGAGATAGGCGGCAAGCTGACGGGGCAGAAGCTCCGCACCAACCCCGACGGAACCGTGACGGATCTGAAGACCGGCAAGACGATGACGCGGAGCGCCGCCGCGGAAAGCGCGACCGCGCCGACACGCAAGAACGGCGTCCAGACGGTGAAGGAATCGGCGCCGACGCCACCCAAGGAAACCACCGGCCCGGCGAAACCTGCGGCCCCGTCGAAGATCACGAAGTACGGCGGCGGGTTCCTGCTCATCTATCAGGGGTACGAGTCGATCAAGGCCTACTCGGACTATCTGGACAAGGCCGCGCGGACGGATCCCGAGAATTTCGGCGTTCTCACGATCGGCAAGGGACTCGGGCTCGGCGTGGCGACCTTCTTTGGAATCCCGGGCCTGATCGAACTCGGCGAACGCTCGGGACGCGAAGTCCGCGAACAGTACGAAAAGGACCTTCGCGAGGGAAAGACGTGGCTGCTGCCGCCCGCGTTCTGGGGCGGCGCGTACGGCGCGTGGAACTTCGGGCGCGCGATCTTCGTCGATCCCCTGATCGCCGGGGGAGAGGCCGTCGTCGAGGGATGGAACCTCTGGGACGACTACGCGAAGGCGCGGAAGGCCGCGGAGGACGCGCTCAACGTCGAAACGCGCCTCAAGGAGAAGTACAAGCCGCTCGAGGACATGATGTCCCACGTCATCGGAGGCCCGCTGCCTCCGATCTGGGACAAGAACCGCCTCAAGTACTACAAGATCTTCAAGCCGCTTCTCGACAACCCGGCCGAACTCGAACGCATCATGAAGACGCCGCGCGGACGCGACCTCTGGAAGTGGATCAAGGAATACAAGGATCGCCGCGCGAAGGAACTCGGAATCACCTTCGGCCGGCCGGGAGCGGACAACCCCGACGACAACGACAACATCGGCCGGGCGCTCATGGCGCTTCCGCCGCAGGAGCGGCCGCTCTACCTGCGGGCCGTCGAAAAGGGCGACGCGTTCATGCAGGACTTCCTGACGTCGCGCGACCGGGGGGCCTTCCCCGACGACCTCGGTCCCGAAACGCTCGGCGCGTTCCTTCAGGCGTCGCGCGTCGCCGGAAGCGCGGGCCCCGGAACGACGCTGCCGATGCTTCCGGAACAGCAGGACGCCGTGCGCGAGATCTTCAACGACCTCCTGCGGCGCGTCGGCGAGGCGCCCGACACGGCCGTCCTCGCAGGCGGATACGCCCGGGGCGTCGCCGCGCTCCTGGGGGCGGCGGGAGAACCCGCAACGCTCGTGCAGCCCACGGACCCCGTCGAAATCCTGTCCCGTTTCCGCCTGCTCATCATCCCGACCGGCGCGCTGTCGGACTGGAGCATGTCCGAACCCTTCCGGCGGACGATGGAGGCGTACGTCTCCGGCGGTGGGACGATCCTCACGTTCGCGCAGCAACTCGGGAAAGAGTACGCCATCCTGCCGTCCGGCAAGGAGTCCCCCGTCGCGGGCTACGGCTTCGCCGAGGACCAGAGCTGCCAGTACGCCTCTTCGCAGATCACCGCGCCCGTCGGCGCCTTCAGCTCCATGACGAAACCGACGCCCGACTTCAACGTCGACGGATTCTTCCTGAACTACCCCCCGAAGAGCGCCGTCTGGCTGTCGCGGACGAAGAACGACCAGCCGTGCATGATCTCCTATCCGCACGGCAAGGGGCGCGTCGTACTGTCCGCCCTGTACATGGACTGGGCGGCGGGAAATCATCAGGGCACGCAGGACGAACGGCTCTTCTTCCGGGATCTCGTCGCGTTTCTTCTCGCGGGCGACGAGACGCCGGTCTTCACGAAGGGCGATAACGTCTCGCTCCGACTGACGCTCCCGGAGCCGGGCAAGAAAGCCGGGCCCGGAAAAGACTTTCGGCCCCTCGTCTTCCGGCCGGACGGCTCGCCGCTGGAGACCGCGGATGTCCCCGTATCCTCGCCGACGACTGCGGTGCTTTCGCTCACGAAACTCGACGCAACCGGATACTACCGGGTCGGGGGAATGCTCCTCGACGAAAACGGGGAGGTCGTCTCGCGCGTCGCCCCCTCCGTCCGCTTCGCCGTCAGCGCCCTTCCGTCGCTCGCCGCGCAGAACCGGGCCGACGCGCCGGACGTCCGGATGTCGCTCCAGAGCGACCTCGAAGAATACATCCGAGGCGCCGTCGGACGCTTCACGATCCTCGCGTGGAACAACGGCGACAAACCGAGGAAGGTCCGCGCCAACTGGCGCTTCCCGCACAACCTGTGGAGCGCCGGGGAGCGCGACAAGGGCGAATACCAGGGGAGCATGCTCCTGGAACTGGCCCCGAAATCCCGCGCAAGCGCCGAACTCAAGATCCGCATCGTCAATTCCGACGGCATCGACCGGCTGTGGGTGGATTTCGTCGACGAGGAGACGAAGAAGACCATCGTCACGCTCTCGAAGGGTTTTTATTCGAAGAGCCCGCAGACGCCGGTGACCGTGACGTCGGACAAAGGCGGCTACTCGACGGGCGAGCGCCTTCTCGGCGAGGCCCGATTCGGGAACCCCTTCGGCGCGAAGAGCACCGGCTCCGTGCAGTTCGTCCTCACCGACAGCTCCGGACGGACCGCCGCGACGACGGACGTTCCGTTCGAAGCGGAAGCCGACGGGGCCGTCGTCTCGTGCGACATTCCACTCGGCGACCTGTTCTCCGGGTCGTGCGTCCTGCAGGCGTTCGTCACGCTCCGCGGCGCCATGAGCGGCGTCGGGGAGCTGCCGTTCACGTACAAGGGCGTCTCGCTCCCGTTCCGGGGCAAGGTCCTCGACCGCTTCACGGGCGCTCCTGTCGCAAACGCACGGATCTCGTTCTACCTCGGCGCGGATCGGACGGACGCCGTTTCGGACGCGAACGGAATCCTTTCCCTGTCCCTTCCGGCGGCCGTCTACGCTATCGCGGCCGAAGCGGACGGGTACAACTCGTTCACGCGCACCGCGGCGATCCGTCCCGCATCCGGAGACGCGAAAACGGATTCGGACGCGTTCATGCTCCGCCTGCTCCCGTTCGGCAAGGGGGTGGGAACGGGCATGGTCCACGGAACGATCTTCGACCGCGTCACGAACGAGGTCGTCCCCGACACGACGATCCAGTTCGTCCGCGGGACGGAGATCCTCGAGATCCGCAGCGATGCGACGGGAACGTATTCCCTCGCGCTCGAGCCGGGCGACTACACCGCCCGGTGCGTCCAGGACGGAATCGGCCTCGGCGACTTCCCGCTGCGCGTTCTCGAAGGATGGAACCAGACGCTCGACCTCTACCCGGCCTGCGGCAAGGTCACGCTCCGGGTGCTCGACCAGATCACCGGGAAACCGCTCCGGGGCGCTTCCGTCGCCTTCAGGGACCGCGCCGGCAAGCAGGAATGGAAGACGGACGCCGCATCGTACGTCAACCGGGACGAGATCTTCCGGACGAGCCCCGGAAGGCGGCAGGTCCGCGTCGCTCTCGACGGGTATCACACGCTCGAGACGGAGACGTATGTCAGCGAACGCCCCACGGTCTGCACGCTCTTCCTCAGACCCGTGAAGAGCGCGCTCGCGGTGCGCGTCTCGGACCTCGTGACGGGGCTGCCGATCGAGGGCGCGAGCGTCTCCGCGATGCGTCCCGGCCAGACGCCCCCGCCCGGAGACGATTACGCGGGGCCGACCGGAAAGGACGGCTCGCGTCGGCTCCGACTCGAGGACGGGCGCTGGGCCATCGTCGCGGAAGCGAAAGGGTATCAGAAACTCGTAACCGAAACCGTGACGGCCGTCAATCTTCCCGCGACGGACGGGGCCATAACGCTGCCGCTGTTCCTCGCCGCTGACACCACACAGGCCCCCGGCGCCGTGAACGTTCTTGTCCGCGACGTTCTCACGGGAAAGCCGATCGAAGGCGTCACGGTCCGGTCGACGCAACTTTCGGGCGGACACACGGCGACCGTCGCGACGGACGCCTCGGGACAGGGGACGCTCATGATCCCGGACGGACGGACCGCATTGCTGTTCCGGAAGGACCGCTACGAGGAGCTTGCGACGGAAATCGTGACGCACTACCGCAACCGGGAGGTCGAGGAGTTCTATATGACGCCGGTCCACACCGTCTGGCCGGTCGTCGTGCGCGCCCACAGAACGGGCCAACCGCTCGAAGGCGTCCGGGTCTTCCGGATCGAGGGCGAGACGCGCCGCAATATGGGCGTCACCGCGACGGACGGTTCGATCCGCCTGAACGTCCCGAGAGGACGCCAGATTCTCGAGTTCGTCAAAGACGAATACGCCGCGTTCCGGACCGAGTTCTTCTTCTCGGGGACCGGACGCGAGGAATCGCTCACCGACGACGTCTACATGACGGAGAAGACGCTCCCCTACGCGGGCGTCGTCAAAGACGCGGAAGGGAAGCCCGTATCCGACGTCACCGTCGCCGTCAAACAGGGCGCGGCCATGAAAACGCTGGTCACCGGAAGCGACGGCCGGTTTTCCGCGGATCTCTCCGCGGGCGTTTTCGAGATCTCCTTCTCGAGCGACGGGTATCCCTCGCTGACGACGCAGGGATACCTGGGCGGCGCTTCGGACTCGGACGAAGCATACGTCCTGACCTCCGGGGACGTCTCGCAGGGGACGATCTCCTTCCGGGTCGTCGACGCGCTCACGGGAAAGCCCATCCCGGCGTTTTCCGCGTACCTGCTGAATACCGCGTGGAAGGACGGACGCGACGGCGCCGTCAGCATCGCCGCGCCCGCGGGGAACCGCCAGACGATCTTCCGCGCCGAAGGCTATCACGAAACGGGCTCCTTCTACCCGACGACCTTTCCGGGACAAACGGTCGTCCGAACGATCCGCATGCAGCCGTCGACGGGCGAGATGACCCTGAAAGTCCTCGATGCGCTCACTGGGAAGCCCCTCCCGAAATTCTCCGCCTACATGCTGAACACGGCATGGAGCGACGGGACGAACGGGACGATCTCGGTGCGCGTTCCGGCCGGAAACCGCCAGACGATCGTCCGCGCGCAGGGATACTACGAGACGGGCTCCTTCTACCCGACGGTATTCACCGGGCGTTCCGTGACGCAGACCGTCTTCCTCTGGCCCGTCATGGGCGAATTGACCTTCCGCGTGCTCGACGCGATGACGGAAGCGCCTCTGCCTCTCTTCTCGATCTACTTCATGAACTCGAACTGGCGGGACGGGAAGGACGGTTCGTTCACCGGAAGCGCCGAACCGGGCAACCGCCAGACCATCATCCGCGCACAGGGATACCTCGAAACCGGCTCCTTCTACCCGTCGACGCACCACGGACGGTCCGTGACGCGGACGATCCGTCTCTGGCCCGAAGCGGGACAGGCGACCTTCAACGTCCGGGACGCACTGACCGGAGAGAAGATCCCGCGCTTTACGGGCTATCTCCTGAATTCGAACTGGCGAGAGGGGCGCGACGGCGCGATGTCGGCCTCGGCCGCTCCCGGCAACAAACAGACCGTCATCCGCGCGGAGGGGTATTACGAAACGGGCTCTTTCTACCCGACGACCTTCAGGGGACGCACGACCGACCAGACGATCTTCCTGTGGCCGTCCGCCGGAACGATGACGTTCCGTGTGCGCGACGCGCTCACGGGGAAACCGGTCGAAGGCCCGTTCAGCGCCTACATCCAGAACAACAACTGGCAGCGATCGGACCCCGGATCGGAACCGTCCGGCGCGGAACGGACGCTCTCGGCGTGGGCCGAACCCGGCAACCGTCAGTCGGTCGTCCGGGCCGACGGATACTTTGAAACGGAATCCTTCTATCCGACGACGGTCCAGGGGCGAAACGCCGAACTGACCGTCTTCCTCCACCCCGTAGCGCCGAGGGGACTGATCGTGCTGCGCGCCGAGGACGTCGTCACCGGCATGCCGGTGCGCAACGCTACGTTCGTCCCGTCGGGCGAACGGCCCGTCGCCGCTCCCGAAGGGACCGCGACGCACTCGGCGAACGCGCATTTCAAACACCAGTGGTTCCAGGCGTCCGCGCCCGGATACCGGAACGTGAGCCTCCCGGGCTGTTTCGTCGCGGGGCGGCAGGGCGTCGAACTCATCCTGCCGATGGAAGAGGAACTCCCCGCCGGAACCGGAGCGCTTCGGGTCTCCGTGACGGATTCCTCCGGGAAACCGCTCGAAGGCGCCCGCGTGACGCTCGGCGGGAGGGGGAAGGAAACGATCGCGTCGTCCGACGTCACGGGGCGGGCCTTCTTCGCCGACGTGCGTTCGGGAATCTACACGCTGTCCGCCCAGAAGAGCGGATACCAGAGCGAAAGCTCGAGAACGGCCGTCCCCGGCGCGACGGAAACGCTGCACGCGCTCAGGCTGAAGCAGCTTGGCGAGGTTCGCGCGCGCGCGCCGTACACGCCGCGCATTCTCTCGGTTCCGGACGACATCGTCCTGCGTCCCGGAGAGCGGCAGACGCTCCAGGTGACGCTCGGAAACGACGGCGACGCAGCGGGAAGCTCCCTTTGCGTGTTCGACATACCGGGCCTCCTCCGGAGCGAACAGGAAATCCGCCTGAGCGCGCGCGAACGTCGCCAGGTTCCGTTCGACGTGGCGATCCCCGAAGACGCCGTCAGCTCCCGTCTTTCCGGCGCGGTCACGCTCGGGACGCAGACAGCGACCGGCAGCCTTCGGGTGGAAGCGCCCACGTTCCGGTGCGTCGCGAAAACCGACAAGGAAGCGTACCGCGAGGGAGACATGCTCGCGTTGCAGGTCCTGGTCTCGACCGATTCGAAGACGGTCGGCCCGGACGACCTCCAGGTGCGCGTCACCTTCAACGACACGTCGCTCATCCGGGATCTGAAGATCGTCTCCGGCGACGCGGCCGCGACATTTCGCGACATTCCCGTCGCCTTCCGGGGCAACAAGCTCATGTACGGTCTCTACCACCGGAGCGGACGTTCCATCCTGATCAACGCGATCCCCGTCCCGGACGGCGGACGCGAGGTGCTTCTGCTCCCGGACAAGACACAGTATCGCGCCGGAGAGACGATCAAGCTCCGTGTTTCCGGCGCAGCGAAGGAAACGGTCACGCTGACGTCCGGGCTGTTCCGCCGGGGCGCGCAGGCCGGCGAATCACGCGAGATCACGCTCGGCGACGACGGAACGGGCGCCGTCGCGATTCCGCTCCCGGGGACGATGCCCACGGGAACGCACGAAGTCCGCTGCGGGGACGCGGCCGTGGAGATCGACATCCGCGGCTACGAGACGAAGGTTCTCGACCGCCGCGTCGAAACGGACGCGGAAACCGGCTCGCTGCGGCTCCTCTGGACCGCGGCGACGCTGGGGCGCATCCCGTGCCGCTGGACCGTCGAAAGCGTTCCGCTCGACGGAACAGGAGACGCGGAAGAAGTCGCTTCAGGGACGATCGTTCTCGAGGGGGAACGGGCGGAATACTCCGCAGCCACGGATCTCGATGCGGAGGAATCGCGCGAACTGACGCTGACGCTCCTTCCCGAAGGAGCGGCGGACGGCGACGATCCCGTCGCGATCATTCGGTACTCGTGGAGCGCCGCGGGAGATGCGGAAAACGGACACGCCGCCGGCGCGGCGGAGGCGGCGGAAGTCCCCGAACCCGAACGAAAGCCCGAGGACATCGCCGCGCCGGACATCCGGTCCGAACCGGAACTCCCGACGGATCAGCAGGCGTCGTCGTCCGATTCCGGCGGCGCGTCCGCGACGCCGAAGAAGCAGGCCGTGGCGGCGGCCGCGCTCCAGAAGCACCTGGCCGCGCAGCTCCGGAACGAAGGGGCTGCGCTCCAACGCAACGGCCAGTATAACGACGCACTGGCCCGATACAGGGAGAGCCTCTCGGTCATGCCGGACGAGGAACTCGAGGAGTACGCCGTGAAGCTCGAAACCCTGCTCCGGAAGCGCGCAAAGCGCCTTGCGGACGAAGGCACGGAGCTTCAGCGGCAGAAGAAGTACGCCGAAGCGGTCGAAAAATTCCGCCGGAGCCTGGTCTACTACCGCACGCCGAAAGTCGAGGAACATATCCGGAAGCTGCACCTGTACATGGAGGCGCTGAAGCGGCGCCAGAAGTAGACCGAACGCAAGCGACACTCCACGGCCCCCTGCATGCATTCGTCGCAGGGGGCCGCGCTGCCTGACGCACAGGTTCGGAGACGCCGTCAGTCGAGCGTCCTGTGAAACTTGAGGAGGCTGACGCCCAGAAAGACCGCGATGAGGACGCAGAGCGCGATGACGGGCGGCGCAAGCGATTCGAGGCCGACACCCTTGAGCAGGATCCCCCTCGTGATGATCTGGAACCAGGTCAGCGGCAGCGCCATGCTCAGGTACCGGAAGACCGTCGGCATCCCCATCCGGGGAAACATGAACCCCGAAAGCAGGATGCTCGGCAGAAAGCCGAAAATCGAGAGGATCATCGCCTGCATCTGGGTCTTCGACACGGTCGATATCAGGATCCCCCACATCAGGGTCGAAAAGATGAAGAGCAGCGTCAGAAGATACAGAAGCGCCAGGCTTCCCCGCATCGGAATGCGGAAGACCGCCCGGCCGACAAGAAGCCCGATGGTCAGCTGGGCGTACCCGACGCCGAGATAGGGCGCGATCTTTCCCACCATCAGCTCCCACGGGCGCATCGGCGTCACGAGGAGCTGCTCCAGCGTTCCGCGTTCACGCTCGCGGACGATGGCCATCGACGTAATCATCATCATGGTCATCGTCAGGATCACGCCGAGAATCCCCGGCACCATATAGTACGGCGTCCGGAAATCCCGGTTGTACCACGGCCGCAGGCGGACATCGTACACAGGCGACATCCCGGTTCCCGTCGCCTCCGCAACGACGGCCGCCGACTTCCGCAGACCGATCATCTCCGCCGCGGCGATCGCCGAACTCGCGGACATCGGGTCGGAAGCATCGACGATCACCTGAATCGCGGCGCCGTCCCTCCGGGCGAGACGACGCGCGAAATCCGGGCCGAAGACGATCCCGACGACGCCGTCGCCGCGCTCGATCGCCCGGCGGATGGCATCATAGGAGGCAACGAACCCCCTGATGTCGAAATACTGCGTTGCGGACAGCGACTGGATGAATTCCCGGCTCTCCTGTCCCATCGACTGGTCGAACACGACCGTCGGAAGATGCTTGACGTCCGTGTTGATCGCGAAACCGAAGAGGATGAGCTGCACGATCGGGATCAGCATCAGCATCGCGAGCGTCAGCGGATCGCGCCGCATCTGGATGAATTCCTTGACGATCAGGGCTCTCAGGCGTCGCATCGTTGCCCCTCCATTCCAGCCGAAGAGCGGACATGATGCACGAAGACGTCCTCGAGCGTCGGCTCGCGCTCTTCCCACGCGGCGGCGGCGGCGACGTCCGCCGGAAGCCGCGCGCCGCGCGCAAGGACCCGGACGGATGCTCCGAAGATGTACGCGTCGAGGATGCCGCCCGACACAAAGGCGCGGATCCGATCCAAAAACCCGATGGAATCCGGGACCCGGGCCTGCCAGATCTTCCCTGCGGCGACGGTCAGCTCCCGCTTGAGGGCGTCGGGGCTCCCGGAGATCAGCATCTTTCCGGCGTACATGAGTCCGAGCGACGTGCAGTGCTCCGCCTCGTCCATGAAGTGCGTGCTTGCCATGATTGTCGCCCCCCCGTCCGCCAGATCCGCGATCGTCTCCCAGAATCGCCGCCGGGCGGCGGGATCGACGCCGCTCGTCGGCTCGTCGAGAAAGATCATCTCCGGCTCGTGGACGATCGCACATGCGAGCGCGATGCGCTGCCGCACGCCCCCCGCGAGCGCCCCCGTCAGCGTCCGCTCGCGGCCCCGGAGGTCCGCGAGGGCGATCATGGCGTCCACGCGCTCCCTCCGCCTCGCGTTCGCCAGACCGTACATTCCGGCGTAGAACGTCAGATTTTCCGCGACCGTCAGATCGTCGTAGAGGCTGAACTTCTGGGACATATACCCGATCCGCCGCCGGATCGCCTCCCCCTCGCGCGCGATGTCGCACCCGACGACGCGCCCGCTCCCGGACGACGGGCGCAGGAGGCCGCAGAGCATCCGGATCGTCGTCGTCTTCCCCGAACCGTTCGGTCCGAGGAAACCGAAGATCGCGCCGCGCGGAATGTCGAGATTCACGCCGTCGACGGCCCGAAAGCTCCCGAAGTCCCGCGTGAGCCCGACGGTCGAGACGGCCGCCTCCGCGCCGTTCACGCGACGTCCCTCCCGCTCTCCGCCGCGAAAACGAAGACGTCCTCGAGCGTCGGGCGGACCGCGTCGACGTCGGCGGCGATCCCGGCGCGAGCGAGATGTTCCCGGAGGCGCGGGACCGCGTCTGCGTCGGCTCCGTCGACGACGACGCGGACGGTCCGCCCGAAACTCGATACGGAGAGGCTCGGGAAATCCGCGAGGCGCCTGCGCGTCTCCGGGACGTCCGTTCGGACGCGGAGGATCCGGTCCGGGAAACGGTCGCAGATCTCGTCGGGCGTCCCCGACTCGAGAACGCGCCCCTTGTGGAGAAAGACGAGCTGCGTGCAGAGTTCGGCCTCGTCCATGTACGGCGTCGAGACGACGATCGTCACGCCCCCGCGGTTCAGG
>CAYVKE010000006.1:0-64546 GCA_964451935.1 uncultured Synergistaceae bacterium | reverse complement strand
CTATCGTCCCTATGTTCAGATGCGGCTTCGTTCGTGAAAATTTCTCCTTCGCCATAATGCACCCTCCTATCCGTGTCGATTCTTATGCTTTCAAGACCTTTTCGGCTATCTCTTCCGGCACGCGCTCGTAATGGTGGAATTGCATCGAATACGAGGCCCGACCGGAAGTTTTGCTCCTGAGGTCTGTCGCATATCCGAACATCTCCGCCAGCGGAACAAATGCCCGAACGACCCTTGTATTGGCCCTCATTTCCATTCCCTCGATGTGTCCCCTCCGTGAGGAGATATCGCCGATAACGTCGCCGACATATTCCTCCGGGGTAACCACTTCGACGCTCATGATGGGTTCTTTGAGTATCGGCCCGGCCTTCCGCATCGCTTCCTTAAAACCGATCGACGCTGCTATCTTGAACGCTATCTCGGAGCTGTCAACCTCATGATAACTCCCGTCGACGAGCCTTACCTTGATTCCGATGACAGGATATCCGCCGAGCACGCCGCTATTGATCGCTTCGTCGAGGCCTTTCTGAACAGCAGCAATATATTCTCTGGGAACCGTTCCGCCGACGACGGCATCTTCGAACTCATATGATTTGCCGTCTTCGAGCGGCTCCATTTCAAACACGACGTGCCCGTATTGTCCGCGTCCGCCGGTCTGTTTGACGAGTTTTCCCTCGGCGCGCGACGGATGCAAAATCGCCTCGCGATACGAAACCTGCGGGCGGCCTACCCTGACATCCACCCCGAATTCTCTTTTGAGGCGGTCGACGATGATTTCCAGATGCAATTCTCCCATGCCGGAAATAATCGTTTCGCTCGTCTCTTCGTCCGTATGGACCTTAAAGGTGGGGTCTTCTTCAGCAAGAGACACAAGACCTTTGGTCAGTTTGAGCTTGTCGTTCTTCGTCGCGGGCTCGACCGAAAGCGAAATGACAGTATCCGGGAATTCCAGCTTTTCCAGGACAACCGGCTTGTCTTCCGTGCAGAGCGTATCGCCCGTCCGCGTCGCCTTCAGTCCCGGAAGAGCGATAATCATCCCGGCTTCGGCCTCTTCAATCTCTTCGCGCTTGTTCGCATGCATCCGGAGAATTCTGCCGATTCGTTCGCGCGAACGAGTCGTCGGATTGTACACTGTCATTCCCTTGGTCAGGAGTCCGGCGTATATTCGCGTAAAGACCAGACGCCCCACGAAAGGATCGACCGAAATCTTGAACGCCAGAGCCGTCAAAGGCTCGCCAATAGCGCTCTTGCGCGACACTTCCTCACCGTTATCCGGGTTGATTCCCGTAACGGGCGGAAGGTCGAGCGGACTCGGAAGATAATCGACGACAGCGTCAAGAAGGGGTTGAACGCCTTTGTTCTTGAACGCCGAACCGCAGAGCACCGGAACGACACGAAGTTGAATCGTGTTTTCCCGAATCGCGCGTTTGAGAAGATCCCTGGGGATGTCCTCGCCCTCAAGGAAAAGCTCCATAATCTTCTCATCAAAATCGGAAAGCGCTTCGATCAGCGCCTCGCGAGTCCGGGCCGCTTCTTCTTTGAGATCAGCGGGAATCTCGCGGACATGCGGATCCGTGCCCAGTTCATCAGTGTAATAGGTCGCCTTCATTTCGACGAGATCGACCATCCCGGAGAAGCTTTCTTCCTCGCCGATCGGGATCTGGATGGGAATGGGCACTGCCCCGAGCTTTTCCTTGATGCCTCGCACGACGGAACGAAAATCCGCCCCGATGCGATCCATCTTGTTGACGAACGCCACGCGGGGAACACCGTATTTGTCGGCCTGGCGCCAGACTGTCTCTGACTGGGGCTCAACGCCGCCTACCGCGCAAAACACCGCAACAGCGCCGTCCAGAACCCGCATGGATCGCTCCACCTCAACCGTGAAGTCCACGTGTCCGGGCGTATCAATAATGTTGATAGAACAATCCTTCCACAGACACGTCGTAGCTGCGGACGAAATCGTGATTCCACGTTCCCGTTCCTGCTCCATGAAGTCCATCGTGGCAGCGCCTTCATGGACTTCACCCATCTTGTAGTTCCGTCCGGTATAGAACAGAATTCGCTCGGTGGTTGTCGTCTTTCCGGCGTCAATATGCGCCGCGATGCCTATATTGCGAATTTTTCCTATTTCAATACGTTCCATCCGTCCTCACCATCTCACCGAGCGCTGCGCGTCTCCACTACCAGCGGTAGTGAGCGAACGCGCGATTCGCCTCAGCCATTTTATGGGTATCTTCGCGCTTCTTCATGGAAGCGCCTTCTCCCTTGTACGCATCGACAAGCTCGCGTGCAAGTCTTTCTGACATCGGTATCCCCTTTTTCGAACGGGAATACGACAGAATCCAGCGGATTGCAAGAACCTGCGCGCGCTCCGGCAGAACTTCAACCGGAACCTGATAGGTCGCGCCGCCGACCCGGCGCGGACGAACCTCGACGAGCGGCTTCACATTATCCATGGCCTTCTGGAAGACCGCGAACGGTTCCGCCCCAACTCTTTCGCCCGCTATCTCCAGAGCCTTGTAAAACACGCACTCGGCAGTGCTTTTCTTGCCTTCGTGCATCAGACCGCTGATGAACTTGGATGCGGCGATATCGCCAAACCGCATATCCGGCATTGCCGGACGTTTCGAAATATGCCCTTTTCGCGGCACGGTAAGACTCCCTCCTCAACTCCCGAAAATGACGCCCTTAAGACGCCTTGGGGCGACGAGCGCCATACTTCGACCGCGCCTTTTTGCGATTCTCGACGCCGCCACAGTCGAGCGTTCCGCGGACGATATGATACCGGACACCCGGAAGGTCCTTGACTCTTCCTCCACGGACAAGAACAACGGAGTGTTCCTGCAGGTTATGACCAATACCCGGGATGTACGACGTGACTTCGATACCGTTCGTCAGACGAACGCGCGCAACCTTACGCAAAGCCGAGTTCGGCTTTTTCGGCGTAACGGTGTACACCCTCGTGCAAACGCCGCGTCGGGTAGGATTTCCCTGAAGCGCCGGCGCGTTTGATTTCTCTCTTTTGGAGGTACGTCCTTTTCTCACAAGCTGATTGATTGTCGGCACATAACTCCCTCCTTCCTCAGTCTTTTGTTTCACGAGCGGCCGGTCTGTCCGCCCGAATTCCGGCCACCGAAGCTCCCCTGCTTATGGCGCACGCTCTCCCGAGAAGCAACATCGTGTCGACGAACTCCATCGGAACTTTTCTGCGATCCGCTTCCTGAACCACACTGTTCACAAACGCAGCATCCGCATCACGCGCTACAAAGAGTTTATCAAGAACGCCGCTTTCGATCGCCCGGCGAACCTGCCTCTCCCCAACAACCCGCAGAGGCGATGCAAGCTCACATAAAGGCACAATAACACCTCCAGTGCGAAAGCACCATGGAATGATATCAAAAGGCGCAAAGCAGTGTCAAGGACTGTTTGCGCCTTTTGTCGATTCTCCCGTAAAAGAGACCGAAATACCACGAAAACGTATCAGCCGTTCGATGCGGGTACCGTTCCTGCTTTCGCGACCGTCGTCATTTCTCTGAAACGTTCATCACCCGTTCCCGCAGGAATAAGGTGTCCGATGATGACGTTTTCCTTGAGTCCCTTGAGAGGATCAAGATCTCCTTTGACCGCCGCCCCGGCCAGGACCTGCGCGGTTTGCTGAAACGACGCGGCGCTCAGGAAGCTGTCCGTCGCGAGGGCCGCCTTGGTGATTCCGTGAACGAAAGGCTTACATTTCGGGCCTTCGCGCAGTTTTCGCACAAAAGACACCCGGCGGATCAGACGTCTATCTTCGGAACGTCCCGACATGGGCCGAAGCGAGAGGTCCTGCGCCCCGGAACGAACAATGGCGTCGATCTTCTCGTGATCCACGACCTGCCCGGGTTCGAGCAGCACTGCGCCCATCAGGTCACGGACCGGCTCCAGAAGCACCTTCCCGTATACTCTCTCGGAAAGATATTTCCTCACGAGTCTCTCGTATGTGATCAGCTCGCCGTCAGCAATTTCGACGGCGGCGAACTCCGCTTCAAGCAATCCCTTCAGGACGCGTTCATCAACAATCGGCGGAACGTCGTCAATGGTGTTTCCCTGAAGATCGACCGCGCGCAATACTGTTTTCCCCCACAGATCCGTCTTGATCTTCTCGCGCACTACGTCCGGCAGATGCACAAGTTCGACGGAGTGCCACACCTTCACGGAACGGACGTTCGCTTCTTTCAATCTTTGAATCGCTTCGGCGGAGATCAGTCGATCCGCTTCCGCAACGACGACGTCGCCTATGAGGACCTTTTCGGCGAGATACGCCGCATCGACGAGCTTCTCAAGCGTTCCGGTTTCGCGAACGACTATCGGGGACGGGAGATTCGCCGTGATGATGCCGAGTCGGCCGGGAGTCAGCTCCGACCCCGCCGGCATCTCTTTCCCATCCGGCGAAATAAAGGGTTCGATGAGTTCCATTCCTTCAAGACGTTTTCTGAAGGCGGCCTCTCCGACTATGAACAAACAGTCCCTGCCGTCGCCCGTATCCACGGTCATTTCCGAAATCATATTTCCCGGCTTCAGGATAGTCCGCAGCGCCGATTCGTCGAGCTGACGCCCGCAAAGCTGGCTTATCACCTCATTCGTCTTTTCCGCGCTTCGAAGCGTTTTTCCGGACAGAACCAGATTGGCTTCTTCGATATGACGCTCGTTTTCTTCGGCGATCACTTCATTTTCCGTTTCTATCTCATCCGTCCAGACGAGATCTCCTGCGACGAAGCCCGTGTCTCCTTCTTCGACGATGCGCATCCTGTTGACCGGCGCCACCTTCCGGAGAATGACCTCAATATGCTTGTTGTTGATCGATACTCCCTGAGAGCGGTAGACCTCCTGAATTTCGTCCACGAGAGCAGTCTGGACGGCTTCGATTCCTTCAACCTCAAGAAGTTGCTGCGGATCGATATTGCCCTCGGTGATCCGCTGCGACTTTTTCACTTCCTGTCCCTCTTCGACAAGAAGCCTCTGCGACGTCGGGATATTGAACGTCGCTTTTTCCTCTTCTGAATTTTCCGGCGCGATAATGACCTTTCTTTTGCCTTCCATATCGCGGATTTCGATCACGCGGCCGTCAACTTCGGCGAGATAGGCGATCTTCTTCGGTTTGCGGACTTCAAAGAGCTGTTCTATTCGCGGAAGGCCCTGCGTGATGTCTTCTCCCGTCAAACGAACGCCGCCAGTATGGAAGGTGCGCATCGTGAGCTGCGTCCCCGGCTCGCCTATTGACTGGGCCGCAACGACGCCGACGGCTTCGCCGATGGGAACTTCCCTTCTGGCCGAGAGATCCATGCCGTAGCACTTCTGACACACGCCATTCTTGAGCGTGCAGGTCAGCGGGCTGCGGACCCACACGGTATCGATGCCGGCGGCTTCGATAGCCTCGGCGATCGTCGGCGTGATATTTTCGCCCTTGCAGACGAGGAGTTCTCCCGTTTCGGGATGCGCAATGTCGGCGAGAGCGTTGCGGCCGACGATGCGTTCGGACAGCGATATCATGACCTTCCCGTCCTGGAGGAGCGGTCTGATGCGAACACCTTTATCCGTTCCGCAATCCCGGTCGGTGACGATAATGTCCTGTGCGACGTCAACAAGTCTTCGCGTGAGGTATCCCGATTTCGCGGTTCTGAGCGCCGTGTCGGCAAGACCCTTTCTTGCGCCGTGCGTGGACAGGAAGTACTCGAGCATGTTCAAACCCTCGCGGAAGTTGGCCGTTATCGGATAGTCAATGATGCGTCCCGACGGATCGGACATCAATCCGCGAATACCGGCCATCTGGCCCATCTGGCTTTTGCTGCCGCGCGCGCCGGAATCCACCATCATGCGAATCGGATTATCCGGCTCCATATTCTCGAGAATTTCGTCCGCTATCGCCCGTGAAGCCTCGGACCAGAGCGTTTCCTTCTGGAAAAGATACTCGTCCGAGGTCAGGATTCCCATGTTGTATTCCGATTTAAGTTCCTCGTCCTGCTCCAACGACTTCTCCGTAACAATCTTCTTCTGGACGGGAATGATAATGGAATCCACGCCGAAGCTGATGCCGCTCCGCGTCGCCCAGTGATATCCGAGCGTCTTCACCGCGTCCAGCGTTCTGACGATGGCGACCCTGTCGACAACATCGTAGGCGTCGTCAAGAAGCTTCCCAATGTCTTTCTTGCCGAGCTGTCTGTTGATGAAACGCAGCTTTTCCGGCAGCACGCTGTTGAACAGGACGCGCCCGGGACTGGTTTCCATCCACCCCTGCCGGACTCCGGCCGCATTCCATTCCGGATTCTCGCGGAGAAAGATCTTCGAATTGACATGAATCGCTCCGTGGTCGAGGGCGATAAGGACGTCCTCGATATCCGTGAAGTGCATTCCCTCGCCATTTTTCCCGGGACGGAGGTCGGTCAGGTAGAATATTCCGAGCACGATGTCCTGCGTCGGAATGACGATCGGTTTCCCGCTCGCCGGCGACATGAGGTTGCTCGCCGAAAGCATGAGCAGACGCGCCTCCGACTGCGCTTCGATGGAGAGCGGAACGTGAACCGCCATCTGGTCTCCATCGAAATCCGCATTGAACGCCGTACAGACCATCGGGTGCAGGCGTATCGCTTTCCCTTCCATGAGGACGGGCTCGAAAGCCTGAATCCCGAGCCGGTGCAATGTCGGCGCACGGTTCAGCATGACCGGGTGGTCCCTGATGATCTCTTCCAGAATCCCCCAGATCTCGTCCCGCCCGCGTTCGATCAGACGCTTGGCGCTTTTCACGTTCGGCGCAAGCCCCTGTTCGACAAGCTGCCGGATCACGAAGGGCTTGAAGAGTTCAAGCGCCATCTGTTTCGGCAATCCGCACTGGTAGAGCTTGAGCTGCGGCCCGATGACGATGACCGACCGGCCGGAGTAATCCACGCGCTTTCCGAGCAGATTCTGCCGGAAGCGCCCCTTTTTTCCGCGGAGAAGATCCGTGAGGCTCTTCAAGGGGCGGTTTCCGGCCCCGAGTACGGCCTTCCCCATACGGCCGTTATCGATCAACGCATCGACGGCCTCCTGGAGCATCCGCTTCTCGTTGCGAACGATAATTTCCGGCGCATGCAGTTCCTGAAGTTTGCGAAGCCGGTTGTTCCGGTTGATGACTCTGCGGTACAGGTCGTTCAGATCCGAGGTGGCGAACCGACCGCCGTCAAGCTGAACCATCGGGCGCAGATCGGGCGGAATAACGGGAAGCACTTCGAGAATCATCGAGGTCGCACGGCAATCGCTTTTCCGGAAATCCTCAGCCACCTGCAGGCGTTTGATGAGCTTCCGCTTCTTCTGCCCCGTACTCTCGGAAATCTCTTCCCTCAGAGATGCGGCAAGAAGCTCAAGATCGATCCTCTCAAGGAGCGTCTTTACGCCTTCGGCGCCGATCCCCGCTTCGAACTTCTTGTCGTAGAGGGAACAGAGACGATATTCGCGTTCGAGGATGATGTCCGCGACGGCGAAGGGGGACACGCCCTGCTCGATGACGATGTAGCACGGATCTTCGACGGTGATCTTCTCCTGCTGCACCGAAAAGCGCGCGGGATACTTCTGGCTGAACGACTGCAATTCCGTTTCGGAAAGGACGTCGTTCTTGGCGAACGGCAGCCGGGCGGCGGCGGTGATGATGAACTCCTCCTGATTCCCCTGACGGCGCCGGTTCGCATCTATGCCGAGTTCGAGCGCGATAAGACGCTGATATTCGGACTGGGAGACAATATCCCCGACCTTGTAGTGGAGCGTTTCCGAAACTGACTGAAGTTCAAACGCGGGTTCCGCCTTGAAGAGATCATCCCCGTATTCCGTCTTGTAACGCGCAAGCTGCTGCGCAGTGACGACATCCCCCTCACGCACGGGGATATCGTTGACGGAGACGACCTTGTAGGCTTTTTCCGCCTTGAACTTCGTGGGGTCGTAATGAACGTGAACTTTGACTTCCTTCTCGGAAATGACGTCTCCCTTTCGGGCAAGGTCGGTCCTGCGACCGTCGGAAACGATCTTGTACGCCTCTTCAAGACGCCGCGTCGGCGCAAAGTACACGACCTTCTCGAGGTCCTTCGTGCTGGAGCCCAGAAGCAGGCTGAGACGGCTCGGGATTCCGCGCAGATACCATATATGGACGACCGGAGCGGCAAGTTCGATATGCCCCATCCGTTCCCTGCGGACCCGGTTGTCCGTCACTTCGACGCCGCAACGATCGCAGACAATGCCCCGAAACTTGGGCCCGCTTCGCTTGTATTTGCCGCATGCGCATTCGTAGCTTTTCGTGGGGCCAAAGATACGCTCGCAGAACAATCCGTCCTTTTCCGGACGCAACGTCCGGTAATTGATCGTCTCGGGCTTCTTGACCTCTCCGCTCGACAGCTCACGAATACGCTCCGGACTCGCCAGTTTGATCCGGACACCTATGATTTCGCGTTTGGACATTATTCGTCTGCCCCCTCCGATTCGACGTCTTCAGGGAATACGGTGAGATCTCCGTGAAAAAGTTCCTCGGAAAGCTCCTCGATATCGTCCTCTTCCGTTTCAGCCGCCGGCTCTTCCGCCGCAATCTGTTCCTTGGCGGCGAAGGATGACGGCCGCGAGGCGAAATGCGTCATTTCGTCCTCGTCTTCCTCCATGACCAGTTCTCCGATCGTACCGTCCGTGTACTTGACTTCGACGTCCAGCCCGAGCCCCTGGAGTTCCTTGACGAGAACCCGGAAACTTTCCGGGACGCCGGGCTTTGAGAGGTTCTGCCCCTTCACGATGCGCTCATAGGTTTTGAGGCGTCCGCGGATATCGTCCGACTTGACGGTCAGCATCTCCTGAAGGATGTTTGCGGCGCCATAGCCTTCCAGGGCCCAGACTTCCATTTCGCCGAAACGCTGCCCGCCGAACTGAGCCTTGCCGCCGAGCGGCTGCTGCGTTATCAGGCTGTACGGCCCGATGGAACGGGCGTGTATCTTGTCGTCGACAAGGTGAATGAGTTTCAGCATGTACATGTATCCAACGGTGACCTTTTTCTCCATCGGAACTCCGGTGCGTCCGTCGTACAGCGTGATCATTCCGTCATTTGTAAGATCCGGAAATTTCGAATCCGAAAGAGCCTTGAGGTGCATGAATATTTCTTCTTCTTTGGCTCCTTCGAAAACGGGCGTCGCAACGTGCCATCCGTTCTGGACGGCGACGAATCCCATGATCGTTTCCAGAACCTGCCCGAGGTTCATGCGGCTCGGAACGCCGAGCGGGTTGAGCACGATGTCGCACGGCGTCCCATCCGGGAGGTACGGCATATCCTCCTCGGCCATGATTCTCGAGACGACGCCCTTGTTCCCATGCCGTCCGGCCATCTTGTCGCCGACCGTAATCTTGCGGAGCTGCGCGACATACACCTTGACGACTTCGTTGACTCCAGGGCTCAGGGCATCGGGGTTGTCCTCCCGCGTCATTTTCTTCACGGCGACAATCTTCCCCCGCGCGCCGTGCGGCACACGCAACGACGTATCCCGAACTTCACGGGCCTTTTCGCCGAAGATCGCGCGAAGCAGCTTTTCCTCGGGCGTCTGGTCGGATTCCCCCTTCGGGGTGACCTTTCCGACCAAGATATCGCCGGCGTTCACCTCCGCGCCGACACGGATGATTCCCTCTTCGTCGAGATTCTTGAGGACGTCCTCTCCGACATTAGGAATATCGCGGGTGATCTCTTCCGGTCCAAGTTTCGTATCCCGGGCTTCGATCTCGTACTCTTCTATATGAACGGAAGAATACATGTCCTCTTTTACGAGCCGCTCGCTGAGAAGAATGGCGTCTTCGTAGTTGTATCCCTCCCACGCAAGAAAGGCCACGAGGACATTTCTTCCAAGCGCAAGTTCGCCGTCATCGACGCTCTGTCCGTCGGCGATGATCTCTCCGGCGCGCACGCGATCGTCCTTCCAGACGATGGGTCTCTGATGGATGATGGTTCCCTGGTTCGATCTCCGAAACTTGACGAGTTTGTATTCCTTGCGTCGCGATGCATCCTCGTCCGATCGGATAATGATCGTGCTTGAATCAACGTAGTCGACGACGCCATCTTCACCCGCAACAACGCAGGATCCCGAATCCTTCGCGATACGATGTTCCATCCCGGTCCCGACGAAAGGCGCCTCGGGACTGATCAGCGGAACGGCCTGCCGTTGCATGTTCGAACCCATCAACGCCCGGTTCGCGTCGTCGTGTTCCAGGAACGGGATGAGCGCCGTCGAAGCGGAGACGATCTGCTTCGGCGAAACGTCAAGATACTGTATCTCTTCCTTCGGGACGGTCACGATCAGCGACCGGTATCGCGTGTGGCTTTCCTCTTCGAGAATCGTGCCGTCCGGCGCAAGCGGCGTGTTCGCACGGCCGACGAATGCGTTGTCCTCTTCATCGGCGGAGAGATAGACGATTTCGTCCGTCACTCGGCCGTTGAGAACCTTCCGTCTCGGCGTCATCAGGAACCCGTACTCGTTGAGCAGCGAATAGGTCGCAAGGGATGTCACCAGTCCGATGTTCGGGCCTTCAGGCGTCTCAATCGGGCATACGCGGCCATAGTGCGTGTAGTGCACGTCGCGAGCCTCGAATCCGGCCCGCTCACGGCTCAGACCGCCGGGCCCGAGCGCCGAAAGGCGTCTGCGGTGCGTCACTTCGGCGAGAGGATTCGTCTGGTCCATGAACTGCGACAGCTGCCCCGATCCAAAAAACTCCCGCAAGGCGGCTGCGATCGGCCGGACGTTGATCAGATCCCGCGCCATGGCTTTTTCGAGATCCGGAATCGTCGTCATGCGTTCCCTGGCGATCCGCTCCATACGAAGCAAGCCGATGCGGATCTGGTTCTGGAGAAGCTCCCCGACGGAGCGGACACGCCGGTTTCCGAGGTGATCGATATCGTCATCCTGGGCTTCGGGGTTCTTCAGGTTGATGAGCCCGAGAATGATGCTCTTGACATCGTCAAAGGTCAGAAGACGCTGATCCTCAGGGACGGAAATGCCGAGACGCCGGTTCATCTTGTAGCGTCCGACACGTCCCAGATTGTAGCGTCTGGTGTCGAAGAAGAGACTGTAAATGTATTCCCGGGCGTTTTCTATCCGGGCCGGTTCGTTCGGGCGCAGTCTTCGGAACATCTCGAGAATGGCCTCGTCCGTGCTCGCCGTCCGGTCTTTCTCGATGGTCGCCGCTATGGAGCTGTCGATATCCCAGACTGAGACTTTCGTACGTCCGAGCGCAGCGATCTTTTCCAGGTGCTCCTTGGTCAGCCTGTCGTTTTTTGCAACGACAAGATTGCCGTCCTGATCGTGGATTGCGGACGCGGTAAGTCGCCCCTTGAGTTCTTCCTCGTCGAGGTCGACCTCGATCTCTCTTGCGTCGAATCGGGACAGTATTTCTTCGTTATTGCGGACTCCGAAGGCCTTCAGAAGTATCGTAACGGGAATTTTCTTCCTGTTATCGATGTTCACGGAAAGCATATCCCCGGGAGTCAGGCTGAATTCAAGCCAGGCGCCGCGGTCGGGAATTATCTTCGCCGAATAGGCTTCCTGTCCGGGAACCTGCTCGTCCTTCGTGAAATATACCCCCGCGGATCTCGCGAGCTGATTGACGACGACGCGCTCGGTCCCGTTGATGATGAACGTTCCTCGATTCGTCATCAGAGGAAAGTCTCCAAGGAAAATTTCTTCTTCCTTGATCTCCATCGTCTTCCTGTTGACCAGCCGGATCGTCGACCGGATAGGCCGGGACCAGGTAAGGTCTCTCTGACGAGCTTCCTCTTCCTCCGTGCTCGGTTCGTCGAGAAAGAACTTGACGAACTCAAGCGCAAAGGTTCCATCATAGCTTTCGATCGGAAAAACCTCGTGAAGAAGTTCCTGGAGCCCTTGCTCTGCACGCTCGTCCGGACGGACCGATTCCTGATAGAACCAGCGATACGATTCTCGCTGCACTTCGATCATATCCGGAATTTCGACCAAATCGCGGGCGCGACCGAAGGTCAACCGTTGACGCTTCCTCCCTACGGGAACGAACTCGGGCATGGGACCAACGACCTCCCTATCTCTTTTGAGGGGATGTGACACTGACAAGCTATGAAAATAGCACAAAGGTCATAGCGTGTCAATGACACACCATGACCTTTATCCACATTTTTATGGTGCCGGGACGGGGACTCGAACCCCGACAAGCGTTAGCCCACTAGAACCTGAATCTAGCGCGTCTACCAGTTCCGCCATCCCGGCATCTTTGAACGGAGGTAATTGTAGCAAGGGGAACCCGGTTTGGCAAGCGATTGGCCTCAAACTGAAACGTCAACGCATTTTTTTCGGACAGGACTCCGTCGCAGACGGAGCGGCCCGTCTGGTCAGCCGGACACCCGAGTTCAACGCCCGCCGGAAGCGCGGCGAAGACGATCCTGTATCGCGCGTCCGACGCCTTCGACTTCGGGCCATTCGGCCACGATGATGTCCGCGCCGCTTCGTTCGAGTTCTCTCATTGCCGAGAACAATCCGCGCGCATAGTTCTCAGGGTCCTCGAAATAAATCGACCGGTGCGTTTCTTCAGGAAAGCGCCGAATTCCCATATACGCGATCACGCGTCGTTTCTTCCCGTTTTCGTCGCCGGCGAATCGGATTTCTTCACCTTCTCTCCAGATCAGAAGAGGAATTCCGGGCGCGTAGTGGCGGAATCTCGTTCCAGGCGAGCGTTTGACATGTTCGCCATCAGGCGAACAGACTGATCCCACCACGGCGACCAGGTCTTCGACGGACGTCCCGCCGGGACGCAAGAGAACCACGTCGTTTCCGGCGACGTCGATCACTGTGGACTCGACGCCGTAGCGCGTGGCTCCTCCGTCGAGAATCATGTCGACGCTCCCGCCAAGATCCTCGAAAACGCTTCCCGCTTCGGTCGGACTCGGGCGCCCGCTCCGGTTCGCACTGGGCGCCGCTATGGGGAACCCCGCCTTCTCAATAAGAGAAAGGGCCACAGGGTGCGCCGGCATCCGTATTGCGACGGTTTCCAGCCCCCCCCGTACGGTCGATGGAACGATCTCTTTCGAATGCAGGACCATCGTCAAAGGCCCGGGCCAGAAGCGTTCCATAAGTCGTTCAGCCTTCGGGGTGATATCGGCAAGCGCATGCGCCTCAGCGGGCGACGCCACATGGAGGATAAGCGGATTTTCCGAAGGGCGTCCCTTTGCGGCGTAAATGCGTTTCGCGGCCTCCGCGTCGAGCCCGTTGCCACCGAGCCCATACACGGTTTCGGTGGGGAACGCCACAAGACCGCCTCCTGCCAGAATCATGGCGGCGCGGGCGATCAACTCCCTGTCTGGATTCCATGGATCGATGCGCACGATAGTCCCGGGCATCGTCCGTCACTCCCCCGAACCGGAAGCGTACGAAGCCGTAAAGTCTTCACGAAACGCCGGAAAAGCTCCGTCAAGTATCGCCTGTCGCATCTTCTCTGCAAGCGCGACGAGGAAACGCAGATTATGCCAGCTGCACAGGCGCGACGCAAGGATTTCCCCCGTCCGGTAGAGATGCCGGATATACGCGCGCGAGAAGGTTCTGCACGCATAGCAGTCGCACTCCGGGTCGAGGGGAGAAAAATCCCGTTCATAGATTTTGCTCTTGATATTGATGGGGCCGCGGGCCGTCAGGAGCGTTCCGTTGCGTCCGTTCCTGGTCGGCAGGACGCAGTCGAACATATCGACGCCTCGCGCAACGCCCTCAATGAGGTTGAGCGGGTGCCCCACGCCCATGAGGTATCGCGGTTTCCCGAAGGGAAGCACCGGATTGAGCGCCTCGAGGATGCGGTACATCTCGGCATGGCTCTCTCCGACCGAGAGCCCCCCGATTGCATATCCCGGGAAATCCATCGGCGCAAGATCATCCGCCGACCTGCGCCTGAGGTCTTCGAAAACGGATCCCTGAACGATGCCGAAGAGCGCGTTCCGGGATCCTTCCCACGCATTGAGAGAGCGCTCCGCCCACAACGCGGTTCGGCGAACCCCCTCTTCCGCCTGTTCCCTCCTGCACGGGTAGGGAACGCACTGGTCGAAGCACATGGCGATGTCGCTTCTGAGCGCCCGCTGAACTTCCATGGCCTTTTCGGGCGTCATGAAGTGACGGCTTCCGTCAAGATGCGACTGGAACTCCACGCCGTCATCGGTTATCCGGTTCAGCGACGCGAGCGAAAAGACCTGGAATCCGCCGCTGTCCGTGAGGATGCTCCGATCCCAGGACATGAACGAGTGAAGCCCCCCGGCCTCTTCTATGAGTTCCGCTCCCGGACGCAGATACAGGTGGTATGTGTTGGACAGGATGATCTGCGCTCCGAGTTCCTTCAGTTCGAACGGCGCCATGGCCTTGACGGTCGCCTGCGTTCCGACGGGCATGAAGACGGGGGTTTTCAGAATGCCGTGCGGGGTGACGAATTCCCCCGCCCGCGCTCCCGTAACGGGGCACTGCGCAACGACTCGATATTCAAACATCAGAATTCTCCTCAAGATGAAACAGCCGGAAAACGTTTTCCCGAACCTGAATCGCAAACTCCTCAACCGGGACGCCGCGAACACGGGCGACGGTTTCGTACACATCGACGACGTTGGCCGGTTCGTTCCGCTTCCCCCTCGTTCTCCGGGGAGACAGATACGGGGAGTCCGTCTCGCAGAGGATCCTGTCGCCGGGAACCTGCGCCGCTACGGAGCGAAGGGCTTCGTTTTTCGCATACGTCACGGGGCCGGAGAAGGACAGGAAATATCCCATATCGAGAAACGCCGCCGCGTGCTCCGGCGTTCCCGAGAAGCAGTGGATCACGCCCGTCAGCCCGTTTCCTTCGCTCCGGAGAACGGCGAGCATATCGTCGTACGCGTCGCGCACGTGAAAGACAAGCGGTAATTTCTCCTTTCGCGCCCATTCGAGATGCATCGACAGGACGGACAACTGCGCTTCACGCGGCGAAAGATTATAGTAATAGTCGAGGCCGGTTTCCCCGATGGCCCGGACGCTCTTGTCCCGCGCGAGCGCGAGAAGGTCGTCCGGCAACCCCGAAGTCACCGACGACGCGTCATGCGGATGCACCCCCACTACGGCATAGACGCCGTCCCGTTCGTGGGACCGGGCTACCCCGACGGCGTGGGCGCTCGAGGCGACGTCGCCTCCCACGACAATCAGATGCGAGACGCCGGCTTCATGCGCCCGCGCTATTGCAGGGTCCGCTCCTTCCGGGAAGTGCTCCGGATTCAGATGACAGTGTGAATCGATATAGAGTCCGCTCATGGTCACTCTCCTGAAAAAAGCATCGGGCCGTTCCGTCGAGGAAGGCCCGATGTCATGATATCGTACCAAGATTCTCTCATCCGGCTTGAAGATCCGAACAGCGCCCCACGCGCCGGTCAGGCGAAACGTCGGGCTTTCGCGCGGGAGACGCTAACTGACGCGGCTTCCGAGCGGCGCCGATTCGTCAACGGTCAACAGGCCGAGGGCGGACTTGTCTTTCGGCCCGGCGGCCAGCAGCATGCCCCGGCTTTCCACGCCGCACAGCGTCGCGGGCTTGAGGTTCGCGACGACGATGATCCGTTTCCCGATCAGATCCTGGGGGGTGAAGAACTCCTTGATGCCGGAGACGATCTTTCGCTTTTCATACCCCAGGTCGAGGTAGAGGGCGTAGAGTTTTTTGGCCTTCGGGATCTCTTCCACTCCGATGACCTGGGCGACACGCAACTCCACCGATTTGAACAGGTCGATCGTAATCTCGTCTTCGTGTTCGCACGGCGTCTTCGCTTCCGGAACCTGCGCCCCGTCTTTTCCGGTCAGCTTGGCCTCGCGGTCCTTTTTCCACAGCTCGACGTCGATTCTCGGGAACAGCACGTCCCCCTTCTGCGTCATCTGCCCCGCAGGCGCATTCCGCAGAACAACGGACGGGAACCGTTCGTCGAGCGGATCGCCGGCGAAGCCGAGCTGGACGTACATTCTCTTCGCGGCGTCCGGCATGAACGGGGCCATCAGAAGCGCGACCGCCCGCAAGACGGCGAAGAGCGTCGCGAGCACGGTGTCGAGGCGTTCGCCGTTTCCTTCGCGACCGAGCTTCCAGGGCATCGTCTCGTCGATGTATTTGTTCCCCCGTCCAAGCAGCGCCCAGATGGATTTCAACGCCTCGTCGAACGCAAAGACATCAAGCTTTTCCTTCACGGCCGCAAGCGTCGCATCGATGAGCGAGAGGACTTCCTCGTCGACGGGAAGAATCGCGCCCGGCGCAGGAACCTTGCCGTCACGGTAGTTGCCGATCATCTGAAGCGTCCTGTTCAGCAGATTCCCGAGGTCATTCGCGAGGTCGGAGTTGACGCGCTGCACCATGGCCAGTTCGGAGAAGTCCCCGTCCAGTCCGAACGGGACCTCGCGAAGAAGGAAATAGCGGAACGGATCCACTCCGTAGACGCGGGCCATTTCGAACGGATCGACGACGTTCCCCTTCGATTTCGACATCTTTTCGCCCTCGACGGTCCACCAACCGTGCGCGAAGACGCACACAGGCGGATTGAGCCCGAGCGCAAGGAGCATGATCGGCCAGATCACGCAGTGGAAACGGATGATGTCCTTCCCCACAAGATGCCGGACGGCAGGCCAGAATTGCGCGAATTTCTCGCGGTCGTCGAGGTATCCGCATGCGGTCGCATAGTTGATCAGCGCATCGAACCAGACGTAGACGACGTGCTTGTCGTCACCGGGAACGGGAATCCCCCATTTCAGCGTCGTTCGCGAGATCGACTGGTCGCGCACGCCCGAACGGAGGAAACTCACGATCTCGTTGTAGCGGCTCCGGGGAAGGATCGCCTGCGGATTCGCCTCATAGTACGCCAGAAGCCGGCCGGCGTACTTCGAGGCGCGGAAGAAGTAGCTCTCCTCCTGCATCTGAACGAGCGGACGTCCGCAATCGGGACAGGTCCGGTTCTCCCCCATGCTGCTCTCGGGAACGTACGTCTCGCACGGGACGCAGTACCATCCCTCGTAGGAGCCCTTGTAGATATCTCCCTGATCCATGAGTTTTTGGAACATGCTCTGGACGACGCGTTCGTGACGTTCTTCCGTCGTCCGGATAAAGTCGTCGTTGGAGATCCCGAGCACCGTCCACAGATTTCTGAAGTTCAGCATGGTCTTGTCGGCCAGTTCCTGGGCCGTCATGCCTTTGGCTTCCGCGCTCTGCTGTATTTTTTGGCCGTGTTCGTCCGTGCCGGTCAGGAAAAAGACGTTGTCGCCGCGCATGCGCATATGCCTGCACATGACGTCCGCGGCGATTGTGGTATAGGCATGGCCGATATGCGGAATGTCATTCACATAATAAATCGGCGTGGTGAGATAGAAGTTTTTCTCCGACATGTTCGTTCTCCTCCTTGCTCCTGCGAAACCGGGGTGGAGCTTTTCGTCGTTTCGGGCTATCTTCCGGTGCTCTTTTCTGAAAAAAGATATTCCTTGACGCGGTTTTTCGGTACACCATACAACTGATTGATCGTTTTTACAATATCTTTCTCACTGATTTCCTCTTTCCGCAACCGCCCGGCCGCAGCCTGCCATTCCCCGTCGTCGGGCGCCGACGGGGAATCCCCCTCGACGACGAGGATCATCTCCCCACGAAGGGCGTCTCCGGTCTTCACTCGCATCAGGATCTCCTCCGACACTCCGCGGATGCATTCCTGATAGATCTTCGATATCTCCCGGACCAACGCCGCTTTCCGGTTTCCCAGCGTCGAAACGATTGATTCCAGCTGCTCCTCAAGTTTATGCGGCGACACGTAGAAGATCAGCGTCTGCGTAACGTTCCGGAGTTTTTCGAGCGCCGCCCGCCGCTCGCCGGCTTTGTCGGGCAGAAACCCGAAAAAGAGAAACGGGTGTACGGGAAGCCCCGAAAGAAGGAGAGCCGGGACGAATGCTGTCGGTCCGGGAAGGACGTCGACAGAAACGCCCGCCCGTATCGCCTCCGCAATGATGCACGCCCCGGGGTCGGAGATTCCGGGGGTTCCGGCGTCCGACACGAGCGCTATGTTGTCGCCCTCGAGGAGTCGGCGAAGAAACGACTCCGTCCTGGAGCGTTCGTTGTGCGCGTGGTAGGAGACGAGCGGGGTTCGGATCGCGTATCGCCGGGTCAGGACCGACGTCGTCCGCGTATCTTCGCACAGAATGACGTCGGCATTCCGCAAAACCCGTATGGCCCGGAGCGTCATGTCTTCGAGATTCCCGACGGGCGTCGGGACGACGGTCAGCGGCATCCGGAGCCTCCAGGAGCATAAGCGTTTTTCATGTCGTCCGTTTCTTCTCCATTCTCTCCGTAAAGGAAAAATGGGGGCTCCACAAACAGGCCCTTCCCGGCCGCGCGAACGGCCTCCACGAGAACAACCGATGCGAACGCTCCGGGACGATGGTGCACGAAACGTATCCGTTTCGGTTCCAGTCGCATGCCTGAAAGAGCTGAGAACAGTTCGGCGGTTCTGTCGGCGAGGAAGACCATGTAGAGCCTCCCTTTGTTCCGGAGCAGCCGCTTCGAGCAGCGGAGAACGTCTTCAAGGGAACAGCACACTTCCTGTCGCGCCGTCGCCGAGGATTCGACCGCGCTCCTGCGATTCCTGCCTACTTCGTGATAGGGCGGGTTCGTCACCACAACATCCATGGTTTCGGGCGGGTACGCGTCGGCGATGTTCCGCAGATCGCCGCAAATATACGACACACGCCCCGAAAGTCCGTTTTCGGCCGCATTCCGCTTCGCCAGCTCAACCAGGTCGGGTTGTATTTCCACGCCGGATATCCGCCCCGCCTCCGGGAATCGCAACGCGAGCAGAAGCGTCACGGCTCCCGTCGCTGACCCGAGTTCAAGGACCTTTTCGCCCTTTCGGATATGCGCAAACGCGGACAGGAGCACCGTATCGACCATAACCCTGGGTCCTTCACGGGGCTGCCACATGCAGAGGGCTCCCCGGACGATATCGTCCCTGCTCAACGTCATGCATCCGCCCTCCTCATCGCCACTCCTCCAGATCGATGCCGACCACCTGCGACAGCCCAGGTTCCGACATGGTCACGCCGTATAGAACGTCCGCACGTTCCATCGTCGCGCGACGATGCGTCATGACGATGAGCTGGAGCCTTGCGGCATACTCCCTGGCCAGCTCGGCGAAACGCAGGAGATTGTATTCGTCGAGCGCTGCATCGACTTCGTCGAGAACGGCAAGCGGAACCGCCGCGACTTCCATGCACGCGAAGAGCAGGGAGATGCCGGTGAGGGACTGCTCTCCGCCGGAGAGTTGCGCAAGGCTCTGCATCCTTTTTCCGGGCGGTCTCGCGACGATATCGACCCCCGACTCCCAGAAGGATTCCCCTTCGATCAACTCAAGCCGGGCTTCCCCGCCGCCAAGAAGACGTCTGAAGAGATCGTCGAACCGGACGGCGATATCGGAAAGCGCGTTCCCGAAGAGCGCGCCGACGTAGCGATCCGTCTCTTCGATAAGCCGGCACAGTTCATTTTCCCCCGCGCGAAGGTCCTCGTGGTTTCCCTTCAGAAAACCGATGCGATCCACAAGGGAAGCATCCTCCGACAATACGCCGAGGTCGTACTCCCCGATCGCCTTGAGATCCCGTTCATATCGGCGCACCATGTTCCAGATTCGGGCGATGTCGCCTTCGCCGGCGATTTCCGCCGCACCGGGGTACGGATACTGTTCTTCCCACGCCTCGACGAGCTGATCGCGCTCCCGCTGCACGGAGTCCATCTGTCGCCTGTTTTCCTGAAGACGTTGCTCCGCCTCGGACAAACGCCTTTCCGCAGATGCGCGCCTGCTCCGCAAGCGTATCAGGCGTGCGTCGCCGCGCTCCCTCCAACTGGTTTTCCGCATGAGTTCGCCGCGCAACATGCCGGAGCGATCCCACAGGATCCGGCATTCACGCCCCGCATTCTTCACGCGGTCCCACAGCGTGTCGATTTCCCGTTCGATCGATTCCATATCCCGAATGAGCGACTCCACGCGCCCGGATGCGCGCGCCGTCTCCTCCCCGAGACGACCTGCAAGCAACTCTCCGGCGCGGAGCCGTTCCCGGCAAAGGGCGTCTTTCGCCTCGGCGCTCGCCAGGGCCGAGAGATCCGAGGACGGATCAGCTTCGCTCCGCATCTCCGCAAGTTCTCTCTCGAACGCCGCGACCTTCATGTTCGTCTCGTCGTGCTCGGAGCGAACCTCTTCCGCGCCGCGCGAAAGAACCGCGATTCTCTCGTGCGTCTTTTCCATCGCGGCGCGAAGGCGCCCAAGCCGCCCGCCCATGTCGTCCTCAAGAAGGCGTTCCTCCTGGAGTCGGATTTTCAGCGCATCCACTTCGCGGGCGGCCGCGTGTTCCCTCTCTTCCGCCCGGGCGAGCGCGGAGCGTCGTCTTTCTATCTCCTCATGAAGGGAGCGGAGGCGTTCTTCCTGCTCCCTGATAAGGCGGTTGGCCGCGATGGCGCCTTCCGAGGCCCGTCTCTTCCCTCCGCTGACGCTTCCGGTTGCGGCGAAAACCTCTCCGTCCAGCGTCACAACGGGGAATTTCCGGTGAGCGGTCAGGCCCCCGGCGACCGTCTCGAAACGATCAACGAGGAGCACGTCGCCGAGGAGATGTCGAATGGCTCGTTCCCATTTCGGATCGCAATCGACCAGATCGGCCGCCCATCCGACAATTCCGGAACGCGAAACGGATATGTCCGGCTGGGGAGTTCTGGGAGTTATCTGATCGAGAGGGAGAAAGGTCGTTCGTCCCGCCTGTTTGCTCTTGAGAAGGTCGATGCAGCGTTTCGCTTCATTGAGAGAAGGAACCGCAAGCCAGTACTGACGCCCTCCAAGGAAGGCCTCCAGCGCATTTGTCAGCGATTGCGGACAGGAAAACGCATCGGCGATCATTCGCATATCCGCGTTCAATTTTCCGAGCCGGACCGCGGAGAGAAGAAAGCGCACCGGTTCGGGGAGAAGCGTCTGCTCGGTGCGATCCTTCATCCGTTCGAGGACGTTCTCGACCTGCGAAACGGAACGAAGCGCCGCGTGAAGCGCCGCGCCCTCCGCCTGGGATTCCGTCGCCGAGGCTCCGCGCCGTTCCACTGCGGTCTCATATTGGCCCGCGATTTCGGAGACGAGCGTTCGTTTTTCCTCGATCTCTCGGGAGAGAGAACGTTCTTCTTCCTGGAAATCCTGTGAATCCCGCTCAAGGGCCGCTTTTTCCTCGAAAATTGACTGCGAACGGCGTTCGAGAAGATCCCAGCGGACGCGCGCTTCGTTCAACGATGTTTCCAGCGATTCCCGTTTTCGGATCGCCTGCGTTCGTTCGGTTTCGCACCGTCGGACCAGAGCCCTGATCTCCTCGCACGCCTGCGCGGAGGCTTCCGCCTCACGCCGCAGGTCGGCAAGGTCCGTCCGGCCCCGTTGAAGTTCTTCTTCCCTCGAAAGGAGTTCGGCGCGGCTTTCCCGAAGCGCACCGGCGATGACCGATTTCCGGCTCAGGCCGGAACGAACCGCGGCTGCGCCGGAAACACAGTTTCGTCGCGCCGCTTCGAGATTCCGCGTCACGGATTCGAGGTCGGAAAGCAACGATTGCTCTTCGAGCTTCGCTCGTTTGAATGAATCGAGAAACGCCTGTTCGCTTTTCTCCCATATCGAACGCCACAGGAGAAGGCCTTTCAGCTCCCCTTCGATATCCGAACAGGTCGCGTCAAGGATTGCGCCGCGCGCTTCCAGAGAGGCGCGCCGTCCGTGATACGCCTGGCGCCTGTGTTCATCCAGCAACCCGAGAAGCGTCTTCGCTTTCTGCGCCGTTTCCACAGAAGAAGCGATCTCCGCACGTCGGTGTGACAGTTCGGAGATAAGCGTCGCCAGACGTCCCATCTCCTCACGAACGTTTGAAAGACGGGCATCCGTCTCGTTCCTCTTTTTCCGGTACTGATCGATCCCGAAGAGGACTTCAAGGCGCATCCTCCGTTGCAGGGGACGTTGCCGGATCGTTTCTGCGACTTCCCCCTGGCCGATGAACGCGAACGTTTCTCCCCCGAGGCGAAGCGTTCGCTTGATCTCTTCGAGATCCTGGAGGCGGATCCGCTGTCCGTCGTGATAGAGAACGCTCCCGGCATCCGGAGAGAACGTCCGGCGAATCACGGACAGATGGTCGGAGTCCCGCAGCGTGAGGGTTACGTCGCATTCTTTCGCGGGGCTGCTCGTCGCGGTCCCCTGGAAAAGAAGCTCCTGCTGGCGGGAAATTCTGAGGCGTATTGGGCTCCCTTCCCCCAGAACCCAGGCGAGCGCGTCGAGAATGTTGCTCTTTCCGCTTCCGTTCGGGCCGACCACCGCGGTCATCCCGGGCGAGAAGGGCAGATCGTGCGAGCCGCCGAAGCTCTTAAACCCCTTAAGGCGCAGGCGTTCGATGAACAACCAGGGAAACCTCCCGCTTCAGCATCTGGTCGAGCCGTCGCTCCATCTGCTCCCGGGTTCCCTGGGCTTCGAGCCGATACCGCCCCCAGGGGAAGTCTTCCCGTTCGAGGAGAATGATCCTTCGCTCCAGTTCGGATTCCCACAGCGTGAGGTAGGTTTCCGCGACGTACCGTGCAATGGCTGCGTTCGCTTCGACCAGGACGGCTTCGGAGCGATTTGCGCCGGAGACTTTCCGGAGAAACCGTTTGATGGAAAGCGCCACGGTATCCTCTTTCTGGACCCAGCCGTAGCCCCCGCAGAAGGGGCAGCCGCGGGTCAGAACGGAACGGATATCGGGCCGGGCGCGCTTCCGCGTGATTTCGACCAGCCCCAGCCTGCTGACCCCAAAAACACGCGCCCTGTAGCGGTCTCCCTGGAAGGCGTTTTCCAGACGCCGCAACAGTTCGGCCCTGTCTTCCTCATACTCCATATCGATGAAGTCGATGACGACGATTCCTCCGATCGCTCGAAGCCTGAGCTGTCGTGCGATCTCGTCAACCGCTTCGAGATTCGTTTCGACCACGGTGTGCCGGAGATCCGTCTCCCCCACGAATTTCCCCGTGTTCACGTCGATCACGGTCAACGCTTCGGTGTGGTCGATGATGAGATACGCGCCGGAACGGAGCCAGACCTTTCTCTCCAGTGCGGTTTCAAGTTCCTTTTCGAGACCGTAGAACTCGAAAAGCGGCGTCGGTCCCCGGTGCAGCGAAAGATCGGGACGATTCCGGGAGAAGAAGGAATTCACATATTCCCCGATATGGCGGTATTCCTCTTCGCCGTCAACGATGATCTCGGAGACGGAATCCGTCAGTTCGTCCCGAAGGACCTTCCCGACGAGGCCGATATCCCTGTAGATCAGGCACGGAGCGGTTTGCAGTCCGGCGTTGTGCTGAATTTCGCTCCACAGGGATTCCAACGTCTCCATGTCGTGGCGAAGCACTTCGGCGTCAACGCCTTCGGCCGCCGTCCGGACAATGAGACCGCATCCCTCGTGCCGCAGCTCCCGGGCGATGCTCCGAAGCCGCTTGCGTTCCTCCTCGTCCGTAATCCGTTTCGAAACGCCGGACTCCTGGCCATTGGGCACAAGCACGAGATACCGGCCGGGGAGGGAAATCCGGGATGTCACCCGCGCCCCCTTGTTTTTTCGCGCGGCCTTGACAACCTGAACGACAACCTCGGTATTCGGCTGCAGGTTGAGTCCTTTCGCATCGTTCAGATACAAGAACGCATTCCGGCCGTCTCCGAGGTTGACGAAAGAGGCGTGAATCCCGGGCAAGACGCTTTCGACACGCGCCTTGTAGATCTCTCCGGCCCGCTGGCGTTCCCACATTCGTTCGATGAATATATCGACGAGCCGGCCGTCTTCGACGATGGCGACTCTCGTTTCCTCCGCATCGATCGTGTTTGCGACGATCTTTCGATCCATCTTCACCCTCCAGGGCACGTTATTGGCCATAATTCTCCCCGGCGTCACCGCGAACGAGAGGGAGGACCCGTTCGTTCGCGGTTGGCCCTTCGACCGGTGTGAGCCTCCCGACAACGAGCCGAACGACGTTCACGTCAGCCCAGCTCGGCAGTCCGCCGAATTCCAGCAATCCGCGGACGAGAACGCCCGGGCCGTGCTCTCCCGGACGTTCCGTTACGATCCGGAACCACTCATCACGGCAATCCGATTCACGAACCCATTCAGGCCACGGATACCCCTCGCGAATCGAGCGACGCGCCGTTTCGTCCCTGACGCGCAACAGATATAAGGCCGCCTCGCACGCGGTTCCCAAGGTTCCCTGCGGATCTTCCGTCCATCCGGAGAAGGAGACGCCCTCGGGAAGCGCGTCCCGCCAGAGCGGGAACAATTCGGGATCCCATTCTTCAAGCCATACATCCATGGGCTCGCAGAGCGCAACGACTCCTACGGGAAGCTCCGGTCCGAGGCTGAGCTTCGGACGAGGAGAAAACCCTTCGGTTCTCACGAAACGGATTCCTGCGCGGGATGCGGCTCTGGAAAAGAGCGACGGCAACGCGATATGGGGAATGAAGCAAGCCCTTCGCCGCTTCGAAAACGCCAGTCTGATCTTTTTCACGCGTCGGCCGTCTTTCGCTCGAAAACGGCGCATCCGTTCCGTTCCCAGCCGCACCCGTGGCACTCTCCAAAACGGCAGTCGGGCGTCAGCAGTCCGTCCATCGAGCGTTCGCGTTCGCGCCAGAGATACTGCCGCGTCACGCCGATATCGATATGGTCCCACGGGAACGGCTCGTCGCGCGTGCGTTCTCTGCGAACGCACCAGTCAGGATCGACGCCGCCCGCAACGAACGCCGCCCGCCAAACGTCGGGACGAAACGTCTCGGTCCATCCGTCGAAACGCGCGCCGGCCTTCCACGCCTCATGAATCACCCCGGCAAGTCTTCGGTCCCCACGCGCGAAGACGCCTTCGAGCCATGTCTGTTCGCTTTCGTGATACCGCACTGTCACATGACGGTTGTTCACCAGTCTCTTGACGAATCTGCCGCGTTCGGAGAGTTCTTCGACGGTCGCCTGTTTTTCCCATTGGAAGGGCGTATGCGGTTTCGGGACGAAGCCGGCGATCGATACCGCTATTTCCGTACGTTTTTTGTGCGCGCGTCCGATTGCGGCGGCGCGTTCCGAGATTTTCGCAATTCCCTCGAGATCCTCGCGGGTTTCCGTCGGCAGCCCCATCATGAAGTAGAGCTTGATCCGCTCCCAGCCGCGGGAGAAGGCAGCTTCCAGCGTGGATTCGATATCCTCGTCGGAGACGCCTTTGTTGATGACATTCCGCAGCCGCTGCGTCCCGGCTTCGGGCGCAAACGTCAACCCTCCGCGCCTGACGGGCTCGAGCGCCGCGGCGAGGCCGACGGAAAACGCATCCATCCGCAGGCTCGGCAGACTCAGCTTCACGCGTTTCTGTTCGAGCATCGGCTTCAGTCGTTCCATAACGTCTTTCAGGCCGCTGTAGTCGCATGACGCAAGCGAAACGAGGCCGATTTCCTCCCAGCCGGTCTTCTCCGTCCAGCGAAGCAGAGCGTCCACAATCTCCTCTACGGGCCGCTCACGTATCGGCCGGTACTGCATTCCGGCCTGGCAGAAGCGACATCCCCGCGTACAGCCGCGAAAGAGTTCAATCGGGATTCTGTCATGCACAACGCTCGCAGACGGAACGAGAAGTCCGTCCGACAAAAAAGCCCCCTTCATGGTAGTCAGCGTCGCCCGTCGTATCGGAAGGGACTGCGACGAACGGATCACGCATCCGTCGGGACCGAATTCGGCGTGCGACCGTCCCGGAAGGTAGACGCCCGGAAGATCGGCGAGCGCATCCAGCCTCTCCGATCGCGAACGCCCCGTCGTCCCGACGAGACGACGTACGAGAGCCGGCAACGTTGCTTCCCCGTCTCCTATACAGACCACGTCAAAAAACGGCGCAACGGGTTCGGGCGTCATCGCGCCCGGCCCTCCGGCGATGACGAGCGGATCGTCATCGCTTCTCTCGTCGGCGAAAAGCGGAATTCCCCCGAGATCAAGCATCGTCAGGATATTCGTATAGCTCAACTCATATTGAAGCGTAAACCCCACGACGTCGAAAGCGGAAAGAGGGCGCCGCGTTTCTATGGATGTCAGGGGAAGGTTGTGTATCCGCAACTGCTGCTCCATATCGATCCAGGGACAGTACGCCCTTTCGGCATCCGCTCCCGGGAGGCTTTTGAGGAGAGGATACAGGATCTGATACCCGACATAACTCATTCCGATCTCGTAGACATCGGGGAAAGCAAGGCAGAATCGAACGGGCGCGTTTTCTTTCACCGGAAGGCCGGCTCCCCATTCGCACCCGACATACCTGGACGGGCGTTTGACTTCGGAAAGAAGCGGCCAATAGGGATCGTCGAAATCATCGAACATCGCGTCTCAAAACTCCATTTCTCTCATTCATAAGATTTTAGCGTCGTCCGGTAGACGCTCGTCACCAGCCCCAAAGCGGCGGACAGAGCGACCAGGGAACTTCCCCCGTAACTCATGAACGGAAGAGGAAGTCCTGTCACAGGAAGAATTCCCATGCTCATGCCGATCCCTTCGGCCATCTGAAACCAGATCCACGAGGAAAGTACGGCGACAAGAATCTTTGCGCGGGCATCCTTGCTTCGAAGCCCGACTTCGATACATCTCCAGAGCAGCAGACTGAAAAGCGCCAGGACAAGAACGGTTCCGACAAAGCCGAATTCTTCGGAAAAAACGCTGAAAGCGAAATCCGTATGCGGTTCGGGAAGAAACCGGAGCTTGCTCTGCAACCCGTGCATGAAGCCCTTCCCCCACAGGCCTCCGGAGCCAACGGCTATTCGCGATTGAATCACGTTATACCCGGCGCCCAGCGGATCAACGGAAGGGTCGAGAAACACGAGGATCCGCATTTTCTGGTACTCCTTCAGAAATTGCCAGCCGACCGGCAGGGAGACAAGGCCAAGAACGCAGACGCCCGCGAGAAATCTTTTCGGAGTTCCCGCGACGACCAGCCCGACGAATATCATCACCGCATACACCAGCGCGCTCCCCATATCCGGCTGGGCAAGCACCAGAAGACAGCTCAGTCCTGCCAGCAACGCGCCGGAGGAAAACGCGGCGAACGTTACGGGAGGATATCGGCAGAGATGTTTCGCCAACAGAAGAGCGAGCGCAATTTTGCCGATTTCGGACGGCTGAAGTCGGGCCGGACCGAGATAAAACCAGCTCTGGGACCCTTTAACCGTCATTCCGACCATGAGAACGACAAAAAGAAGCGCGAGGATGCCGCCATAAATGGGATACGCCAGATTCAGGAGCTTCTTGTATCCGACCGTATGAAAAAAAAGAAACGTTCCGACGCTTACGCCGCCCCACAGAACCTGTCGCAACGCGAAGAATCCGCCGCGCCCGTCCATGCCGCCGCCGGCGCTGTACACCGTAATAATCCCTACAAAAAACAAAAACAAAGCCGGGACGAGGCAAACCCAATCCAGCTGCCTCAGAGAATCGAAAAAACCTGTTTTCTGATCATCCATTTGCAGCGCACCCTACTCTTCGAGCTTGCTCCCCCGCTTGACGCGAATAATCGGGATATTGGCCACGAGGGCGACTGAACGGTCAGCCCGGTCAAGATCCATTTCTATTTTTGAAGAATCGATTTCCATATATTTCGAAATAACCTCTATCAGATCGGTTCTCAGGGAATTGAGCAGCTCCGGGGAGATATCAGTCCGATCATGAATCAGAACCAGCTGAAGACGTTCCTTTGCAATCGTTCCCGATCCCTTTTTCCCGAACAGCCGCTGAAAGAAATCTTTCATTCCTCTTCTCTCCGTTTCGCGGTCATCTGCTCAGCCCGAACAAGCGTTTGATGCCGGAAAGAAAGCTGCCGTTCGTCTGTTCATCCAGCTTCAGAAATGGGACCTCTTTTCCGGCGATGCGATCCGCAATGTTGCGAAAGGCTTTCGCCGCAGGCGAAGCGTCGGAGAACGTCAGCGGCTCCCCGCGGTTCGCCGACTTCACGACGCATTCATCTTCGGGGACGATGCCGATCAGTGGAATCGCCAGAATATCGAGAACATCCTTTATATCAAGCATTTCCCCTTCCCGGATCAAATGCGCCTTCAGACGGTTGAGAATGAGCCTGATAGGTTTCTTCCCCATGGATTCCAGCATGCCGATAATCCTGTCCGCATCCCGTACGGCCGGGACTTCAGGGGTTGTCACAACCAGCCCCTCATCGGCGCCGACGGCGGCGTTCCGAAACCCTCCCTCGATCCCTGCCGGACTGTCGAGCAGAATAAAATCGAAATCCGGCCGGAGCATTGCACACAGGTCGGACATCTGTTCGGGAGAAACAGCGTCCTTCGTCCTCGTCTGTGCGGCGGGAAGCAGGTACAGCGAATCGACACGCTTGTCCCGCACGAGCGCCTGAGGCAAACGACAAACACCGTCGAGAACATCGACGAACGTATAGACGATCCGGTTTTCCAGACCCATCATCACATCGAGGTTTCGCAGTCCTATGTCCGCATCGATCGCGACCACCTTGAATCCGCTCCGGGCGAGGGCTACCGAAATATTCGCGGTCGTCGTCGTCTTGCCGACGCCGCCCTTACCCGAAGTTACAACTATGACCCGTGCCGCCACCTCTTTCCACCCCGTTTCTGCAATTCATCGCTCTATCTTCAGATCTCTGACCATCAGAGAATCATTTTCCAGGAGAACAACCACCGGCCGTCCCCACCATTCTTTTTCCATACCGAGGTACGATCCGACTTTGCTTCCGATGCGAATCTGCTTCGCCTCGAACGCTCCTGCGACGATGAAATGCCCGGACGCGCCGTTCAATCCCGCGTGCGCAAGTCCCTTGAGTCGTCCCCAGACCACGACGCTGCCCCCGGCAAGGATCTCCGCCCCGTCATTGACATGTCCGACAATAATGATATCGCCGTCGTGCTCGACTCTCTGCCCCGACCGAAGCGAATGCGCGAGAGCCAGAGGCGGCGCGGAAGAGCCGGCTTCCCTGGAGACGGGAGCGCGGTATTCTCCGACATGAACGCCGATCGACTTCAGCAGGTTCTGCGTCTCGAGGTCATAGGCGATCCAGGACAACACGCGCATCCCGGAACGCCACAGAGCCTGCAAGAGGCGGGAAAGCCCGTCCTCTCCGATTTTCCGCCCCTGAAAATCAAGGACCACTCCCATTCCTCCGAGAATCTCAGAGGTTTTGGAGTGCATGGAGACGATTTCGTGTATAAGCGACTGCTCTTCCATGGTTTCCGGGACGATCATTCGAACGTGATCCCGCGCGCCCTTGAAGACGATGCGCCCCTCACGATCGGGCGGAAGCATGTTCGGTTCCGTTCCTGTCGATGACGCAACCATTCCGGATCCTCCTTTGTCTCACGGGACGACATCGCCGGGAAAATCCCTGACGAGAAGATACGAAAGAACCTGTCCGACGATCGGGGAAGCGACGCTGCTGCCGTGTTCCCCGGCCTCGATGACGGCCACCGCCACATACCGCGGACGGTCCGCAGGGGCATATCCGGCGAAAAGGGCATGGTCGTTTCCGTGCGCATTCTGCGATGTGCCGGTCTTCCCCGCGACGGTCACGCCGTACGTTCCGGCGCGCCACCCGGTTCCCTGTCGGACGACATCCTGCAGGCCCCGGCGGACGGCATCGAGATTCGCAGGCGAATGTGCGATCGGAAGCGGAGGAACCCTGCTGCTCTCCACAAGATACGGCGTCACCAGACGCCCTCCGTTTGCGAAAAAGGCGTACATTCTCGCGATCTGCAGGGGCGTCATGAGGAGAAATCCCTGACCGATCGAATAATTGACGGTGTCTCCTTTATACCACGGTTCGCGGAATCGTTCCTTCTTCCATTCGATGCCCGCGATGTTTCCTTCCGCCTCTCCGGGGATGTCGATTCCGGTGCGCGCCCCCAGCCCGAAACGCCGCCCCCATTCGACAAGACGATTGATGCCGAGCCGAAGCCCGACCTGATAGAAGTATACATCACAGGAATCCTGTAACGCCGTCACAAGACGAACCGTCCCATGTCCCCAGTGTTTCCAACATTTGAACGTCCGTGTCCCGAGCTGGAATTCTCCGGCGCAAAAAAACGACGTGGCGGTCGTCACTTCTTTTTCCTCCAAAGCCGCTAGCGCGACCATCGCCTTGAACGTCGAACCGGGAGGATATACGCCCGCAATCGAACGATCCATCATCGGATGCAGCGGATCGTCGGTGAGAGCGCTCCATTCCTTCGCCGAGATCCCCCATGAAAGGGGGTTGTTGTCATAGGACGGCGACGTGCACAAAACCAGAATCCCTCCGGTGTGCGCGTCCATCACCACCACCGCTCCTCTCAGTCCTTTGAGAAGATCCGCGGCGAGACGTTGCGCCCCGAGATCGAGCGTCAGTTTGATATTCCGCCCCCGGAGCGGAGGACGATAATCGATGCTGCGCATGCGGCGTCCCCGTGCATCCACTTCGATGGATTCTTCGCCTGCCCTCCCCCGTAGGGATTGCTCATAGAAGGCCTCTATGCCCCCCTTGCCGATCCGATCGCCGCCGAGATAGTCCCCTTCCGTTTTTTGCCGGAGTTCGTTCTCGCTGATCTCTCCCGCATATCCGATGACATTCGAGACGAGGCTTCCGGCAGGGTAGGTCCGGCGCCACACGGCCATCGGGAAGCACTGCGTGGGGAAATTGGGATCGGCGACAAGATCCGCCATCTGGGGAAGCGTCAGATTCGTTATCACGCGCACGACCCTGTACGGCGTCCAGAATTGTCGCTTGATCGTCGCCGACAGATTCTCCGGGTCTATGGGGAACCCATGTTTGTTGAAGACAAGCGAAAGCCGCTCGATCATCCCGGGCTTTTCGAGGTCGAGCGGATACCCGAGGATATCGAATGTCGTTATGTTGACGGCAAGGGGAGAGCCGTTCCGATCGAATATTTCGCCCCGCGACGAGGGGATGCGGATCAGCCGCAACCGATTGTCCCAAGCGAGTTTGATGTACTTGTCCGCGTGGAGGATCTGGAAGAAGTATAAACCGAGAACGAGCAGCGTCGCCGTAAGGATCATCAGGAAACGGCACAGGCGAATCCGCACATCGATAACGGATCGGAGATCAGACATCCTGCTTTCGCTCCAGATGTGCGATGAACGCGCACACAATACCGATCACGGGAAGGAAATATCCCTGCTGCATCAGCAATATGCGAATGATATCCGTCCTGGGAAGTCCCCAGAGAATCAGGCGTGCAAGGGAAACGAGCGTCTGTCCCGACCAGAAGAAGAATGCCGTAAGTCCGATCGTTCTCCCGGAAACGGGGAGCGTCAGCCACAACCATCTGCAGACAAGCAAAACCGCTACCGTCAGGAAGGATGTGACGCCGGGAAACCCCAGCCACCGAAGATCAAAGACCACTCCGCCGGCGAAGGTGCTCCAGACCGTTGTCGGGAACGATTCGGCCCGGTACAGCGCGCGGTAGAGCATCAACAGCAGGAACGCTTCCGGAACCATCAGCGGACCGGACGCAAGGACGGAAAAGAGATCCTGGAGAAACCAAACGACAAGTCCCGAAAGCATCTCCTTACCTCGCTTTCGGTTTCAGGACGCTGACGGAGTACAACAGGGGGAGAGAGGCCCCGGTTTCGAGGCGATACGAAACGAATCCCTCGTCCGATCGTTTTTTCTGTTCCGAAAGTCTTCCGATCGGGATTCCCGGAGGCAATATTTCGCTGATCATCGCAGTGCTGACGGTCATGCCGGGGACGAGCGACCTGCCTTCCGGAATGAACAGGAGCCAGACGCCGCCTTGGCCGTCCCCGGCCGCAACGCCGAGATCCCGTGTCTCTTCGATGACGGCCGGCACCATAAGAGAGGACGATGTCACCAGCTCGACCCAAGAAAACGAATTCTCAACGACGGTGGTGCGTCCCACAAGAGAACCGTTCTGAAGCACGGGAGTCCCGGAACGCAACCCGTCCTTGAGCCCCTTGTCGATCAGGATCTCCGTCCACCAGGCTTGCGGAGCCCGGAAGACAACCTGCGAATCGCCGAGAGCCGAATCGAGCTGACGTTTTGCGGCCTGAACTTGAGCGTTGGCCACGTGGGTTGCGAGTCCGAGTCGCTCATTCTCCTTTTCCAGGAACCGCAATCGATCAAGCAGGGTCGTTCTTTCCGAAAACCATGCCGCTCCCCGTCGAAAAACGGATCCGAGCGCAACGGCGGGAGCCTCCGGGTAGGAGAGCAAAATCGTGACGAACGTCACCGGCTCGCGGAGAAGCTCCCTGTGAGGAGCGAAAGCGAGCAGCAGCACGCTCAGAACGAGGGCGATCAGGCCATGAAACCAATCCGTTCCCAGGGTTTTCAGCCGCACGAGATGCTTGCTCCGTTTTCTCTATCGTGAGCCCTTTTCAACGGACATCAATACGCGCTTCATAACATCGAGGTTATCGAGAATCTTCCCGACTCCGCGGGCCACCGCGAAGAGCGGGTCTTCTGCGACGACGACGGGCGTGTTGAGCGACCGCGAAAGACGTTCGGAAAGGCCTTTCAGTTGAGAAACGCCTCCGCTCATGATGATGCCCTGGTCGACGATATCTTTCGCCAGCTCGGGCGGGGTTTGTTCCAGAGCGACCTTGACCATGTCCTCTATTCGCAGGATGATCGGATCGATCGCTTCGCGGACTTCGACGGAGGTCACGATGTCCGCTTTCGGCAGGCCGTCCGCAAGGTCGCGTCCCTTGACCGCCATTTCGAGTTCCGGTTCGAGAGGAAGGGCGGAGCCGATCTGGATCTTGACTTCTTCAGCCGTCGTCTCTCCGATGAAGAGCGCGTACCGCTGCCGGAGCATGGCGACGATCGCATTATCCATATCCTTGCCCGCGGCCCGCAGGGAATTCGTGACGACGATTCCACCCAGGGAAAGAACCGCGACTTCGCTCGTTCCGCCTCCGATATCGAGGATCATGCTCCCCTTCGGCTCCTGTATGGGCAAACCCGCCCCCAATGCGGCGGAAACCGGCTCTTCGACGACATACGCTTCGCGCGCGCCCGCACCCAGCGTCGCGTCGATCACCGCCTTTCGCTCAACTTCCGTCACCTCGGCGGGAACCGAAATGACAACGCGCGGATGAGAGAAGAAAAAACGCGAGCCGTTCGTAAACCGCAGGCAATGACGGATGAGTTCCTCCGTCATGTCAAAATTGGCGATGACGCCGTCCTGTAGCGGCCAAATCGTCGTGACGCCTGTCGGCGTCTTCCCGGACATCGCCTTTGCCTCGCGGCCGACGGCGATAATCTCGCTCGGGCCGCCCTTCGGCCTCTTCCGAACAGCGACCGCCGAGGGCTCATTGATGACGATCCCCTTCCCGCGAACGAACACGACGATGTTCGCGGTGCCGAGGTCGATTCCCACATCAGCTCCAAACATACCAGAGAGCGCTCTCAACACAACAATACCACCTTCAGCTTTCACAGTCCGAAGGGATCAAGGCAGAACGACCCTTCGCGACGATATAGTGCCCCTGAAGCCCGATAGACAGCAACATCAGGCGTTCTCGTACGTGACGCGTCAGAATGCGGTCCTCCGCGCTGGGGTGCAGGGATCCGTCAGGATGATTATGAAGGAGAACGACCGATTTCGCATCGAGACGAACCGCACGGCGCAAGAGATATTGTACATCGACGAAGGCTCCGTCCAAACCTCCGTACGATATGCGTTTTTCGTCGATAACGGCTCCCTTTCGGTCAAGGGAGAGAAAGACGACGAATTCCCGTTCTTCGTGCGCGAGGAGACTGCTCCAGTGTGTGACCCGATCGCCGCACGAGACGATTTCCCCGCCGGTTTCCTGCAATGACGCCCGACGCGCCAGTTCCAGAGCCGCAACGAGGGAACAGGCTTTCGCATTCTTTATTCCTGGAATGCGAAGCAATTCGCAGAGCGACGCGCGAAAGAGTCCGCCCAGACCTCCGAACTCGGAGAGCACCGTCTCGGAAAGCTCGATCACGTTCTGTTTTGCGTTTCCCGTCCGCAAGAGAATCGCAAGGAGTTCCACGAGCGAGAGCGCCTGTGAGCCTTCGCGAAGAAGCCTTTCGCGGGGCATTTCCGCAGAAGGAAGCCGATCTTTCATGCGTCCTGCCCGAGGCGAGGCCAGTAGGGATTCGACAATCTCTCGACTCCGATGGTCGTTTCCGGTCCGTGACCGGGAAGGACGCGAAGCGTGTCGGGAAAAGACGCCAGTTTGCCGAGCGATTTTTCGAGCGCGTCCGAATCTCCCCCCGGGAGGTCGGTTCTGCCGACGCTCCGGGCGAAAAGCGTGTCTCCTGAAAGGAGGACACGTTCCGCGCCGTGCCGGACGAGAACGCAAACGCTCCCTTCCGTATGCCCCGGAGTGTCGAAAAACTCAAGCTCCATGTCGCCGACGCGAAGCAAATCGCCGTCACTGATGGTGCGCCCGGGCCGCGCCGGAGGAAACGAAACTCCGAGCCAACGGGAGAGGCTCTCGTCGGGATCGGACAACATAGTGGCGTCCCGAGCGGATATGACGACGATCGCCCCGGTTTCTTCGGCCAGTCGCGAAACGCCCGCTATGTGGTCCACATGTCCGTGCGTGAGGATGATCGCTTCCAGCGAAAGCGCGTCGCGTCGCAGGCGAACGATGACTTCTTCCGGGTCGCCCCCCGGATCGACGAAAAATGCCCGTCTTTCGTCATCGGCAAAAAGATACCCGTTCGTCCAGAGCGGGCCGAGAGGGAAACGCTCTATGCGCATGGACTCTCACCTGACGGAGAATCCACAATCAACGTGACAGGACCGTCGTTGGAGAGGGAAACGACCATGTGCGTCTGAAATTCGCCGGTGGCGACCTCTATCCCGCGGGACCGGACACATTCGACAAACTTTTCGTAGAGGGCATTCGCAGCCTCCGGCAACGCCGCATCGATGAAGGACGGCCGACGCCCCTTGCGGCAATCGCCATAGAGAGTGAACTGCGAAACGATCAGCATGGCTCCGCCCGCATCGAGAAGCGACCGGTTGAGTTTCCCGTTTTCATCCTCGAATATTCTCAGATTGACCAGTTTTTCCGCCATCCAGGAAGCATCCTGCTCCCGGTCTCCGGACCGGACGCCCAGGAGGACGCACAATCCCGGGCCGATACGCCCGACACTGCGTTCATCCACCGTGACAAATGCGGAAGATACACGTTGCACCACAGCCCGCACACGCTCACCCCCGAGTGATTTCGATAACGTTCCTTACGGTGTTCAGTCGTGCGATCACTGCATAGAGATGTTCCAGGTTCCGGACTTTGATCTCAACTTTCATCCGGGCGATATTGCCGCCGACGACGCTTGCCTTGATGCCGACAATCCCGCCTTCCGCGGCCATTATGGCTTGGGCGATGTCCGCGAAAAGTCCGCTCCGGTCCGAAGCGTCGAGTTTCAGTCGCGCGACATACCGCTTGTTCAGGGGGATCGCCCCCCACGAAACTTCAATGGCGCGTTCCGTGTGCGCGTTTTTCAGATTCCTGCAGTCCACCCGGTGAATGGTGATTCCACGAACACGCGTCGTATAACCGATGATTGTATCTCCGGGAACAGGTTGGCAGCAACTGGCGAGGATGACCTGAACGCCTTCCGCTCCGTCGACGATGATTTCCGATTCCACTTTTTTCCCTGACGCATTTTTTTCGTACACGGCGTCGGCCGGAGCCGGTTGCGGGGGAAGACTCTGCTGCATCTTGGCGACAACCTTCTGAACGACGACGCTCGGACTCTGGGATCCCGCGCCGACGGCCGCCAGAAGGTCTTCACCGTTGGCCTGCCCCATGTCTTTCGCTATCCTGTTGAGCAGCGCGATGACATCCTCATCGCCGACAACCGGCTGCGCGCCCCGTCGCTGGATTTCCTTGTCGATCAGGTCTCTTCCGCGCTGAAGCTTTTCAATCCGTTCCGTCTTCTCGATCTGGCGAAAATACGCCCGAATTTTCCCGCGCGCTTTCCCGCTGCGCGCGACCTTGAGCCAGTCACGCGACGGCACGCCCTGAGGAGAGGTGATGATCTTGACGATCTCTCCGTTTTTCAGCTCGTAGCTCATCGGAACGATTCTGTTGTTGACCATCGCGCCGACGCATCTCGTACCGATTTGCGTGTGTATCGCAAAGGCGAAGTCGATCGGCGTCGATCCCTTCGGAAGAGAGACAACCTTTCCCTGGGGCGTGAAAACGAAAACTTCGGACGTCAGGACGTCATCCTTGAGGCGCTCCATGAATTCGGACGGGTCTCCGCCCTCGTAGTCTCCCTCGATCGCCTGACGGATCCATGTGAGTTTGGTATCGAGATCGTCCCGTCCGGAACCGCCTTCCTTGTACCTCCAGTGCGCTGCAATTCCGTACTCCGCGAGACGGTTCATTTCCCAGGTCCGGATCTGCACTTCGAGCGGCTCTCCGGTCGGCCCGACTACGGTCGTGTGAAGCGACTGATACATATTGTTCTTGGGATTCGCGATATAGTCGTCGAATTGCCCCGGTATGGGTTTCCAGATGGTATGAACGATCCCGAGGACGGTATAACAATCGGCCAGCGAGTCGACAACGACGCGAAGCGCCAGCAGATCGTAGAGCTGCTCGACCGAGAGCCCCTTGCGGTTCATCTTTTCGAAGATGCTGTAAAAATGTTTTGCGCGCCCCTTGACCTTGCATGCGATCCCGTCTTCCTGCAAACGCGCCTGCAGGATCTCCATCGCCTTGTGGATCGTCGTCTCTCGTTCCGGAAGTTTTTTTCTCACGCGTCGCCGGATCTCGTAGTACATTTCGGGATCGGAATACTTGAACGCCAGGTCCTCGAGACCGCGCTTGACCTGATAGATTCCGAGCCGGTGCGCAAGGGGCGCGTAGATTTCGAGCGTCTCCTTGGCGATCCGCATTTGTTTGTCCCTTCTCAATGCGCCGAGCGTCCGCATGTTGTGCAGACGGTCCGCAAGCTTGATCAATACGACGCGAATATCCTTGGCCATAACCACGAACATCTTCCTGAGATTCTCCGCCTGATAGTCCTCAAAACTCTTGAAGGGAAGCTTTCCGAGCTTGGTCACCCCTTCCACAAGCACGACGACGTCCTCGCCGAAAGCTTTCGCTATCGCGTCCCTCGGCGTGTCCGTATCCTCCAGGACATCGTGGAGAATCGCGGCGACCAGCGTGTCGATATCGAGCTGCATGTCGGAAAGAATGGACGCGACATTGATCGAATGAACGATATACGGGTCGCCGGTCGAACGTTTCTGCTCGCCGTGCGACTGCGCGGCCATGACAAGAGATTCGCCGAGCTTCAGAAGCTCGTCCCGTTTCAGGTAGTGGACTCCCTTCGACCACAATTCATGCCATGCGAACTTCACGGATATCGTTCGTTCGCTTTCGGGCAATCGTCCGAGATAACTGTCCCGAAGCCGCGCCGAATCCTTCCTGTCTATCTCTTCGGAGCAGGGCGGCTGTTCGTCGGCGTCTATCCGTTCGATTTCTCCGATGTTTCCGAGAAGGTCAACCATGAACGCTCACCCTTCAGTTCTCAACGACGACATGATCGAGGATGAACTGGATTCTGCGCGTTCCGCGCCAGGTATCGATGCGGGGATGAAAGACGTACCCGCACACTCCGTCTCGTTGCAGCAGGGCCACGCCATTGAAGGCGAGAAGATCGACGCCGCCTGCATCGAGACGGACATGCTCTCCCGTCTTTCCAAGCGGTGAGGTACGTTCGTCGCCTCTGGCCTCGAAGAAGAACAGCGGACACGGATTTCCCATTCCAAACGGAGCGATGCAGTCGACGGACTCCCATTCCTCAAGCGTGATATCACCGGGGCGCCACGCGAGGGCGGACACCTCGGGAGGTTCGATCCGAACCGTGCCGAGCAGTTCTTCGAGGCGCTCGCGAACGGACGTCCATCGCTGGCAGGATACGGAAAAGCCGGCGGCGTATCGGTGCCCTCCCCACGCCAGAAGATCGGCGGACACTGAATCGAGGATTTCCATGGCGTTTCCGCCTTCCGGGACGCGGAGCGTTCCACGAACGGCTCCGTTCGTCGGCGCGGCGAGGACGATCGGCGTGCTCTTCTCGTTACACAAACGGCTGGCGACTCCGCTCAATACGCCGACGGGCCAGTCCTCTCCGTACAAAACACGGGCGCCGTCCTTCTCTCTCTGAATTCCGATTTCGCGGGCAAGACGGGTCGAGATCGTCTGACGTTTTCGGTTCAGTTCGATCAGGGTCTCGACATCTCTTTCCATTGAGGGAACTCCGAGCATCACATTCACTGCGGTATCGGCGCACTCGAGCCGGCCTGCGGCGTTCAGGCACGGAATGACCTTCATCGCCAGATGCTCTTCGTTCACATTCCCCGGTTCCAGACCGAGACGTCGGACAAGACGGGCAATTCCGGGGCGAGGGACACGGTTCATCTTTCGTATTCCTTCCCGGACAATTGCGCGATTCAGAAGATCCAAAGGCATGCAATCGGCGATCGTCGCCAGAGCCGCAAGGTCGGACAGGGTCCGAAGGCGCTCGCGCGGCGCAATTTCGAAAAGCCACGCCCACGCCCACAGAAGGGACGCCGCACAGAGTCGCCTCCCGGAAAGGTTGCCGCCAATTTGAGGATTGACGGTGACACTATACGGGGGCGTTTCGTTATCCGGGGTATGATGATCGAACACAATCACACGGATGCCCTGTCGCGACGCCTCTTCCAAAACGACGCCGTCTTTGGTTCCGCAGTCCACGACAAGAAGCGTGTTGCACCCCATGTCGGCCAGCGATGCGATCACCCGCCGATGAATGCCGTATCCTTCGCTGTGGCGTTCGGGGATAAAATAGCGCACCTCGCGCGACTTCGCTCGCGCCAGCTCAACGGCGAGGACTGTTGCGGAGATGCCGTCAACATCATAATCTCCATATACAACGACATTCCCGAACGACGAAACCGAAAGCCATTCTTCTTTCGCAACGAGAGCCCCCGTTCCGAGGTCAATGTCGTCCATCAACAATTCAAGACTTGGGCTGATCCACGTCCGGGCCCGGTCTATTTCGGCCTCGGAATCGAATCCCCGCATTTCGAGAAGAGCCGCTACGAGGGGAGAACAGTGAAGATCCTGCTTCAGCGTGCGGGAAAACGCTCCCGGGGTGCAGACCCGGAGCCTGGATGTCTCGCAAAATGAAGACACGCTTCTTCTAGTCTCCCTGCTTTTCCGGGAAAGAGGATATTTCCTCTGTCTCCGTCTTCTCAACCGATTCGATCGGCGCATTCGCCTCGCGGCGGTCTCCGTCGCTTTCCTTTTCCGTTACGAACGCCCGGTCCAGAACGTCGGGCGTTGTCCTGATCGCCCTGAGAATGTTCGCACGGTCATCCTCAAGCTTCGAAATGTGCTCCGTCTGCTCCCGAATGATCTTCCTGAAGCGCGCCCGCCCCTCAAGGTGAGCGGACAGAGAAACAATCCACATAAGAACGCACCCCGCCGAAAACAAGGCGACTTCCCAGACGCCCTGAGGCAGTTGCCGCGTCCAGACCAGGAAACGAATCGTCACGTCGCCCGGATTCTGATACGAAAAAATCGCAGAGACAAGCACGGCGAAAGCGATCGCCACGGTATAACTTCTCATAGTCTCTCCCCCTTGTTCCATTTCAAACAACATTCATTGAAATGATCGACATTCTTCTCCTCAGCCGATTTTTCGTTTGAGACGGAAAGATGTTTGTCGGAATCATTCTATGCCCCCTCGCTGCCGAAGTAAACCCGAAGGGAAAATATGGAAAGGGGGACGAGCCGAAGCCCGTCCCCCTTCTTTCGCACTCCAGGCAAACGACGTCAGTGTTCTTGGGGGGAATAGATCGCCCATTCCGCCAACAATGCAGCCGCAATGAAAATGGAGCTATACGTCCCGACCACCAGTCCCACAAGCATGGCGAACGAGAATGGACGAACGACCGGCCCGCCCATGAAAAAGAGCGCAAACACAGGAAGCAACGTCGTTAATGACGTATTGATGGTCCGCGACAACGTCTGGTTTATGGAATCGTTGAGAACGGTAATGAGTCCTTTGCTCCGTACGTCCTTCCAGTTCTCACGAACCCTGTCAAGCACGACAATGGTGTCGTTCAGCGAATATCCGACTATGGTAAGGATCGCAGCGATGAATGTCGATGACACTTCCATACCCGTCAGACTGAAGGCTCCTATCGTGATAATCGAATCGTGCACAAGGGCAAGGACGCTGACCACGGCGAAGCGAAACTGGAAGCGCACTGTGACATAGAGCAGGATACCCACAAGCGCTATACAGAGCGCAATGATCGCTTCCTGTCGAAGCTCGGAACCGACGACGGGACCGACTTTTTCGTATCCGACGATTTTAGCGCTCGGGAAACTCGCCCGTATCGTTTCCCCAAGAACCTTCCGGTCTTCTTCTTTATCGGCAGCGATCCGGATTATTACGCCGTTATTGCTGTATGCCTGAATGACTGCATTTCCCTGATTGTTCTTCTCAAGAGCACCGCGCACATCGGCAACGCTGACGTCTTTCTCGAATTCCACGCGCACCAGGTTGCCGCCGGTGAAATCTATCCCGAGATTCAGTCCTTTCGTCACCAGGAAGAAAAAGCTTGCCGCAATCATTATTCCGCTTATAAGAAGCGCAAGACGTCTATTCCCCATGAAATCGAAATATGCCGTTTTCATCCCCTGCTCCTCCTCTCAGGACCGATGCGTCCGCAGGCCGGAGAAGACTTGAAGCAAAGCCCGGGTCACCACGACGTTGCAAAAGACGCTTGCGACAATACCTATGCTGAGCGTAACAGCGAATCCGCGCACAGGTCCGCTCCCGAAATAGAACAATACCGCCCCTGCGATGAGTGTGGTGATATTCGAGTCCAGAATCGTCGCCAACGCTTTTCTGAAACCGGCGTCGATCGCCGCGAAGCGGGTTTTTCCTGCCCGCAGTTCTTCTTTCATCCGTTCATAAATAAGCACGTTGCCGTCGACCGCCATGCCTATCGTAAGAACGATCCCGGCGATTCCGGGCATCGTCAGCGTCGACTTGACGGCGATCATTCCCGCGAAAAGAAGAAGTATGGCCACGGCGAGAGCGCAGTCCGCCGCCAATCCGAGAAAACGGTAATACAACAACATGAACAGGAACACGAGTATCGCCCCGACGATCCCTGCTCTCAATCCCGACTGAATGGAATCAGCGCCGAGGCTCGGCCCGACGGCTCTGTTTTCTACAACTTCAACGGCGACGGGAAGCGCGCCCGCCCGGAGCATAATCGCAAGGCGCTGGGCTTCCGGCACGGAGAAACGACCGGATATCTGCGCATTTCCTCCGCTGATGCGCTCCTGAACCACCGGAGCGGAGACGACTATGCCGTCCAGGACGATAGCGATCTGTTTCCCGACGTTGTCGGCCGTCGCCTTGTCAAAGAGATTCGCCCCGTCGGAATTGAAGGCGAGAGTGACGACGGGACGCCCAATATTGTCGTATGACGTTTTCGCGTCCTTGAGATGCTTTCCGCTGACAAGGGCCTTTCCCAGCAGGAACGCCCGTCCTTCCGCGTCGGAGGCGACAATGACTCCTTCGAACGGGTTCGCCTTCTTCTTCAACTCATCCCGTTGCGCATCGATCTCGGCCTTCGCCGAATCCCAACGTCTCTTCGCCTGATTGAACTCGTCATCGCTATCGTAATTCTTTCGCTGGGGTCCCGGCGGAACAGGCTGCGTCGTTTCGAGAACCTTCCGAAACTCAAGAAGAGCCGTTTTCCCGATCAGCTCAAGCGCCGCATCAGGATCCTGTATGCCGGGAAGATCGATAATGACTCGGTCCTTTCCCTGGCGCTGAATGACTGGTTCCGCTACGCCGTACTGATCAATCCTGTTGCGAAGCACAGCGAGCAAACGTGCGACACTATCCTCGTTTACCGGATTATCCGGCGTCCCTTTCGCCTGGAGGACGATATGCGCTCCGCCTTTCAGGTCAAGGCCGAGCTTGATCCTCCCGTTCACGGGGAACACAGCGACGAGGGCGACCACTACGACAAGAAATACGATTCCGAGCCGCCACCGGTCCTTTCTCAACATCCCAAACTCCTCCTCATACGAACGACTTCAGAATGGTAAAACACAAAAACAAACAAATATAGCGGGGAACGTTCTACCGCTATATTTGTTTGCTCCGTAACATAGATGGCTGCTATTTTCCTGATGTATCTTCCTTCGCAGGAGCATCGCCCGAAGTCTTCGCGACGTCGGCGGGACGCTTGCTCGAAATGGAGGACTTGAGGATTCTGACTTTCACCCCGTCGGAGATCTCAATGATGAAACTGTCTTCCTTCACCTCGCGGATATACCCGAAGAAGCCTCCGGCGGTCACGACCTGGTCTCCCCGGGTCATCGACGCAAGAAGCTCGTCGTGCTGCTTTTGCCGTTTCTTCTGAGGACGAATGATGAAGAAATAAAAAATGAGAACGAAAAGGGCCAGAGGAAACAACATCCCGAGGATGCCGCCCTGCGCTCCGCCCTCACCTCCCGCCAATTGTCCGCATTGTTGCTGATTCAAAGACACACGCCTCCTCTATTAATGTAAGTCCCGCCGCATAATCCGACGCTTATTGTACCATCCCTCCGCGAAAAGGGTCATTCTTCGCGGTCCTTGAGGTAAAACAGAAGTTTTTCCAGTTCCACCGAAATATCGACGCTGTAGACAAGGACATCGGGCGGCGTCACGATGGAAACGGGGGAGAAATTCAATATCCCCCTGACGCCGCCCGCCGACGTCAAGGTATCGACACAAAGCTGCGCGACGGAAGACGGCGCAGTCAGAATGATCACCTGTATTCCGAGACGGCGTATCACCTCCGCCGCTGTGTCCATATGGTAACAGGGGATTCCCATGACGTTCGTCCCGACCTTCTCCGGATCGACGTCGAACAAGACCTGGATGTCAAATTTCTCGCTTCTGAAGGCGCGATGTCCCAGCAACGCTTCGCCGAGCCTTCCGACACCGACCAGCGCGATCGGCCATTTTTTCGGTGACGCCAGAATACCGCTGATATGTTCGAAAAGCCGATCAACGTGATACCCAACACCGCGTTTCCCGATTTCGCCGAAATAGGACAGATCCTTCCGCACCTGACTTGCCTTGAGAGACAACATCTGACCGATCTCTTGCGACGAAACAACCTTTCTCCCCTCGGAGGAAAGTTGTTCCAGCAGACGATGGTACTGGACCAACCGTTCCACCGTCGGCTCCGCAATCCTCATGCTTTCCGCCCTCCGTCCCAGTATGCGTCCGCCCTCGTTATCCCTTGTATGCAATGACCTCGATCTCCACGAGCGCGCCCTTCGGCAACGCTGCTACCTGGACAAACGAACGCGCCGGCGGCTCCTTATCGAAAAAGCGGGCGTACACTTCGTTGACGACCGGGAATGCAGCCATATCCGTAGCGAATACCGTCGCCTTGACAACGTTCAGGAGCGTAAGGTTCTCCGCGGATAAAACGGCGCTGACGTTTTTCAAAACCTGTTCCGTTTGCTCGGCGAAACCGCCGTTGACCATCGCCCCTGTCTCGGGATCAATGGGGATCTGACCGGAACAAAAAACGAAGTCGCCGGCGACGATCGCCTGGTTGTACGGACCGACAGCCGCAGGAGCTTTCTTTGTCGCAATGATATGTTTCAAGGAACACACCTCCTCGGGATATGTACGGGGCTAGACGCCGGAGCGAATCCGCGTTTTCCCGGCATACTCGCTTCGGTCCCCCAGCTCTTCATGAATGCGCAACAGTTGATTGTACTTCGCCACGCGGTCGATTCTCGCCGGGGCTCCCGTCTTGATCTGACCGGCCGCCGTTGCGACCGCAAGATCGCTGATGAAAGAGTCGTCGGTCTCTCCCGAGCGATGCGATATGACGGGAGAATATCCGTTCCTGACGGCCATATCGATAACCCGAAGCGTCTCCGTCAGCGTCCCGATCTGGTTCAGCTTGACCAGAACGGAATTCGCAATTCCCTCTCGGATCCCCCTCGCAAGGCGTTCCGGATTGGTCACGAAGAGATCGTCTCCTACGATCTGAAGGCGCGATCCAAGGCGCTTCGTGATCAGGCCCCAGCCGTTCCAGTCGTCCTCCGCCATGCCGTCTTCGATGGAGATGACGGGAAATTCCGTTGCGAGGGTCTCGTAGTATCCGACAAGCTCTTCCGGCGTGAATGTCCGCTTTTCTCCCTCGAAGGAATACGCGCCGTCCTTGAAAAGTTCCGACGCAGCCACGTCGAGGGCAAGAGAGATGTCTTTTCCGGGCGCATACCCGGCTTTCGCAACAGCTTCAACGATAAGGGAAAGAGCTTCACGGTTCGTCGAGAGGTTCGGCGCGAAACCGCCCTCATCGCCCACCCCTGTGCTCAGTCCTTTCTTCTTGAGTATCCCCTTGAGGCAATGATAGACCTCGACCGCCATGCGCAATCCCTCGGGAAAGCTCGACGCGCCTACGGGGACGATCATGAACTCCTGGATATCGAGCGTATTGTCGGCGTGTGCTCCGCCGTTGATGATATTCATCATCGGGGTCGGAAGCACAAACGGGCCGAGTCCTCCGATGTACGACCAGAGCGGGAGATCCTGTTCCCGGGCCGCAGCCCGGGCGCACGCGAGGGAAACGCCCAGAATCGCGTTCGCGCCAAGACGGGATTTGTTCGCCGTTCCATCCAGAGCGATCATGGCGGCATCGATCTCTTCCTGCGACGAAGCGTCCATGCCTATGATCTCGGGCCCAATCGTGTCATTGACTGCGGAAACAGCGCACAGGACGCCCTTTCCCCCGTATCTCGGCCCCCCGTCACGGATCTCGACCGCTTCGAAACTTCCGGTGGACGCTCCGGACGGAACAGCCGCCGTTCCGATCACGCCGCTTTCCAGCCAGACTTCGGCCTCGATGGTCGGGTTGCCCCGGGAATCAAGTATTTCGCGACCATGGACTCCGATAATCGCACTCATGTGGTTCCCCCCTTCTTCCCGCCTTGCGGGAACAGGCATCAATCACCAAGGGCGCGTCGCCGGATCGACCTTCCGCTCTTCAAGAACGTCGAACGGAACGAGGCCGGGCCTTCTGAGACGCGCTTCTTCATCCTCATTGACGCGAATGCGCACGACACGCGCCGTATACGCGATATCGACGACATCGCCCTTCCGAACCGGAGTCGAGGGCTTTGCAACGCGATCATTGACGCGCACGGCCCCGATATCCGCCATCTCCTGCGCGATGGTTCGTCGTTTTACAAGCCTTGAAAGTTTCAGAAAGAGATCGACGCGAATCATGTTCCGGCGTACACAAACCCGACAGAGTATAACAAATCAACGCTTCTCATTTCAATTGCTCCTTCCCATTCCCTTGAGGGCGACGGCCAGTTCCCGAAACCGCGCGATATCCGCCGGAGTGGCTGCGCCATGTTGCATGACCTTCTTCAAGGTTTCATACTCCCGCTTGTCGCGTTTTCGCCCGAGTTCGGAGACAAGCGCGTCCCAGCCGTTCAATCCGCCGAAAGTATCGGCCGTTTCACCGCCCAGCGCAAGGATGTGCAAAGGCGTCGTTTCCCCCATGGACAGCCACTGGGACTCAAGATCCTGAACGGAAGCCCCCGAGAGAATCGCTTCGGCGACCGCCCGGACGGTATCGTCTGAAAATAGCCCAAGCAGGGCGTGAGGGTCGCTTTCCCTGCGTCTTTTTATATCGCGCCAGAGCATGAAACAGAGCGCCGCTTCCATGGCGGGGCAGTCTGCGAAATCTTGGACGGCGTTCTTCTGCGCCTGTGCGCCGCGAGAGGCCGTGTTTTCGACTTTTTTTGAACCGCCTTCATAGAGGATCTCCCGGAGAACGTGCGGGAACAGGCCAAGCGCCTCGGAAGCCTTCGAAAGAAACGGCTCCGCGTCGACAGGCCCGAGGTTGCGCAGTCCTTCAACGATATCCTCGGTCGCTTTCTTTCTTGTTTCCGGAGCATCAAGCATGGCGCGCCGCGCCGCTATGTGATACGACACGAGAGGAAGCGCCTTCCGCAATGCTTCTTCAAACAGAGCGGGGCCGTCGACGCTTTGCAGAAGCTCGTCCGGATCTTTGCCGACCGGGATCTGGACGACCGAAACGGAAAGCCCCGTCTTCTGGAGGATGTACATGCTCCGGATCGTCGCCTCCTGCCCTGCGGCATCGGCGTCATAGCAGATGCAACAGCGGTCCGAGAGGCGGTTCAGTTGTTGCGCCTGCTCCTCTGTCAATGCGGTGCCAAGGGAGGCGACCGTTTCCGTGTATTCGTTGATCTGAAGGCGAAGAGCGTCCATATACCCCTCGACCAGGATCACGCGCTTCTTCTCGCGGATAGATTGCTTCGCCTTATCCAGAAGATACAGGGTTCTCCTCTTGCTGTACAGGATCCCCTCCGGACTATTGATGTACTTGGCGCCCTCTCCGTCGATGATTCGGCCGCCGAATGCAACGAGCCTGCCGGATCCGTCCCGGATCGGAAAGATGACGCGTCCCCTGAAACGATCGTAAACTCCGTGCTTGCCCTGCATGACGAGGCCGCAGTCGGTCGCGTCCTTTTCGGCTACGCCTTTCTTTCGAAGAAAGGTCCAGAGTCCGTCCCATGCGGAGGGGGCCCATCCGATTGAAAAACGCTCGATGATTTCCGGAGCGCAAAGGTTCCGCCGCTTCAGATACGCGCGCGCGACATCTCCGTCGTTCTCCCGGAGACGATCACGAAACCATTGCGACGCCATTTCCATAACGTCCGAAAGAGATCTCGTCTGAAAGCGTTCATGTTTGGGGAGTTCCACTCCGGCTCTTCCCGCGAGATTTTCCAGCGCCTCGGAAAAGTCCACCCCTTCAATTTCCATAAGGAAGCTGAAGATGTCCCCTCCCCTGTTGCACCCGAAACAGTGGTACGTCTGCCGTTCCTGGGAGACAGAGAAGGAAGGGGTCTTTTCCGAATGAAAGGGGCACAATCCCTGATAATTCTTCCCCGCCTTCCTGAGCCTGACATATTCTCCGATGAGTTCGACGATATCCAGCCTTTCCTTGATGAGTCGAACCGAATCCGACACAAAGCCCCCCCCTTCTCAAAGAAAATACGGGGGGAAGGACCGTCGTCCCTCCCCCCGCCCTATGTCCTACGGGACAGCAATCGACCTTCGGTTATATGAAGAGCGGCGCCAGGACAAGCGCGATAACGGACATGAGCTTGATGAGGATATTGAGGCTCGGGCCCGCCGTGTCCTTGAAAGGATCGCCCACAGTGTCGCCGACGACGGCCGCGGCGTGTTGCGGCGTCTTCTTCCCGCCGTGATGCCCTTCTTCGATGTACTTTTTCGCGTTATCCCAGGCGCCGCCCGAGTTCGCCATGAAAATCGCAAGCATGACGCCGGTGACGATGGAGCCGCCGAGAAGTCCGCCCAGCGCCTGTGCGCCGAGGATATATCCCGTCAGCACCGGAGAGACGACCGCAAGGAGACCGGGGATAACCATCTTTTTCAACGCTGCGGCGGTCGAAATATCGACGCACTTCTCGTATTCCGGGCGTGCGGTTCCTTCCATAATTCCGGGAATCTCCTTGAACTGCCGCCGGACCTCGTCGATCATGGCCTGCGCCGCCTGACCGACGGCTTCAATGGACAGGGCGCTGAAGAGGAAAGGCAGCATGCCGCCGATAAAGAGACCTGCCATGACTTTCGGATCCTGAAGGTCAATCGTCGACAGTTTGACGGAGTGCGCATACGCGACAAAAAGCGCCAGCGCCGTCAGCGCTGCGGATCCGATGGCGAGTCCCTTTCCCATCGCAGCCGTCGTATTGCCGATGGAATCGAGCTTGTCGGTGATCTTCCGGACTTCCGGCGGAAGGTGGCTCATTTCCGAAATGCCGCCGGCGTTATCGGCGATAGGTCCGTACGCGTCGACGCTCAGCGCCATGCCGGTGATCGAAAGCATCCCGACTGCGGCGCAGGCGATGCCGTACAGTCCGCCGAACTTGAAGCTGATAAGGATGGATGCGCAGACCAGAAAGACCGGGATGACGGTCGACTTCATGCCGACCGCGATTCCGGAAAGAATAACGGTCGCGGGGCCTGTTTCGGACGCCTGGGCGATGTGCTTGACGGAGGAATAATCGCCGGAAGTGTATATTTCGGTCACGAAGCCGATAAGCACGCCGGCGACGACGCCGGAAACAACCGCCCAGAAGATGTTGAGATCCCCGAGCATGGCCTTTGTCACAACAAGCGAAACCGCGATCAGAATCCCGCCCGTCACAAAGGTCCCGTTTCGAAGCGCCGCGGCAGGGTTTCCCCTGTTCATCTTCTCGATGTACGGCTGCAGATATTTGTTGCCGGATCCATCAACCTTCACAAACATCGTTCCAAGCAAAGCGGCGACAATTCCAACCGCAGAGATGAGAAGCGGATACATGACGCCGCGTCCGCCGTACACGGAAATGCCCACGGCCATGGCGGCGATTATCGAGTTGACGTAGGATTCAAAAAGGTCCGCTCCCATCCCCGCGATGTCGCCGACATTGTCGCCAACGTTATCCGCGATAACGGCGGGATTCCTCGGATCGTCCTCGGGAATGCCTGCTTCGACCTTCCCGACGAGATCTGCGCCGACATCCGCCGCTTTCGTATAGATGCCGCCGCCGACGCGCGCAAAAAGGGCGATGGAGCTGGCTCCCATGCCGAAGCTCGTGATGATATTCGCATCGCCGAACAGAACGTAGCACACGGCGATTCCAAGAACGCCGATGCCGACCACGGACATTCCCATGACGCTTCCCCCGCCGAAAGCGACGCCGAGAGCCTCATTCACGCCCAGCGTAGCGGCGAAGGATGTACGCCCGTTCGCCCTCGTGGCGACGATCATTCCGAAGAACCCGGAAGCGGCGCTGCACAACCCGCCCAAAACAAAGCACACGGCGGAGGAGACGCCCACCTGCCAACCAAGCAGGCCCGCGACGACGATCACAAAGGGAAAAAGCCACTTATACTCGCGATACAAAAACGCCATTGCACCCCGATGAATAATCTCCGAAAGCTCGACGATCCGATCATTTTCGACATGGAACCGCATAATCTTCTGGTACGTCTTGAAGCCATACGCCAGCGCCAGAATGCCGGTAATAGCCGAAAGCAGGATAACGAACACACTCATCAATGAAACCTCCCCGATGAAAAAATTACAATAATTTTGCCCGCTTTTGAGGCGGGCCGGATGAATACACAACGCGTTCAATTATAGTAATACTGCGCCGCCAAAACAAGCCGCCCGCACAACTTACCCCATGCGGATCACGATGGTTTTTCCTTCGGATGACCACCTTCCCTTTCAGGCGTTCTTTCACCGACGTGCGTCTTCCACATTCTCCTGTAACTGTCCAGAATGAAGACGAAAAGACTAATGCTGAGAGGTCCGAGAAAAATGCCGAGGAACCCCCATGCTCCCAATCCACCGAGTGCGCCTATGAAAACAATGAGGACGTGAACATCTCCGCCCTCCGAAATGAATATCGGACGGATGAAGTTATCCACCATGCTGACGACGCAGACTCCCCACAACAGAAGGATAATGCATCCCTTCATGTTCCCCGAGTACAAAAGATACAGAGACCCCGGAAACCACACGGCCGGAGTTCCCACAAGCGGGATCAGGGCGAGGAAAGCCATCATTGCGCCGAACAGGACCGGAGACGGTAGACCGACATACCACCACCCCATCCCTCCCAGGGTTCCCTGAATGCACGCCGTCAGGATGACGCCGAAAACCACTCCCTGCAATATCTGCTTGGTGCGGAAGAGAAATGCTTCGCGTTCCCTGACTGGAAGGGGCAGAATATCCATGAGATAGTCCACGATCAGATGCCCGTCGCGTATCATGAAGAACGAGGCGACCATAATCACGACGAGATTGTACACGATGCTGAAGGCATTCCCGAGAAAGGACTTCGATGTCTCCGCTATGGTGGACGTCACCCAGGTTCCCACCTGTTCGACCGTATTCTTGATATACGGATACTGGTCGAGAATAGGCTGAACCTTCGCAAGGATGACATCGGGAACGAACACGGATATATACGAAGTCGTTCCGGGGGTCATGGAACCCAGGATATCGGCGATTCTGCCGTAAAAGCGGATCCCCTCACGCGCAACGACCACGCCGACGATAACGGCCGGTATGAGAATCAGCGAGAAAGCAAGGGCGCTCGTTATGGTCGCGGCGACTCTCGGATACCGCCCCCGCAAAAGCCGAAGATGCAAAAAACGGTATAGAGGAAGAACAAAAAAAGACAGAAGCGCAGACCAGGCAAGCGGCTGCAAGAGATTCCGGGTTACGGAATAACAGAGCGCCCCAAGAAGAAGAAACGTCAGAAAAAACGGAAGGAACCATGCACGGACTTTCCTGTCATCTTTCACGCTTTCGCTGTGCAAACGGTCATCCCCTTTCCCTTCATGTCCGGTTTCGCTCGTTCAGCCGCTTTCGCGCAGGAGCCTCACTCCCATTCGATCGTTGCGGGCGGTTTGCTCGTGATGTCGAGTGCGACCCTGTTGATCCCGGGAACCTCGTTGCAAATTCGCCGCGCAATGCGGTCGAGGTAATCGTATGGGATACGGACCCAGTCCGCGGTCATTCCGTCTGCGGATTCGACCGCGCGCAAAACCGCCGCCTCGGAATACGTTCTGGAGTCCCCCATGACGCCGACCGTTCGAACCGGAAGAAGCACGCAAAACGCCTGCCAGACGGACGCATATCCTTCCCAGTGCGACAACTCCTCCGTACAGATGGCGTCGGCTTTTTTCAAGACATCGAGTCGTTCCCGCGTGATCTCGCCGAGACACCTCACGGCAAGCCCCGGACCCGGGAAGGGTTTTCTCGTCAGGATGGCTTCCGGAACACCCAGAAGCGCGCCTATCTTCCGGACTTCATCCTTGAAGAGATCGCGCAGCGGCTCCAATACTCTGAAGTTCATTTTTTCCGGCAGACCGCCGACATTATGGTGACTTTTTATGACGGACGCGCTCTTCCCCTTATGCCCGCTTTCGATGATGTCGGGATACAACGTTCCCTGGAGCAGCCATCCGGCTCCCTCGACAGATGCGGCTTCCTCCTCGAAGACGCGGATAAATGTCTCTCCGATGATCTTCCTCTTCCGTTCCGGATCGGCGACCCCCTCAAGGGCGGAGAGGAAACGATCGGAAGCGTCGGAAAAGCGAACCTTCAGATCGAGCCGGCCATAGCCTTCAAGAACGGACTCGGCTTCTCTCAGACGCAGGAGTCCGTTGTCGACGAAGACGCATTCCAGACGGTCGCCGACGGCCTTCGACGTCAATACAGCAGCAACGGTCGAATCGACTCCCCCCGAAAGAGCGCAGAGGACACGTCCGTCTCCGACCGTCGAAGAAATTTCGCGTATCATTCCCTCGATCCAGTCGCCGAGGTCCCAGTCGCCTTTGCATCCGCAAATACGGAAAAGAAAGTTCGAAAGGATCTCGGTTCCATGTTGCGTGTGGGCGACCTCGGGATGAAACTGAAGGCCGTAGAGGCGTCTCCGTTCATCCATCATCACGGCGGGGACGCGGCGCTCCGTTTCGGCAAGCAGATCGAATGCATCAGGGAGTCGTCCGATGTGATCCCCGTGACTCATCCAAACTTCGAAGGAATCCGGAAGCCCTTCCGTGAGAGGCGACGGCGTACGGGTCATCCCGATTCGCATGCGTCCGTACTCGCGCGACGCTCCCGATTCGACGAAACCGCCGAATCGGCGCGTTATGAGCTGCATCCCGTAACAGATCCCAAGAACGGGGACGCCGAGCGAAAAAACGCTGTTATCTATGTCCGGAGCGTCCGGATCCGTTACGCTTTGCGGCCCGCCGGAAATAACCACTCCGACCGGACGGCTCGTCCGGATACGCGCCGCATCCGCATCCCACGGCAAAATTTCGCTGTGAACGCCAAGTTCGCGAATGCGTCGCGCTATCAGCTGGGTAAACTGCGAACCACAGTCGAGAATTACTATGTTTTCCACGGAATCTCCTCCGTTTTTGTCAGATCACAGCCTTGACGTATCATAGCAGAAAACGGGAAGAACAAAAAAAGCCCCCGCGAAAACGCGGGGGCTTTTTACGTGTCCGGTTCTAGTACATATCCTCCATGCCGCCCATGCCGCCTTTCGGCATTGCAGGCTCTTTCTTCTCCGGTTTGTCCGCAACGATGGCTTCCGTCGTAAGGACCATCGCCGCGATGGAACCGGCGTTCTGGAGGGCGCTGCGGGTCACCTTCACGGGGTCGATGATTCCCGCTTCGATCATGTCGACATACTCGCCGCTGACGGCCTGCAGGCCGAATCCGCTCTTGAGGCTCTTGACCTTTTCGACGACCACGTCGCCCTGGAATCCGGCGTTATCAGCGATCAGGTGGAGCGGAGCGGTCAGGGATTTCAGGACGCTCTGCGCGCCGGTCTTCATATCGCCTTCGATCGTCGCCATGTATTTCTCAAGCGGCTCGACACAGCACAGAAGAGCAACACCGCCGCCGGCGACGATTCCCTCTTCGACCGCAGCGCGGGTCGCGTTCAGGGCGTCTTCGATCCGGTGCTTGAGTTCCTTCTGCTCTGTCTCAGTCGCGGAACCGACCTGGATGACGGCTACGCCGCCGACGAGCTTGGCAAGGCGTTCCTGAAGCTTTTCCTTGTCATAGTCGGACGTGGAGTCTTCGATTTCCTTCTTGATCTGGGAGGCGCGTTTCTTGATCTCGTCCTTGTTGCCCGCGCCTTCGACGATCGTCGTTTCTTCCTTCTTGATCCGGACCTTCTTCGCCTTGCCGAGCATGGAGAGATCGACGCTGTCAAGCTTGATTCCGACTTCTTCGCTGATGACCTGACCGCCGGTAACGATGGCGATATCGGCAAGCATGGCCTTCCGGCGATCGCCGAAACCCGGCGCCTTCACGGCTGCAACCTGCATGACGCCGCGAAGTTTGTTCACGACAAGCGTTGCAAGCGCTTCGCCTTCGACATCCTCTGCGATGATCAGGAGAGGCTTGCCGGTCTGGACAACCTTCTCGAGCGTGGGAAGGAGATCCTTTATATTGCTGACCTTCCCGTCGTGAATGAGTATATAGGCGTCATCGAGACTGGCTTCCATCTTCTCGGGATCGGTGACCATGTAGGGGCTGATGTAGCCCTTGTCGAACTGAAGCCCCTCGACCATTTCAAGGGTCGTTCCGACGGTCTGGCTGTCCTCGACGGTGATGACTCCGTCTTCCCCGACTTTCGCCATGGCTTCGGCGATCAGCTGTCCGACGGCCCTGTCATTCGCCGAAATGGACGCAACCTGAGCGATTTTGTCCCGGTTCTTGACGGAAATGGCCTTTTTCTTGAGTTCGTCAACGCACACATCGATCGCCCGCTCGATCCCCTGGCGCATCTGCATGCCGTTAGCCCCGGCGGCGACGTTCTTCATCCCTTCGCGGATGATGGAACGGGCAAGAACCGTAGCGGTCGTGGTGCCGTCGCCGGCGATATCGTTCGTCTTCGAGGCGACTTCTTTCAGAAGCTGCGCGCCCGTGTTCTCGTACGGATCCTCGAGATCAATCTCCTTGGCGATGGTGACGCCGTCATTCGTGATCGTCGGAGAGCCGAACTTCTTCTCAAGAACGACGTTGCGGCCTTTGGGCCCAAGCGTGACGCCAACCGTATCCGCAACTTTATCGATGCCCCGGAGCATTGCGCGGCGGGCTTCTTCTCCAAACGAAAGCATTTTAGCCATGCGAAAAACCTCCTCTATAAAATTCGAAAAACGATCCGGCTTACTTCTCTATAACGGCAAGGACGTCGCGCTCGCTGAAAATGACGTACTCCTCGCCATCGATCTTGACTTCCGTCCCGGCGTATTTGCTGAATATGATCCGGTCTCCGACCTTCACCTCAAGCGGAAGCTTCTGGCCATTTTCAAGAATCTTGCCGGTGCCGACCGACATGACTTCGCCTTCCTGCGGCTTCTCCTTTGCGGTATCGGGAAGAACGATGCCACCCTTGGTACGCTCCTCCTTGCTGACCACTTTGACAACGATTCTGTCTCCAAGCGGTTTCAGATGCATATACGACCCCTCCTGCACAACGAGTTTTTGTATGTATTAGCACTCTCCATAAAGGAGTGCTAACTGAACGGGATAGATACTACAGTCCACGGTGTGCTTCTTCAAGGCATGTCAGAGTCAAATAGAGTCGATTATCGGTCCTTTTCTTCGATTTTCTGTCTTTTTCTGCCGTATCTTCATTTCTTCGAATGGGAGTTCCCAGGACGGATCCGCACTCAAGTCGAGGGTTGAACGTTTTCCCCGCTGATACGCGTTATATCCGGCCGCCGCTATCATAACCGCGTTATCCGTGCACCGGCTCACGGGGGGGCACCATGCGGAGAAGTTGCGATTGCGCTGCATCGCCTGTCTCAACGCCGAATTCGCCGCGACGCCTCCTGCGATGCATACTTTTCGAATTCCTGTCTCACGCACCGCAAGTTCCGTTTTTGCCAGGAGCGCGTCGATCGCAGCCTTTTGAAATGAAGCGCACAGATCCGCCGCAGGCGCCGGTTCCGCCCTGTCCCGAAATTCCTGCAGCGCCCAGAGTACCGCCGTCTTGAGCCCGCTGAAGCTGAAGGCAAGAACCGGATCATGTTTCAACGGGACGGGCAACCGGAAACGTTCGGGATCCCCGGATGCGGCCAGGCGATCGACAGGCGGACCTCCGGGATATCCGAGGTCCAGAAGTTTCGCCACCTTGTCGTACGCCTCTCCGACGGCGTCATCCAGTGTGCGCGCAATAACGGCGTAGTCGCCGAAATCGCGAACCCGGACGATTTCCGTATGTCCGCCGGAAACGATCAGGCAGAGAAACGGAGGCTGCAGATCGGGAAACGTCACGACATTCGCGAACAGGTGTCCTTCGAGGTGATTGACGCCGATCAGAGGAGTTCCCCACCCGGACGAAAGCCCCTTCGCGGCCATGACGCCGACCAGGAGCGATCCCATCAGTCCCGGCCCGGCCGTCACCGCGATCAGGGAAAGCTCCCGGCGCGGATCGACGACGCCCCCCTCAGCAAGAACGTCCCGGATCAAAGGGATCATCGCCTCGAGATGTTGGCGTGACGCATATTCCGGAACGACACCGCCGTATGGCGCATGGATTTCTATCTGACTCGACAGACGTTCCGAGATGACCGTGCGGTTTCCTTCGAGAAGCGCCGCTCCGGTGTCGTCGCAACTTGTTTCGATCCCGAGCGTCAGAAACGGGGTCATCGTTTCTTTCCCGGCAACGTGAGGCTCGCCTCGTATTCGCCGTAACGAACTTTCATGCGTCCGTTCCCGTCGTCAAGGGTTGCGGCGGGAATGCATATCGCGAAGGATCCGGAAGATCCTGCCAGAAGCTCGCCGGTCGGGATAAATTCCTTTCTGGAGAGGATATCCGCTTCCTCTAGACTCCTGCCGTTCACCCGGATTTGCGTCGGCTCAAACGTCCAACGCTTTCGGGCCTCGAACCGGACGATCAACAGCGCTTTTTTTCTCGTCTCCCTCGTGCCGAAATGTTTCGCATGCCAGGTAAGCCACTCGGGAACGTCGGGGCCGTTTTCGGCCGCGATGCGCGATAACGCGGCGTCCACGTAAACGAATTCCATCAACGCCCGCGCTCCGATTATCATGTCCCCCAACTGCTCCCCTTCGATCCAGACGGTCGTCGTCCGCTCGGAGAGCAACGTCCCCACTTCGTCCGCCAGGGCCGCGCCGGTGCAACACAGGAACGCCAGCGCGCAAAGCATCAGCATCTTCTTCATCGTTCTTCACGACTCCTTTCCACATCACTCGTGTCCGTGTTCTTCCTTCTTCGTTCGAGAGCGCGCAGGATCCATTGCCACTCCTGAAACCTGAAGAAGAGGGTGAGCGCGGCGTAAACCGACGCCCCCAAAACCATGACTGCAAGCACCCAGGAGGCTCTGAGAAGACCGGTTCCGTCAAGGGGATACGGGAATGCGTTTTTCAGAAAAAGAATGCAGGCGCCCATGCAAACCAGCGCCGCAACCGTTTTCAGCGTCCAGTCAGGCCGGAAGACACCGATGGATGATCCCATCCTGCGTGAAAGAAGGAATACGCCGGTCGCCCCCGACAGGACAAATGCAGCTGACGTCGCAAAGGCAAGCCCTTCGAACGAGAAGCTTCCGACAAGAAAAAAACTCAGCAGGAGATTTCCCGCAACGCTTGCCAGAGTGACCCACATCGCCTCCCGCGGAAGCCCCTTCGCATAGAGTCCGCGCATGACGACCGTCGTGCACGCCATTCCGGGAAGCCCCAGCGAATACAGCGCGAGCGACGATGCGGTCGCGCGCCACGCCCACTCGGAAAACGCCCCCCGGTAGAAAAGGAGATGGATCATTTCGTCGGAAACCAGTATCATCCCGGCCGTCACCGGAAATACGATGAACAGGGCGAAGCGGATGGAATCGCGCATAATCTCCCGGAACTCCTCGGGACGGGATACGCAGCGCGACAGCTCCGGCAATACGGCCTGCGACACGGCGATGACGAAGAGTCCCAGCGGGAGCTGGATCACGCGGTTGGCGTAGTTGAGAACGGAAATAGCGCCGTCCTGCAGGAAAGAGCCGAACATGCGGCTCACTACAGGGTTCACCTGATTCAGAGATAATCCTGCGGCGTACGGAAAGAAGAGCGCCAGCATCCGGCGAAGGTCGCTGTCCCGGCGCCTGGGGATCTCCGGAGTTAACATCATCCCAAGCCGCGCGCTCCATACCCATTGAAGGAGCATGTGCGAAAAACCTCCGGCGATCACGGCGATGACAAGACAGCCGATCCCCCATCGCGGCGCCAAAAGCAGCAGAAGAAGAATGTACACGATATTGCTCACCCCGGGCGCGACGGCGGGGATGAAGTAGGAATCGAGGCTGTTCAGGACTCCCATCGCCAGCGCGGCAAGTGATATGATCAGCAGAAACGGGAAAAGCTGGCGGGTCAGCGTAATCGCAAGCGCGGTCTTTTCCTGATCGAATCCGGGAGCCATCAGGGCCACGAGGGCGGGAGAAAACGCGATGCCGATGCAAACAATGGCGGTTCCTGCAATAAGAAGGGTGCCCATGGCCTGGCGCGCGAGCGAAAGCGCTCGTTTTCGCCCGTCGTTTTGCAGACTCCTCGAAAATATGGGAACGAACGCCGCGGAAAGAGCGCCCTCGGCGAGCAATTGCCGCAGAAGATTCGCGAGCGTATAGGCGATATTGAAGGCGTCGATTTGTCGCGACGCGCCGAAGAACGCTGCGGTGATGATCTCGCGGACAAGCCCGAGAAACCTGCTCGCCAGCGTTCCGGCCATCATCAGGAAGGCGTTCCGAACGACGGAAGACACATGGGACCGCATCGAAAAGCCTCCTTATTCACAGGAAAGGGTGACGTCACGATGATAATGATCTGGGGTATCGGGAACGTGCTCCATGGAGACGACGCGGCCGGACCGACCGTCGCGGAACGAATCGCCGCGCTGTCGATTCCCGGAGTGCTCTCCGTAAACTGCGAAACCACGCCTGAGAATTATATCGGCCTTGCACAAAAGAAAACGCCCGAGATGCTTCTCATCGTGGATGCGCTGGACATGGGGCTTCCTGCAGGTTCGATCCGGCGCGTCGATCCCAAGGATTGCGCGGGAATCGCTTTTTCGTCTCACGGGATCCCGGTTCCGCTTCTTCTCGATCTGCTTCCGAAGAACATCTCCGTCCGCATTCTCGGCATTCAACCTGCCGACGCCTCTCCGTTTTCGGAAGTATCCCCTTCCGTCGCCGAAGCGATCGATAGAGTCTGCACCCTCATCGAAGCCGAAGAAACCGGGCATATTCCCGCCTACCAGGAAAACCTGTCGCCAAGGTAGAACTTCCGGGCGACTTCACTCTGCGCGACATCGTCGGGGGATCCTTCGATCACGATCTGCCCCTGATGGATCAGATAGGTCCTGTCGGTAATCGCCAGCGTATCGCGAACATTGTGGTCCGTCAGAAGAATCCCGAAACCCTTCGCCCTAAGATTCAGGATAATCTGCTGGATATCGTAGACCGCTATCGGATCGATTCCGCTGAATGGTTCGTCGAGCAACAGAAAGTGCGGCATGATGGCCAGACAACGGGCGATCTCCACGCGACGGCGTTCGCCGCCGCTCAGGGCGTATCCGCTTGTCGACGCCAGACGGGTCAGCCCGAATTCTTCGAGAAGATGCTCGACGACACCCGTTCGCTCTGAAGCATCGGTCCCAAGTTCCTCAAGGACGAGTTCCAGGTTTTCCCGGACGCTCAGGCTCCGGAAAACCGAAGATTCCTGCGGCAGGTATCCGACTCCCAGCTTCGCCCGCTTGTAGACGGGAAGACCGGTGACATCCCGGTCCTTGATGCAGACGCTCCCGGAATCGGGTGACACGAGACCGACGATCATATAGAACGTCGTCGTTTTTCCGGCTCCATTCGGGCCGAGAAGGCCGACAATCTCTCCCATATGGACGTCGATGTCGACCATGGAGACAACGGTGCGGCCCTTGTACGCCTTGCAGAGTTTTTTCCCGGACAGGATGCGGTCGGTCAAGGTGCGGAGGATCCTTTCAACGGAAAGACAATCTGGGGTTTCCCGGCGGCTTCGATCCTTCCGGACGCGAGAAAGTACACGAGGGATTCCGCCCGGAGCGTCCGATCCCCCTGAACCGCCGTCACGGCGCCCGAAACCACGATGCTTCCCCGGGCTTTCGAGTAGACGGCGCGGCTTCCCCGTATCGTTGTGGGAAGGTCTTTCTTCGGACCGGACTTGAGAACAACGCCGCCGCGAGCAGTGACATCCGAAACTTCGCCTTTTGAAATATGGCCGTCAATTGCAGCCGCAGAAAGGAACACGCGCAGTTCGTCATCGACGAACGAACGGACCTTCTCGATGGAAAACGCATCTCCAGAGAGGACGACGGAGTCGGCGTCGATCATCCTCTTCCCGAATCTGCCCCGGACCCCGCCCGCGAAATGGTAGCTGCGCACGTCGCCGAACCCAGTCGCGACTTCCCCACAGGACAGCTCCACGGCGTCCTCGTTCCATTTGCCTTCGGCCCGGACGTCGCCAATGAAACGGACCCTTTTTCCGTCCATATCCCCTTCTACAAGCTGCGCGACGAGGGAGAGCCCCTCCCGTGAGAGTTTGACGTGTCCCTCACCGTAGAAAAGGCCCTTTTTGGAGTCGTAACGCATGGAATCCGCAGTCAGGTTCACCTCGGCTCCCAACGCAAGAGATGCGACAAACAGAAGCGCAAGAGCGATTACGAACATACGAAGCCGCATTCTTTTCACCATCCCCGCGGCGAAGTTCTTCAAAGCGACGCTATTGTACCGAAACCGGACGTTGTCTCAAAGGGAAAATCACTCACTCCTCGTTCGGACCAATGAAAAAATCCGAAAGAGAGCAGACTGCTCCCTCCGCGTCGCCGGAGGCGACGACGCACGTCACGTCGCGGGACGAGGCTCCGATCATATCGATGTTGATCCCCTTGTCGGCGAGAACGGAAAACATTCGCGACGCGATGGCCGTCCCTTCGCCGAATTGTTCTCCCGAGACGGTGACCTTCGCAATCTCCGTGTCGTACGTCACTCCCTGCGCCTCGATTTCGCCCGCAAACCGGCGCGTGATATCGATGGCTGCGCTGAGGTCTTTTGAGCGGACCAGGAATGCGATGTCATTCACCTGTCCCCGCATGACGCTCTGTACGATCATGTCCGTCGCCACGCCGGAATCCGCAAGCTCCGTGAACAGTCGCGACGCGACGCCGGGGACGTCCGGGACGCCCAGCACCGCGATTTTCACGACGCCTCTGTCATTATGAACCGATGTCACGCGCGATCCAGCAGGAAAGACCATCCGGCGCATTCCTCCAGTCCTGAGGGGATGGTAGAATCCAGCCCCCGAGATATTTTTCTGAACCGTCACCCCGTGCCTGTCTTCGGAAAGCATGAAGAAACGCGAGCGGACTCCGTTTCGCGTGAAGACGGCGCACATGTGTCTCGCCACATCTTCCGGCATGTGGGAGCTGAACGCGATGACGCTCGGCGCGGAACCGCTGATGGCGACGCCGGTGCAGCCCGGAACGTTCCGGACCTCCTGAAGGATCTCCTCTCCGCCCGGAAAGAGTTTCGCGCGAAACGGCTGGTGAAGTCTGTCCTCCATTGCCCAGGGAAGATGCTTCCAGTTTCCTGTGGCCCAGGAAGCGGCGAGAAGGGCGGAACGACTCAGATTGTAGACGGCGTCCTTGAGCGAAACCTGTTCGGGAAGAGCCTTGCGCGCATCGGCCGTGCTCACCTCAACGGCGGGCACGGCGACGACAGCAATCATCGAAGCCGGAAGCCGCGGCATCCGGACGTACCGCAGATCTTTTCCGTCCCAACAGCTGACGACCATCCCGCCGATGCACGAGGGAACCACGTTGTCGGGATGTCCTTCCATGCGAACCATGAGCGCGAGCAGTTCATCGAGCGGAAGGGGCCTGTCGCGCAGCGCATTGGCGAGAGCGACGCCGCCGACGACGGCGCTGGAAGAGCTTCCCAAGCCGCGGCACAGCGGGATGACGTTCAGACACCGCAACCTGAGACCGGGGGGCGTAAATCCCCACTCCCGGCACGCGGATTCATAGCAATCAAGAAAAAGATTTCTTTTGGAGCGTCCGAGATCCCCGCTCCCCTCCCCGATTATTTCAACCTCGTAGCGTCCCGACGGGAGGAGTTCGTCGACATCGAATACGTTATATAGCGTCAGTGAAAGCCCAACCGTATCGAAACCGGAGCCGAGATTCGCACTCGAAGCGGGGACCCTGATCCGAAGCAGACTCATCGGGACAGAACCTCCCGAATGGAGTCCCAGCTTCCGGGCGCGCAGACAGGTTCCGGCAGGTAATGCATCGGAGCCTGCGGATCCTTGAGGCCGTTCCCCGTCAAAACGAGAACGCCCCGGCTTCCCCTCTGCATTTTTCCAAGGCCCGAGAGCTTCAGAAACGCCGCTACCGTGGCGCAGGAAGCGGGCTCGGCGAATATTCCCTCAAGGCATGCGAGCTTTCTCTGTGCATCGAGGATCTCCTGATCCGTCACCGCAAGGAACTGACCGTTCGTCAGCTCGACGGCGCGTCGGGCCTTATCGGCGCTGACCGGATTTCCGATCCTTATGGCCGTCGCCAGCGTCTCCGGAAAAGGCTCCGGTGCGCCTCGGACCATCGGGGCGGCCCCCTCTGCCTGCACGCCGATCAGACGCGGAAGGCGCGTCGCGCGCCCCGTCTCTTTGTAAAACTCGAAACCGGCGCAATAGGCGCTGATATTTCCGGCATTTCCCACAGGGATAATGAGCCAGTCGGGGGCGTCGGAAAGATCGTCGCAGATCTCCCACGCGGCGGATCGCTGCCCCCAAAGACGATACGGATTGACGGAATTGACCAGGGTGACGCCAAGTTCGGCCGCCGCCTGCCGGGCGAAGCGGAGCGCCGCATCGAAGTTGCCTTCGATGCAGACGGCCTTCGCGCCAAAAGCCAGCGCCTGCGACAATTTCCCCAACGCGACCTTCCCCTGCGGAAGCAAAACGGCGCAACGGATGCCGGCGGCTGCGGCATAGGCCGCCGCAGAGGCGGACGTATTCCCCGTAGATGCGCAGACAATTCCCTTCGTTCCTTCTTCCAGCGCTTTGGCGACCGCAAGAACCATCCCACGATCCTTGAACGATCCCGTCGGGTTGGCCCCCTCGACCTTCGCATAGATTTCGGCTCCGGTTTCCTCGCCCAAACGTCGCAAACGGACAAGAGGGGTGGACCCTTCACAAAGAGAAAGTCTGGGAGTTCCTGATGAAATCGGGAAGAACTCGCCGTATTTCTGAAGAATTCCTGTCAACATCGCATTCAACCTCCTGAAAGAGAAAACGGCCTTCATCTCGACGCGAAGCCGGAAGAAGGCCGCTCCCCGGAAAAGCCGCTACGTGGATTGGGAGGGAACCGGATCGTTCCGCGCAGTACCGGACGTCAGACGAAGCGATTGTCTAGTCCGAATAATCGGCGTCGCTCCCGCGTTCCTGTTGCGCAACCTCGCACGTGAATTCGTTTCGTTTATGCAGGACGGGGCGTTCCGGCGCAGCGTTGTCGAAGGGACGCCGGGCGATCGTTTCGAGGACCTTTTCCGCCGTCCCCTCCGCATTGAACGCCTTGAGGAATCTGGTCGCCCACTCTTCAGTCTCAGCGACGATCCGATCGATGCACGGCTGCGGTTCATTCATGATGGCTTCGCCGAACGGCAGATTGGCCTTCTTGTAATCTCCGCTCTTCCGGCTGTATTTCTTGCCGTCGGCCCATTCGACGATCTTGTTCCAAAGCTCCGTGGAGATGCCGCGATCCGGTTCCTTCACGTACGACCCGTTTTCCACGACCGCGTTCCCGTTTTCCGGATCCATCTTCAGTCCAAAAACGATATTCTGGAAAAGCGTGGCGACGTTCCCTTTGGCGATGCCGAACTTCCGGAACCGCGCCACTTTGGATAGAGGCGTGCCGGAAATTCCGTGCTGTGCAATGGCGACTCCATAGGGGCGAATCGCATTGGCGATTTCGAGCGTCCGGTCAAGATCGATCCCTTCATGTTGTCCGGTGGTCGTATCGTACGTCCCGTGGAGACTGCCGTTGGAGATGGCGAGAAGATCGGGGCTGATTCCCCAGGAATTCAAGCCTCCGACGAAGAAGAGCGCTTCTTTGACGGTTGACAGTTCCCCGGGCCCCTTGATCTCTCCAACCTCGACCTCGAGTCCGAGATACGCCGGTATGCTCATGCAGACATCCCGCGTCGCGCACAGATTCTCCCAGTCCTGAAGATGCGAAGCGTCAACCGCAAAAGATGTCCATCCTCTTCGAACGATGTCGGGAATATGAACGACGGACTTCTGGACGTCTTCCATGGATTTGATTCCGTAATGATCGACATGAAGTCCGAAAATAATCCCGTGTCCGAGTTCCGCGGAGTAACGCGCCGCGTAATCCGGGAGGGAGGCGAAAGATCCGTAACAGTAACTGTCCTCGGATTTGGCGATCTCGATGTACACGGCCGCGTTGCACGCCTTCGCAGCCTTGAAGACGCCCTTGACGGTCAGAGGACTCCTCGCGTTGGCGGCAAGAATGATGGCCTCACTCTCGCGTGCAGCAACGACGACATCTCTTCCGCTGACAAGCCCGAGATCCTCCGTTCCCCAGAGAGCCCTGACATTTAAAGGGCGTTTCGTGAGCATTTCCCGATATGCAGTTCCGCTCGTATCCATAGATTCAGCACATCCTTTCTCCGATAATGAGGCGCTTTCTTCCACCAGTTGAACAATAACACGGGAATACCGCCCGTCAAGAGAAAACGGAGAATCTGCAAGGATTTCTCTCATCCGCCGGGAGGCACTGGTTGACAGCACTGCCCGTGGTCATTATAATACCTTCGTTTTCGTTCTGGGGCTATAGCTCAGCTGGGAGAGCGCTTGAATGGCATTCAAGAGGTCAGGGGTTCGAATCCCCTTAGCTCCACCAGAGTATACGGACAGCCATTCTGTAATGAATGGCTGTTTTTTTTCGTTCTCTCTTCTTTCGGCTCCGTATTCGACGTGACGCACGTCCTCCCCCAATGTTCGAAGAGATTGCCGTCTATTCCGGTCCAACAATCGAGAGCTATAAAATTATAATACTTCCGTGTATCTATCCGGATTTTGAAGAAGAGGGGGATTCGCATGTCTCCGAAGGGATTCCATTTCATTGTTGAAGCGTCAGGATGCAACTCGGCGATCAGCCAGATCGACAAACTTCAGGAAATCCTTGTAGAAGCGGCAAAACGTGCCAACACACAGGTTTGGTCCGTCTCGTTCCACAAATTTCCGCCGGACGGAGTCAGCGGAGTGGTCGTCATCAGCGAATCGCATCTTTCGGTTCACTCGTGGCCTGAGGCAAACTATTTGGCGCTCGACATTTACACCTGCGGAGAAAACAGTCTTCCCGAAGTCGCCGTCAACTACGTCCTCGAACAGATCGACGCGCAGCATACGCACATCACCGAAATAACGCGGGGAATAGACGACGGGGATCAGGAATTCTATCACTCGTTCATTACGTGGGAGGAACGGAAAAGAGGACAGTGCGAATAGCTTCGACACGTCGTGAGGCTTTCTTCCGGCTTGTGCATTTAAAAAAAAAGGCGCTATCCCTGTACGAAGGATAGCGCCTGCTGAATCATTGGTAGCCCCAACGGGATTCGAACCCGTGTTTTAACCTTGAGAGGGTTACGACCTAGGCCACTAGTCGATGGGGCCGGGATATTGGCTGGGGAACGTGGATTCGAACCACGATCGCCTGATCCAGAGTCAGGTGTCCTGCCGTTGGACGATTCCCCAACAAATCAAAACGGCGTT
>CAYVKE010000005.1:20547-66107 GCA_964451935.1 uncultured Synergistaceae bacterium | reverse complement strand
GCCCCCCTCCCACAATAAAATCCCACTGAATGCTATATAGCCCAAAAACATATCCCAAGGCGCAAAAAAAATGCGTAAGCCGGTCGGCCTTACGCATGGCGGAGCTACGGAACAAACGAACCGTGTCTTGTTGAAATGAGCTAGAGTCGCAGTCCGCCCTTCCGGCTCTTATACCGTTTCAGTATCACGTGCGTCCGCACGCGCATGATGCCCTTGAGCGCGTAGACGCGTTCCAGAACGAAACGTTCGAGCGCGTCCATATCCGTGAGCAGCGCGTGCATGTGGAGCGTGCTTGATCCAGTCATGAGGTAGATATTCTCGACGGCCTCTTCTTCTCCGAGCGTGTGCGCCACCTCATCGAGACACCATGGTTCGACGTCGATTTCAAAAAAGGCGGATACGTGTTTCCCGAGCTTCTCCGGATTGATCGTGATGGTGAAGAATTCGATGATTCCTTCTTCCCGGAGCTTTTCGACGCGTTCCTTGACGCTTGCGCGGGTCAGTCCGATCTTTCGGCCCAATTCAGCGTAGCTTGTTCTTCCGTCGAGAGACAGCGTGTCGAGAAGGATGCGATCCAGGTCGTCCATATTGGTTCGAAGCCTCCTAAAAATATGTCAGGTACGAAAAAATAGGTCGGGTACGAAAAACGGGACCGGAAAGCGAACTCTGGCTCCGGTCCCGTTTGAATTACTGACTGGGGATCTGTGTCGCGAACAACGAGGGAAAGAAGCGTGGAGCGTATCGGACGTTCTTCGTTCCGCGCTCGTCTACGGAACGGCGATGTAGTACGTCGTCGAAGGCGCCAACGTGGTGATCACGGTCGGAGCGGCAAGGATCGCCGCGGGCGTGTACGGAACGACCATCAGTCCGGCAGGAGCCATCAAAACCGGTTGGGAGAGAGCGTACGAGGCGGGAACGCAATAGACGCGGCGTCCGTTGCTGTCGAGAAGAAACGGATAGCCGTCGTGGGAGACGAAGGGTTGCGCGGCGACGCCCGAAGGGTGAGGCATGCAGTACGTGTCGATGTAATCCGGCGCGATGATCACGGGAGGGGCGGCGACATAAACGGTCGCGGAGGCCCTTGTCGCAGATCCGGGCGCAAGCAGGAGCAACGCTATGATGAATGCGAACCGACGAAGCATACAATCTCCTCCTTATATGGACGACAAAACCGTCCGAATTCGTTCGTTTCCGTTGTTTCGATCAGTTCGCGGGCGCGAGCCGCCCCATCCAGAGGTATCCCCAGACCGTCGCCTGGTTGGCGAGGAGCGGCGTATCCATGTCGTTCCAGCGAAGGCCGTTGTTCTTGACCATTCGGGTGATTGTGTAGAGGTGCTCCTTGATCGTTTCGGCGGAGTTTTCCGGGTTGTCGGCGGTGCGTGCCTTGATTTCGTACCAGCTACGGCCGGTCCAGACGAATATGACCTTGGGTCGGTCTCCCTTCCACGCGATGGGTGTTCTCGGATTCTCCAGAATGCCGATGCGGTCGACGAACGTCTTCCATGATGAGACCATCGTAAAGTTTGAATTCATCACCCATTGGGGGACGTATGTCGGCGACAGCGTCACCGTCTGCACAGCGGCCATGGGAGCGCCCGGCGCGGCCTGAACCATCTGCGGGGCCTCCCGGCGGAAGGGAGTGACGGGAACCTGTCGCATCGAAGAGACCTGCGCGGCGTCGACGTAGGGCGTAAGGGATATCGTGTACGGATTGACCGAACCCACGACATACGACGTCGGAACGAGCGATGCGCCGTTGTAGGATCCGTAGACCCAGACGCCGCTCGATGCCCGTACAATGGGGAATCCGTCGAAGGTTACGTACCAGCCCTTCGGCATGTTGTACGGCTGGTATGCATAAAAGCTCATTCCGGCATAAACGGGCTGCGCGACGAGGACCGGCTCGACCACATATGTCGTTGCGCGAACGGCGCCGGGACCAGAAAAGAAAAGCAGCAATGAAAGCGCAAACGTCGTTTTTTTCATGGGTATCCTTCCTCCCTTTTCAAATCGGAGTCGTCCGTAACTCCTCGTCGATTCTCACGGCATACGTTTCAAAGCATATCGTCAGTTTTCGATGTGCGCCAAACGAGCTAAAAATAAACCATTTGAAAGGCGGATGCAAGCCTCGCAGCAAAAATGACGTCAAAAAACATGAAAAAGATTAAACCATTGCTCCGATTGTCAAATGAAACGTTCCTTCCCCGATCGGCATGCGAAACACGATCATTCCGTGACGACGGGCGGAGAGGCGGGCGCGTCACCGGAAACCGTCTGTCCTGGAACTGTCGGCGCCGGACTCGGCGGGACATAGACGGGGGCCGCAGGCGACGGCTTCGCTGAAGCGTCGGCTGACGCCGGGGGCGCCGGAGGAATGTACGCCGGTTGCGTTTTTTGTTGCACAGCCGCGCTAGGCTGCGGCGGGACGGAAACGGGAGCGTTCCCGCTGTTCGGGAGCGGAGGCGCATAGACGGGAGACGCGCCTTGCGACGGCTGCGACGGCGTCTTGTGCGCGTGATCCGGAGCCGGGGGAACGTAGACCGGCGCTTTCGCGTCCTGCGGCTTTTGCGCTGCGGGCGTGGGGGAAACGACGGACGGGGCGCGTGTCACGGGCGTCTTCCATGGCGCAGCCGGTTGTTTCGGCGCATCCGGAGAGATCGGGCCTCTTTGGACCGTCCGGACAGAAGCCCCCTGCTGCGGTCGGATGTCCGGATAGACGATTCCCGACGCCGATTCGGGCGGGAGAATCACGAACCCTGCCGTAACCGGCGGGATTTCGGAGATCCGTGCAGGACGCTTCGGGTCCCAAAGCGGCTTCTTTTCACCGCTGCCGGGGTACATCAGGATGCGGGAGAGTTCGGGATGGTTCGGCGCGAGTTCGAGCGTCCGCTTGTAGGCGTGCTGCGCCTCGTCTAAAAAGCCGAGCGCCTCATACGTCTGGGCGATGGCGAACCAGCAATCCGCGTTCTTCGGTTCGAGCGCTATCGCCTGTTTCAGGATATCGAGCGCGCGCGTGAAGAACCGCTGATCGTGCAGCCTGCGACCCTGCTCCAGCAGCGTCGGCGGTTTGGGCGTCGGAGACGGTTTCGGAAGGGGGCGCGGCGCTTTTTTCGGAAGGACCGGCTTCTTTTTGCCCTTTTTCGGCGCTTTCTGGGGCGGCTTCGGCTGCGTTTCCGATTCGTGGTGAATGACGCCGTTGGCCAGACAGGGAAGCGCTTCGCCTGTCAACAGCACGGCCGCAAGTCCGCAGGCCAGCAGCGGGAAGAGAAAGCGTTTCATTTGAGCGGAGCCGCCTTTCTCGGGCCGTACAGGGGCATGGCCACCAGATCGTTGAGCTGCACCGGGTTTCGGGGGTCTTCGTTGACCAACCGGACGACCGCCTCGGATTGCTTGACAAAGGTCACTTTCACGTTGCCGACCACTCGCGGAAGAATGATGACGGGGTTTTCCGGATCGACCGTGACGTATTTGTCGCTTCGGACCACCTGCAGTGTGTCGCCTTCGAGCAGCGAGTTCTCCCTGCCGAGCGTGATGATGTATTCCCGTTTCTTTTTCGTCGCGCCCGCGGTCGGGGAGACGATGCGTCCCATGACGCGGTACCCGTTGTACCCCTTCATGATGTCGTCGAACGCCCCTTTGACGGCGTTCTTACACGCCTGCCAGTACGTCGACCCCTCGAACTGCTTCCATGTGGGGCGGCTCATTTTCTGTCCCTTATCGGCGGGGCCGAGGCGCAACAGGTCGATCCCGTCCTTGTACAGGACATCGAAGAGGGAAAAACCGCGGGCGCTCAGGAAGAAAAGGCGGTCGTCCCCGGGATTGAAGGTGAAGCGCGAATCCGTTCCCGTCGTATTCCGGGCCTCCGAAGGGCGCCCCGTCACGGGGTCGTACACATGCATCCGGAGCGAAATCTGTCCCTTTTGCCAGGAGCCGAGAACGTCCCGTTCCTTCGTCAGGGAGCGATACAGTTCGAGCTGAACCGCGAACGCCCCGAAGCGGGCGCCGGGATCGTCGAGCCAGCGGCGCGCTCCGGCCTCGTCGAGCACGCGGACCGACGCGTACGGATAGTCCTTGAAAAGCGAGACGAGATACGCGGTGATTTTGTCCCGCAATACGTCGACGGGGTAGTATTTGCTCTCCCAGACTTCGAGAGTCGTTTCGTTCAGGGTCGGAAAGATCGCTGCTTCGAAGGATCTCTCCGTGACGACAAGGGCGTGCGCGCGCGACGAAAGGGTTCCGAGAAGAAAGAGGAAAAGAACCGCTCGCATCAGGAATGTCCTGATCATGGTTTGAACGTCACCTGCCTGACGGGAGGGAAGCGATCTTCTCCCGATATAGATATATAATCGGCGATTCCGCGCGCGGCATCAAGAGAGATCCGGCGAGAGAAGCGCGCTGACTTCGCGGAAGAAGGCGTCGATGTCCTCTTCGGCGAATATCGATATCCGTTCCGGGCGCAGATATGAGCGGCAGAACTCCCCTTTGTTCACGACGACGATCGTCCCCTGACACATTGACGGGAGGAGCGCCGCCGGGGTCACCACGAGCGACGAACCCGCGACGATCATGAGATCTGCTTCGTACGCGAGGTTCTGACATTCGTCAAGATGCTTCACGTTCTCGCCGAAGAAGACGATGTCCGGCTTGATGACGCCGCCGCATTCGCACCGGGGGACGTTCTCCTCGAACGTCTTTCTCCTCGACGTTTCGTAATCGTACGTCCTGCGGCAGGAGACGCATGTGCTTGACCAGATGCCGCCGTGGATCTCCAGGACGTTGCGGGAGCCGGCCTGCTGGTGGAGCGAGTCGATGTTCTGCGTGACGATGCCCGACAGCTTTCCGTCCTTTTCGAGTCGCGCAAAAAAACGATGGCTGAACGTCGGCTCCACGGCATCCAGGGCACGGAGGAATTCACGATGGAATTCATAGAAAAACTCCGGTTTCCTGTAGAAGAAGTCGATGTCGAAAATCCGCTCGGGATCCACATTCATCTTTCTGCGGTAAATGCCGTTCGGACCCCGGAAATCCGGTATTCCGGCGCTCGTGGAAAGCCCCGCCCCGCTCAGAAGCACGATTCGATCGCTCTTTCGGATCGCGTCGGCGCATTGTTCTGCGAGAGTCATGTTCTGAATCACCCGAACCACCTCCGTACCGCGCGTATTATACGCGAAGCCGATCCGGAAAAGAAGTCAGCGATTTAATATTAATTTTATGCAACCGCATGCACATTGTGCTAGAATCCCTCCAGTTCGTCCAATCTGGAGGTGTATCCCGAATGGCTAATCGCAAGCTCGCATACGGCGTTGATGATCGCCCCCCGTTCCCGATCATGGTCCTTGCAGGATTTCAGCACGTTCTGACGCTTTTTGGCGCAACCACGCTCGTTCCTCTGATCTTCGGCCCCGCAATGGGCATGAATACCACGCAAATCGGCTTTTTCATCTCCTGCGTCTATTTCGCCATGGGCGTCGCGACGCTGATCCAGACGCATCCGAAGCTCGGCTCGGGGCTGCCCATCGTTCAGGGATCGAGTTTCAGTTTCATTCCTCCGATCATGACCATCATCGCGGCCTTCAAGGACGCCGGCCCCGCAGCCGTCATGGGGCACATCGGAGGCGCGCTGGTCGTGGGCGGCGCGGCGCTCGCCGCAATCGGCTACACGCGCCTTGTCTCCGCGATCCGCAAGTTCGTCACCCCCATCGTGATCGGCCCGACGATCATGGCGATCGGCTTTTCGCTCGCCCCGACCGCGATCCAGTTCAATGCGGCGAAATACTGGCCGGTTTCGCTTCTGGTCGTCGTATGCATCTTCGCGTTCAGCCTCATCAGCCGGCGGAAATACCTGAATATCTTCGCCATTCTTTCGTCCATCGTCATTGCATACCTCGTGTGCCTGTTCGGAACGATGGCGGGAGTCTTTCCGGACGGACACGCGGCCCATGTGAGCCTTGCGGGCATCGCGTCCGCCCCCTGGTTCCGGGTGACCGGATTCCTGCCGTGGGGAGGGCTGTCCTTCGACGCCCTGTCGATCGGCGCCGTGACGGCCGGCTTCTTCGCCGTCATGATCGAATCGATCGGCGACTATCACTCCTGTTCGTATGTCTCGAACCTCCCGGATCCGGACGCTGCGACCATCAGCCGCGGAATCGGCGCCGAGGGGGCGAACTGCGTTCTCGCCGGACTCTTCGGCGCCATCGGAACGACATCCTATACCGAGAATATCGGCCTGATCGGACTGACCGGAGTCGCCTCGCGGTGGGTCGTCCGGACGGGCGCGATCCTTCTGATCGTCATGAGCTTCATCGGCAAGCTCTCGGCGCTGATCGCGACGATACCGAGTCCCGTCATCGGCGGCGCGTATATCGCGCTCTTCGGGATTATCGGAGCGCTCGGAATCCAGGTGCTCCTCCGGGCGGACATGAACAGCCAGCGCAACGTTCTCATCGTCGGATTCGCATTCCTGATGGCCATGGGGCTTCCCGGCTGGGTCGAAGCGAACAAGGGCGCATTCCTGACCCTCGGAATCCCCGGAGAGGTGCTCTGGGCGATTCTGAAGACGCCGATGGCGGTGGCCGGGCTCTGTGCGGCCTTCTGGGACAGCATCGTTCCCGGAACGCCGGAGGAGCGCGGCATCAAGGCGTAGAAGGCGCCGGGACGAGCGCAGGGGACGCCCGCTTCGGGCGTCCCCTTTTGTTTTCGGAACAGGATTTCCGTCGTCCGCTCGTTTCGTGATTCATCCGGTGCTTGACAACAATACCCCGGTGCTGTATAAAGTCTCTGTAATTCAGAGTGATTTTGTAAGAAAACCGTCGTGCTATAATTATTTTAGATGCATCGAAACCGGGATATCCAAACGAAGGAGGAGACGGACATGACCAAGAGGCTTGAGGTGTACAAGTGCGAACTCTGCGGCAATATCGTGGAGGTGCTCCATGCGAGCGGCGGCGAACTCGTCTGCTGCGGACAGCCCATGAAACTTCTCGAGGAAAAGACTGCGGACGCCGCAACGGAAAAGCACGTTCCCGTCATCGAAGGAAACAAGGTCAAGGTTGGAAGTGTTCCGCATCCGATGACCGAGCAGCATTACATCGAGTGGATCGAAATTGTCGGCGGAAACAACGTCTGCCGGAAGTTCCTGAAACCGGGCGAAGCTGCGGAGGCTGTCTTCGCGGAGTTCACCCCGGAGATGAGCAGGGAGTACTGCAACGTACACGGACTATGGAAGGCGGGGAAGTAAGATGATATCCAAGAAGATGCAGGACGCATTTGTCGACCAGATCAACGAGGAACTTTTTTCGTCCTATCTGTATCTCTCCATGGCGGCATGGTTCGAGTCGCAGAACCTTCGCGGAATGGCGAAATGGATGTACGTTCAGGCCGGAGAGGAACGCGAACACGGAATGAAGTTCTTCGATGCGGTCGTCGAACGCGGCGGACGCGTGAAGCTTGCCGCGATCAAGGAACCGCAATTCGAATGGAAGACTCCTCTCGAGGCGTTCCAGGCCGCATTGGCGCATGAGCAGCACATCACGAAGCGGATCAACGACCTGACCGATATGGCCGTCAAGGAGAAGGATCACGCGAGCGGGATCTTCCTGCAGTGGTTCGTGAAGGAGCAGGTCGAGGAAGAGGCGAACGCCGACGAAATCGTCAAGAAACTCGAATTCGTCGGAACCACGAATCACGGATTGTACCTTCTCGACAAGGAACTCGGCGCCCGCGGCGCAGACTAGAACCGGGCGCCGCGATTCTATCCGGTTGCGTCGAACGGGGGGACAGGAGCCGTGACGGTCTCCTGTCCCCTTTTTTGACAGGAGGGAGCGATGACGATGGAGGTGCGGCAACACGATGTCTGCCGCGAGGGAGGCATCGACGCGAGGGCGCTGTTTACGTTGAATTATGGCGTGTACATCGTGAGCACGGCCCACGAGGGCAGGATGAACGGGCAGATCATCAACGCGCTGATGCAGGTGACGGGAGACCCGATCTGTATCGCCGCGTGTCTCCACCGGGAGAACTTCACGACCGAACTTGTGCGCAAGAGCGGGCGCTTTTCCGTGTCCGTTCTGGAGGAGAGCGTTCCGCTCAAGTTCATCGGGGTTTTCGGCTTCCGATGCGGGCGCGAGTTCGACAAATTCAAGGAATGCGCCTATACGGTTGATGAGGCGGGCATGCCGCTCGTGACGGATTATACGATCGCCGGGATCGAGGCGAAGGTGGTTTCCTCCGTGGACGTCCACACGCATACGATTTTCATCGGCGAAGTGGAGCGGGCGGCGGTTCTCAAGGAAGGGACGCCCCTCACGTACGCGAACTACCACAACATCAAGAAGGGCAAATCGCCCGACAAAGCGCCGTCCTTCGTGTTCAACACGCTCAAGTGACAGGAGGAGAAACGAGAATGTATCCGCTCGAGATAAAACCGAACGTATTCTGGGCCGGAGTCATCGACTGGACGCTCAGGGACTTTCACGGCTATTCGACCGAGAGAGGCTCTACCTACAACGCGTATATCGCGAAAGGGACCGAGAAAACCGTTCTTTTCGATACGGCGAAGGCGACCTATACGGATGAACTCCTGCGGCGCGTGCGGGAGATCGTCGAACCGGAGAAGATCGACTATATCGTCGTGAACCACGCGGAAATGGATCACACGGGGAGCCTTCCCGCGATGGTCGAGGCGATCCGGCCGGAGAAGATTTTCATGAGCAAACCGTGTCACGAGGCCGTCGAGGCGCATTTCGGTCCGCGCGACTGGCCCGTGCAGATCGTCTCGACCGGCGACGAACTCCAGCTCGGCGGAAAGACCGTCACGTTCATCGAGGCGCGGATGCTCCACTGGCCCGACAGCATGTTTTCCTATATTAAAGAAGACAGGCTCTTCGTCACGAGCGACGGCTTCGGGCAGCACTACGCCACGAGCGAGCGCTTCGACGACGAGGTGGACTTCGGCGAGGCGATGCGCCAGGCCGCGAAGTATTACGCGAACATCCTCCTGCCATACTCGCCGATGATGGTCAAGGCGCTCGACCTGATCGAAAAGCTCAAGCTCGATATCGACATGATCGCGCCCGATCACGGCGTCATCTGGCGGTCCCACGTATCGGACATCATCGCCGCGTACCGGCGCTGGGCGACCGGCTTCGCGAAACGGAAGGCCGTCGTCGTCTTCGACACGATGTGGCAGAGCACCGCGAAGATGGCGGCGCATATCGTCGAGGGGCTCATCAGCGAGGGCGTCCATACGACGTCCATGGACCTTCACGTATCCCACCACAGCGACGTCATCACGGAGCTTCTCGAGGCGAAGGGGCTCGTGCTCGGTTCGCCGACGTTGAACAACGGATATCTTCCGCGGATGGCGGATACGTTGTGCTACGTGAAGGGACTGCGTCCGACGGGCAAGGTCGGCGCGGCTTTCGGCTCCTATGGCTGGGGCGGCGAGTCGCTGAAGCTGCTGAACGCCGAACTCGAAGCGATGAAGGTCGCCGTGGTTCACCCGGGCATCCGCGTGAAGTACGTTCCGAAGGCGGAAGATCTCGTCCGGTGCTTCGAAATGGGGCGGACGATCGGCCGTGCGATCGTGGAATCGACGCCGGGGTAAGCGGACTCGTGGCGCAAGAGCGAAACAACGTTCCGGACCCGGAGGCCGCTCGTCGCCTCCGGGTCCTTTTCGACGAACTGTACGACGACTATACGCGGCGGGAATACGTTCCGCCGGATCCGGTCGAGGCGCTCTATGCGTTCGACGACCCCGGGGATCGCGAGATTGCGGGGCTCGTCGCATCGTGCCTCGCATACGGACGGGCCGCTTCCATTTCGCGGAGCGTCTCGCGCGTTCTTTCCCCGCTGTCGCCCGCCCCGAGAAAGGCGCTTTGCGCGATGACGGATCGCGACCTTCGGGAACTGTACGCCGGATTCCGCCACCGTTTCACGTCGGGAGACTCGGTCGCCGATCTGCTTCGGGGCGCCGCCCGCGCCATCGGCGAGCGGGGGAGTCTCGGAGCGTGTTTCCACGCCGCCCTGGCAGGAGGGAGCGATATTGTCCGGGCGACGGAGACCTTCGTCTCGATCCTCAGGAAGGGCGGGGAAATGAACGATTCCTTTCTGCTCCCGTCTCCTGCGGACGGGAGCGCGTGCAAGCGCCTCTTCCTGTACATCAAATGGATGTCGCGCCGGGACGCCGTCGACCCCGGCGGCTGGGCCGGCGTTCCGCCGTCCTCCCTCATGATGCCCGTGGACACGCACATCTTCCGCATCGGGCGAACGCTCGGCTTCACGTCCCGATCGCAGGCGGATCTCCGGGCCTGCCGGGAGATCACTGAAGCCTTCGCCGCGATTTGCCCGGAAGATCCGACGAAATACGACTTCTGTCTTTCCCGGTTCGGGATCCGATCCGATCTGAAGATGGAACATCTGCTTGCGACGTGTGCGACGGCGGTGTTTCGCGGCTGATTTTGCAGCGGAGCCGAGCCGAATTGGCGCCGCGCATTCACGGTTATTCGCTCTTGACGTTTTTCGCGGTGAACGACGCGAGTTACTGGCCGGGCATGTCGTTCAAGGGCATCTGTCAGTCACGGCTGACCTCGTCGCACAGGGGCGCGTGGAAGCTCTCGCGAAGCGCGTCGGAATCGCCTTCGGGAAGATGCGGGAGAAGCAGCATGAGCTTCGTGATGATCGCCTCGCGGCTCATGTCCTTTCCCGAGATCACGCCCATCCGGAGCGTTTTTCGTCCGACCTCGTAGACGCTCAGGTCGACGCCGCCGTAGACGCACTGCGTCGTGATCACGACCGGGATCGAATGGTTCCGCGCGTGCTCGATCGGTGGGAGCAGGCTCTCGCCGAGATACGGGACGCCCCCCATTCCGAGCGCCTCGACGACGATGGCTTTCGGTTGCATCGCGACCGCGGCCTCGAGGTGCCGCGCGAGGAAGCCCGGGAAGAGCGTGACGAGCAGTATGGAGCGCTCCATCCGGAACGGCGCGTCTCCCCGGAGAAACGGCGCGCTCGCTGCGGATGCGAATTCGGGGCGATGCCGGAGCGATGGTCCTTCGCCGTCCATCGTTCCGACGACGGGGTAGTTGATGCTCGAAAACGCCGTCTGCGTGTGACTCAGGATCTTCTGCGACCTCGGCCCGTGGATGAGGAGCCCTCCGAAAGAGATGGACACGCCCATCTGCCCCCGTTTCGTCAGCTCGCGCACGAAGAGCAGGGAATCGCGGACGTTGTCGATCGCGTCGGTTCCGGGAACGTCGATCGGATGCATCGATCCCGTCAGGACGACGGGACGGTCGAAGCCCAGAAGCATGTACGAGAGCGCCGACGCGGTGTACGCCATCGTATCTGTTCCGTGGAGAATCAGGAATCCGTCGGCTTCGTCGCGCCGTTCCAGGATGCATCGCGCGATGCGCACCCAGTCATCCGGGTGCATGTTCGAACTGTCTTTCGAGAGGAGGTCCACGACGGAAACGGACCCCGAACGCTGAAGATCCGGGATGTGGGAGAGCAGCTGTTCCCCCCGCATCGTCGGCGTGAGCCCCTCGTCGCCGGGGCTTGACGCGATGGTTCCTCCCGTTGAGATGACGCAGAATCTCATGAACCGCTCCCTCCCCGTCTGCGGGCGCCGGCCTTCCGGTTCTCCGGGGCCGGGAAAAGCTCGTCAAGCGTCACGAAACGATACCCCTTTTTTCTGAGGTCCCGGATGATCGCCGGGAGCGCCCCGATGGTCGCGGTCACGCCGTCGTGCAGGAGAACGACGCCTCCGGGCCGTACGAGGCCGGCGACTTTTCGGGCGATTACCTCCGGCGGAAGATCGGTGTAATCGCGGCTGTTGACGGTCCAATACACCGTTTGCAGCCCTTCCTCCCTGCCCGCCCTTTCGACGGCGGCGTTCGTCCTGCCGCCGGGGGGGCGGCAGAAGCGCGGCGTTTGCCCCGTGACGTCGCGGATGAGTTCGGAACAGGCCGCGTATTCGTCGCGCGCGGCCGCGGGCGAAAGCTCCGTCAGGTTCGGGTGGGTATAGGAGTGGTTTGCGATCGTATGTCCCATATCGCGTATTCGGCGCAACACCTGGCGGTTGAACGCGGCCTGCTTGCCGACGACGAAGAATGACGCCTTCACCTCCTCGTCGGAAAGAACCCGCAGAAGTTCGAGCGTCTTCTCCCCGTGCGGACCGTCATCGAACGTGAGCGCCACGGTCTTGTCGAGACGAAACGCTTCGCCGGCGCCCGCGAGCGTGAGAAGGAAGCCGAAAAGCGCTGCGAGCAAAGCGAGCAAAGCGCGCGCAAAACGGTCGATTCGTCCGTTCATTCGGATCTATCCGCCGACGGAGCGACGGCCCCGGACTTCATCGACGCACTGCAACAACATCATTCCCCCAACGAAGGTCAACGCGACCACCGCGATGCCGAGCCTCATGGAACCGGTCGCCTGCGAGACAAACCCGAAAAGGGCCGGGCCCATGACCCCAGCGAACTTTCCGGAGATGTCGTAGAACCCGAAAAACTCTGCGCTCTGTCCCCGAGGCGTCATCGACGCATACAGGCTTCTGCTGATGGCCTGCGTTCCCCCCTGCACGACGCCGACTCCGGCGGCCAGAAGCCAGAAGTGCCACGTTTGCGTGAGAAAGACGGCTCCGACCGAGATGGCGACGTATCCGGAAAGCCCGAGGAAAATCGCCCGCTTGCTGCCGATGCGGCCTGCGAGGACTCCGAAGAGGACGGCGCAGGGAACGCCGACGAACTGCGTCAGCAACAGCGCGCCGACGAGCTGCCCCATCGGGATTCCCAACTGCGAGCCGTAGATCGCCGCCATGTGGATGATGGTCCCGACGCCGTCATTATAGAGCCAGAAGGCGAGGAGAAAGACGAAGAGATCCCTGTGCGCGCGCACCCGGAAGAAGGTTTGCCGCAGACGGCGGAAGCCTTCGGAAACCGACGATCGCTCTCCCGGGCGGAATGTCGCGGACACGGGCTCCCGAACGTTGCGAAGGAGAGGAAGGGAGAAGAGCCCCCACCAGACCGCGACGCTCACGAAAGAGAGACGGACGCCGAGCGTTCCCGGAATCCACGCGATCATGGCGGCGTTGACGGCGAGGAGAACGCCGCCGCCGAGATACCCGAGCGCGTACCCCAGGGAGGAGACCTCGTCGCCCAGGTGGGCGGGGACCAGGGAGGGCAACAGCGCGTCGTAAAAAATGATCGACGCGGAAAAACCGATGGACCCGAGCATATACAGCGTGAGCGCGGGGGCCCAGTCTCCGGGGCCGACGAACCAGAGCCCCGCCGACGCGAGGACGCCCAGGAGCGTGAACAGCGCCAGGAAGCGTTTTTTCGACGCGCGGATATCCGCGACCGCGCCGAGTATCGGGGCTATCGCGGCGCCGATCAGGAGCGCTCCGGCCGAGGCGTAGCCCCACGACACCGTCGGAAGCGTCCCCGGCAGCGACGCTGCGGCCACTTCCCGATAGTACACCGGAAGGACGGCGGCCATGATGGTCGTCGCGAAGGCCGAATTGCCGACATCGTAGAGACACCACGAAAGAATACTCCGTCTTTTCAGAACGGACAACACGAATGGATCCGCTCCCTTCCGAAGCTGTATCACTCTAGCACAAAAGGGGAGGTTCCGTATGCCGATGCTATAATGCATGCATGCAGTGAATGAAAGGGGCGGACAGGATGCGCAGCAAGCGTCCGGACTGGGATACGTACTTCATGATGGTCGCCGCCGTCGCGGCGACGCGCAGCACCTGTCTGCGGCGTCAGGTTGGCGCCGTGATCGCGAGGGACATGCAGATCATCAGCACCGGGTATAACGGCGCTCCGAAAGGGTTGCCGCATTGCGGCGAGGTCGGGTGCCTGCGCGAGCTTCTGGGCGTCCCGTCGGGAGAGCGGCACGAGATCTGCCGCGGCTCTCACGCCGAGATCAACGCGATCGTCCAGGCGGCCTCGACAGGAGCCCCCACGTCGGGGGCGACGATCTACTGCACGCACGAACCGTGTTCCTTCTGCACGAAAGCCATCATCAACGCGGGGATACGGCGGATCGTATTCGTACGGTCCTATCCCGACCCCCTCGCCGTCGAACTGCGAACGCAGGCCGCGCTTTCCGTCGAACGCCTTCCGGACGCCGTGCTCGACGCGATGGCTCCGTGTCTCGAATGAACCGGGACCGGACGGAAAACGGACATTATTTCAGGGAGGGAACGACAGATGGAACTTTCACGATCCGCAACGCTTGAGCTTCTCCGGAAGCACAACAGGGACGAGGGGCACATCCGGCATGCGCTGGCCGTCGAGGCCACGATGCGATGGTTCGCCCGGAAGGCCGGCGCCGACGAGGAACTCTGGGGAATAGCCGGATTGATCCACGACATCGACTGGGAGGAAATGCAGGCGACGCCGCACCTTCACACGAAGGAAGGGGCGAAATGGCTTCGCGCCGAGGGGTACCCCGAGGAGATCGCCCGGGCCGTCGAGGCCCACGGCTGGGGAATCTGTTCCGATGTCGAGCCGAAGAGCCCGATGGAGAAGACGCTTTTCACGATCGACGAACTCACCGGAATGGTCATCACGGCCGCACTTGTCCGCCCGAGCCGCTCCCTGTCGGATCTCGAGGTCAAATCGGTGAAGAAGAAATGGAAGGACAAGGCGTTCGCGCGCGGCGTCGACCGGGACCTGATCCTGAAGGGAGCGGATATGATGGGCGTTCAGCTCGACGATCTCATTCAGGGCGTTATCGAGGCGATGCGTCCCGTCGAAAGGGAACTTGGGCTGGGACTTCAGGAATAGCCTGCTTTCGTCGGTATGATTGCGGATGCTCCTACGGGGTATGATTGCTACCATTGGGAATGGAATACAGCGAATATAGGAGCAGGAGGGGCGTCCATGACAATACGAGTGCTGCTTGCAGATGATCATCCGCTGACGCGGGCCGGACTGTCGGCATATCTTCAGAAGGAAACCGGGATCGAGCTGGTCGGAGAGGCGGAAGACGGCGTCGCGGCCTGGGAGCTTGTTTCGAAACTGCAGCCCGACGTGGCGCTTCTCGATATCCGGATGCCCGGAGCCGATGGCGTGACGGTCGCGCGTCAGATCAAGGAGGCCGGACTCCCCGTCGCCGTGGTCATGCTCACGTCCTACGACGCGCAGCAGTATGTCCTGGCGTCGTTGCGGGCCGGGGCCAAGGGATTCGTCCTCAAAACGGTCACCCCGGACAACCTGGCCCGCGCGATCCAAACCGTCGCGCGCGGCGGGCTCTATCTTGACCCAGAGGTCGCGTCCGCGGTCGGAGACCGCGATTTCACGCCCGAACCCCTTTCCGTCCGGGAGCGCGAAGTCCTCATTCTCGCGGCGAAAGGGCTTTCCAGCAAGGAGGTCGCGTCCGACCTGTTCATCAGCGAACGGACCGTTCAGACGCATCTCGCCTCGATCTACGACAAACTCGGCGCGCGAAACAAGACGGAAGCCCTGCTTCTGGCGCTGAAATACGGCGTGGTGACGCTCGAGGAACTGCTTGAATGAGGCGACATCTCCTCGTCGTCCTGACCCTGGCCATTCTGCTGCCCATGTTCGCCGTGCTCCTCGTCGCCGGGTTCGGCCTCGTGCATCACCAGTGGGCGGTCGAGTTCGTCGCACGCTCCTACGTGGAAGACCTGGCGGAAAACGTGGCGTCCCGGATCAGTCGGGACGCCGGTCCGTATTTTCCGACCGATATGCACCGCTTCCGGATTTTTTCCTGGGGGCCGTCGCTTCCCGGATGGGTCGCCGTCCTCGCGGCGGACGGCAAGGTCCTGATGGCGTCGCCCGGCGTGCGGAATCTGGCGGCGCTCTGGCGTCCCGAACTGCCGTTCGGAAAGGCCGTCGAGGTCCGGGACAAGCAGGGGGAACGGTATACGATCGCGGTCTATCCCGTCGACGAGGGGTCGCGGTATGTCGTTGCGGCCGTCGCGTGGAACCAGTTGCTCGGGCCGCTCGTCCGGATCGGGCATCTCTGGCCGATCCTGATCGTTCTGATGACGCTTGCGAGCCTTCTCGCGATCTGGGCGCTCTGGAGATGGCTCATCGTTCCGCTGCGGAATATGGACGTGGAAATTTCCGCGCTGCGTCTGGGACGGGACCTCCCGAGGGCGGACGATCCGCAGGCGGTGCTCGAGGTCGGACGGATCCGGCACGCGTTGCACCGTCTGGCGACTGCGGCCATCGAGCGGAACGACCTGCGGAACCGGTACGTGACGGACATCGTCCGGGTGCAGGAGGACGAGAAGCGCCGCATCGCGCGGGAACTGCACGACGGACCGCTGCAGGACATCACGGCGATGATCCAGCAGGTGCGTCTCTACCGGATGCCCGGCGCCGAAGAGGAGCGGGGGCGGCATCTGAATCTCGTCGAGGAAACGGCGCAATCCGCCGTCCGGGAGCTTCGGGCGATGTGCGACGAGTTGTCCCCGCCCTGGCTGGAGCTTGGAGTCGCGGCAGCGCTGACCGGGCTCGCGGACCGTCTCTCGCGAACGTTCGGCGTCCTCGTCGTCGTCGAGGCGGACGAAACGGTGGAAACAACGCCCGAGCGGGTGCTCGCGATCTTCCGGATTCTGCAGGAAGCCGTTTCCAACGCCGTTCGTCACGGAAACGCGACGGAAATCACCGCGGAGATCGGACGCGAAAACGGAGGCATCCGCTTCACGATTCGCGACAACGGAACGGGCTTCACGCCGGATCTCGACTTCGAACATTTGCGGGTCCGGGGGCACCGGGGACTTGCGAATATGATGGAACGGATGACCCTGCTTGACGGAACCATGACGATCGAATCGGATGCGGGCCGGGGGACGCTCCTTGTGTTCCGTTTCCCCGACCGTCCGCCCGAGGAATCGGGCGCCGCCCGCACGGAAGGAATTCGAAAGGAGGGTGGCCCGGGGGCCGATGGCGGCCCCGGGGAACGCTGATGAGACTGACTGTTTTGGGAGCCGCCGGAGAGGTGACCGGATCGAATTACCTCATTGAATGCGCCGGAAGCAGAGTCCTCGTCGATTGCGGAACCTTTCAGGGCCGCGACGACGAAACGCGGAACAAGTCGCCCTTTCCCTTCGCTCCCTCCACGCTGAACGCGGTGTTGCTCACCCACGCGCATCTGGATCATTCCGGACGGATACCGCTCCTCGTCAAACAGGGGTTTTTCGGGGCCATCCGGGCGACGCTGCCGACGCTCGAGCTTCTCGACGTCCTCTGGCGCGATTCGGCGAATCTCATGCGCGAAGAGGCCGAGTGGAAGACCCGGAAGAACGAGCGGAAGGGCATTCCGCCCGTGGAACCCCTGTATTCTCTCGACGACGTGGAAAAGGCGCTGTCGCATCTTTCCCCGGCGAGCTACGACGAACGGATCGACGTCGCGCCGGGAGTCGCGGTGCGCTTTCGCGATGCGGGGCATATTCTCGGAAGCGCGATTCTCGAGGTCTGGCTTACGGAAGGGGATGAACGCGTAACGGTCGTCTTCAGCGGCGACCTCGGACCGCAGGAGACGGTGATGGAGCGCAATCCGGCCATCATCACCGAGGCGGATTACGTCATTCTGGAGTCGACGTACGGCGACCGGCTGCACAAATCGAACCTCGAAAGCCGCGAAGAGTTCCGGTCGGTCATGAAGGACGCGTTGTCGGCCGGGGCGAAGGTCATCATCCCGACGTTCGTCGTCGACCGGGCGCAGAGGATCCTGTACGAACTGATGCTTCTGCAGAAGACGAGAGTCCTCGACGGCGCGCCGATCTACTTCGACTCGCCGATGGGCGTGAAGGCGACGGAGATTTACCGGAAACATACGAATATCATGTCCTCGGAGATACAGTCGTGGACTGCCAAAGATGTCGATCCGTTCATGCCGGACCGTCTGCGGTACGTATCGGACGTGAAGGAATCGCAGGCGATCAACGAAGTGCGGAATGCGGTCGTGCTCGCCGGGAGCGGCATGTGCAACGGCGGACGCGTCGTGCATCATCTCAAGCACGGCGTCTGGGACCCGAGCAATCACGTCGTCTTCGTCGGATACCAGGCGAAGGGGACGCTCGGCCGCCGGCTGGTCGACGGCGAGACGAACCTGCGGATCGCGGGCGAAGACGTTGTCGTCAAGGCGAAACTTCACACCATCAACGGTTTTTCGGCCCACGGAGACCGGAACGACCTTCTGACGTGGGCCGCGAACTTCATTCCGGCTCCGGGAGACGGCGCCGGCGGTCCCGTTTTCATCATCACCCACGGCGAACCCGAGGCTTCGGAATCGCTTGCGGATGGGATTCGGGAAATCGGCAGCCCGGCGGTCGTCCCGACGCCGGGTCAGGAGATCCTGTTGTCGTCCCGACGGGAGGAGGCCGAACGCGAAATCCTCCGGCTGGCGCCCGCGGCAAGCGCGATGGATTCCGTGGAGCGCCTGCTCTCCGAAATCGCGGTCCTGGCTTCCGCGATGAAGGAGCACGCGGCCTCCGGACAGGACTATGCGGATGTCCTGCCGCTTCTCCAGTCGAGCCGGACATTGCTCGAAACCGCGGACGGGCGCACGGCGAAGGAGGCCGTTCCCGGATCGACGTCCAGGGGATAGACGATCCGCAAATCGCCGTTCAGAAACTCGTTTCGGCCCGGGAAGCATCCGACACACTATGAAACGGGGGGGAAGGCGCGCCCTGCGTTCCCCGAGGACGACGGAGAAGCCTGAAAGGGTGGTCCCATGCGACGAAACGTGCGGTTCTGGTGCGCCGCGCTTGCGGGAAGCGTCGCTCTTGCGGCGGTGTTTCTGGCCTTTGGCCGCGAGCCGGACGGACGGCGTCTCTCGGGAGCGATTCCTCCGCCGCCGGAGGGGGCCCCGTATTTCTTCGTCCTTGGACGCGGCGCGGCGTTCGAAGCCATACGAACGGCGACAGGGGCGCAGATAGAAAACTCGTCCGTCGCGGACTTCCTCGCCCTCCTTTCGGTCGCGGAACAGGCGGTCATCCTGGTCGAACCGGGCGCGGGACGGTTCTCGTGCAGCGCGGCGGCGTTTTTCCCCCGCGCCGTCGCCGAAAAGGCGGCGCGGGGCGTGACGCCCGAAGCGTGGAGCGCAATGGGCTTTTCGGTGAGTCGCGATGCGGCGTGGGCGCGTGTTTCGAGGAACTCCGGCGGGAGGATCCTTCTTGGTTCCGGCGGCGCAATGACGCTTCTCGCCTCGGACGAGGGACGATTGGGGCGAATGCTGGCGACGCTGGAAGGAACGAAGACGCCCATCGACGCCCGTTTCGATGTCGAGCCCCTCTGGCCGAATCACCTGCGTTTCTTCGACGGAGGGCTTTTCGCCCACTGGGCGGCGCTTTCGGGCTGCGATCTCAAGCCCGGCGCGCTGCTGTTCGACGTCGCGTGGAAAGAGGACGGTCCGTTCGGTCGGCTCCGGTGGAAGGTGAACGGCCTGTCGGCGCTTTTCCCCGAAAAAGCGGCGGACCTGTTGCGCCCCGTCTCCTGGAGCGATGCGCTGATCGCCCCCAGACCGCTTCTGCTCGCCGGCGGCATTTCGCCGGGGATCCTGTCCCCGGACCGCCTTCGGGCTGTCGGGCTTCAGAATATGACGGAACGGATGGGGTTCGACCGCACGGAGACGATGAAGTTCCTTTCGGGCCCCATCGTGGCCTGCATCGGGGGAAGCGCGCGTTTTCTCGTATTCTCGCTGCCGGGAATGATCCTCCAGTTCCCGGACAGGGGAAAAACGGCGCAGAGGGTGACCGAAGCGTTCTGGAACAAGGACTGGAACCTCCTTGTTCCCGCCGTCGAACGGGTCGACGGATACGAATCCGGCGGGACGGCTTCGACGCCCTTCTCGCTGGCAGGGCTCTCGAACGCGAACAACGCAATCTACGGCGTTCTCGACAGGGAGTATCTCGCCGAAGGAAGACGATTCCCCCTTCGTTCCGAAGTCCCAGCCTTCAGGGAATTCAAGCGTTCCGTCGCATGGTTTCACGTAAATACAGAGCGGTTCGACGAATTGATGGAATCGCTGGCGCAGGCGGATGCAGCGGCCGAAAAATTCGGACTGTCCGCCGATTCGCTGTCGGAGCTTCGCAGGGCGCTGACGTCCGTTCGGCGTCTGGGGATGCTTTCCGTCGTCCTTCCGACGCTTGACGAAGGGGTTGCGGAATGGACGTCGCCGATGAATGATCCGTCCGTGGTTCCGTAAGGACGAAACGACACGGGCTAAAAAGGAGTCGGTTTCATGGAGAGACATGCATGCTACTGGTTCGTCGAGGACACGCCCTTTCCGTGGGAGTCGGAAGTGATCGGTTCCCTGGCGGCGGCCGCGCGGGAGCGCGGCGAGGACATCTCGGTCCTCTGCGCCGGGGGGACGGACAATATCGGGGGGGACGCCGTGTCATGGGCCTCCCTGAACGCCATGGAGCGTTCGCTCCTTATAGGAACGCGGGGCTCCCTCTGGCACCTCTGGGGACCTCCTCCGAAGTGGTGGTCCGCCGTGCGCCTGCGGGTGCGAACCGTCCATTCATCTATGGACCCGGTCCCGCAATGGCGGGGACACCCGACGTCGCTCTTTCGCTGCAAAGCGGGACGCGGAGAGTTCTTTATTCCTCCGGCCTTCGAGTATCGCGTTCCCATGGAGCAGGACGCGGGCGCTCCCGACGAGACGAAGGCCCTTGTGCTCGCCTGCTCCCGATCCGGCGGCCTGTATCCTGGATTTCGCGATATCGTCCGGCAGCTCGGGAAATCGGTCTACTCGCTTCCCTTTCCGGGCGTTTCCGTCCCGTGGAGCATCCCGATGGCGTCCCACGGCGACGCCGTCCGTCGTTTCGACCGCACCGGCGGCGTCCTGCTGATTCCGACCGTGACGGAATCCCTTGCCCTGCTTTCTGCTAGAGCCGCGCTTTCGGGAGTTCCAACCGTCGCACCCTCATCGCCGTTCCTCGCCGAGCTGCTCGGGGAGGACGGGTATCTGGTCCCTGCCGACAATGCGTTGTCCGGGTGGAAGAATGTCCTTGAGGACGCGTTCGGCGAGGCCGGTCGGGGCGTTGCGGCGCGGGCGCGCAGGCGGATTCGGGAGAACTATCCGCGGGAACGGGGCGGAGAAGCGCTGGAGCAGCTGTACCAAACGCTTCGCGGCGAAAAATGACCGCACGCGCGGGCTTTGTGCGTGCGGTCTCCCGGGCCGCGGCGCCGGAATGGGCCGCACGGGCGCTTGCCCGGATACTGGATTGCGGAATCCGCTGCGTCGGACCGAGGAAAGCCGTCGGGCTGCTCAATCTGGCCCGGGCGTACCCGGAGAAGGACGAAGCGCAGCGTCGGGAGATCCTTCGCGAAGTATACCGTCACATTACGCTGACGGCGGCGGAATACCTCTGTCTCGTGAATCATCCCCGGTCGGTTTTCGACTGGGTCCCGGAGGTCGAGGGGGAACAGACGCTCCGGGATCTGCGGGCGCACGGAACGGGCGCAGTGATCCTTTCCGGACATTTCGGAAACTGGGAGATGCTGGGAGCGTGGCTGTCGCATGCCGGGTACCTGACGGAGGTCGTCGCCCGCAACCCTGATGCTCCGGATCTCTCGGAACTCATCACTTCTTTCCGGACTGCGGTGGGGGTGAGGACGTTCGACAAGACGGCGAGCCTGAAGATGATTCTGGCTCACGTCAAACGCGGGGGATTCGTCGGGATCATGCCGGATCAGGCGTGGTCTCCGGTTCACGGGATCCCGTCGGTGTTTTTCGGACGGCCGTGTTATACGGCGCCCGGACCTGCGGCCGTGGCCGTTCTCGCCGGCGTTCCCATCGTTCCGGTCGTGGCGGTCCGGACGGCTCCGTTTTGCCACCGGGTCGTCATCGGACGGCCTTTTGAGGCGGAACCCGGAGAGGACAGGGACGACAGGATCCGGAGGACGATCCTGCGGGTGGACCGGACGCTTGAGAACATCGTCCGGCGGCATCCGGAACAGTGGCTCTGGCTTCACAGGCGCTGGCCCCGGGCTCCGGGAGATATCGCTTGAAAGAATGGGCCTGAAGTGTTAGTGTTAATAATCCGAAGAGCGGAGGAAAGGGGAGGGATGCTCCATGATCTTTGAACTCATGTCGAAGGGAACGATTGTCCGGTTGCCCGATGACCGCACCGGATTGCCGGAGCGCAAAGAAGTCCATGTGATGCTGCTGCTCCCTTTCAATCGCTATATTCTGGGAATGCCCGGCATCCGGAGAACGGATGAATGGGTGCTCGGAAAACTTGGGAGCGAAGTGACGAAAGAAGTGTTCCTCTATGACAGTCGCGCGGTTGTGCTGGCGCTCGGGGACAACGGAAGCGTCACCCTTTCCCGGGATGTCGTCGCGAACCTGCGCAGCCATTTGTTCTCCCAAATGCCGCCTCCCGGAGAGCATCTTCCGGCTGCGCTCATCGTCCGGAGTCTGATGGCGGGCGGCGCTCCCGTGGACGACGAAGTCGTCAAGAGCGAACAGGCTTTTCTCGAGGCCCTCGATAAGGACGAGATGTCCCGGATGGCGTATTGGGGAATCCGTTTCGCGCTCTCCCGCGGGGACTACGGGGCGGTGACGCGCGTGAAGACCTGGCTCAAGAACGCGACCGGCGTCTTTGAGGACGGCGTTCCTCCGAAGGCGTGGTTTTCGCTGACGGATCTCCCGGGGCGAAAGGACATCGGGGAGATGGAATCGTATTCCTTTACGCTGGACGACCTTCAGCGGATGCATTCACAGAGTTCCCGTCCCGTCGTGCTGTACAGCAAGGCGGGCTACCTCATTCTTGCGGAGCAGCCTGTGGACAATACGGAGACATCCTTCAGAATCTGGATGTATCTTCCCGTGCAGATATGGAACGAACTTCGCGAGAAGAGGAAACTCTCCATCAGGGAGATCGTTGCGGCGACCTGGGGGTATCTTGATGCGCTCGAGGCGGTCGTCGAGCGCGGGCGGTACGCGTCCGGATTGCAGAGCCTCTCTTCCGTCAACGGAGCGAGGTAGATCGATTCCGCATCGGTGCGAAAAGAGAGCGGAAATCGCTGCGGCGATTTCCGCTCTCTTTGTTTCGATCGTTTCGCCCTCAGTGGGCGAAAAACATATACAATCCTCCCGCAACGACGATTCCGATAAGCAGCCACTGCACAAGTCCCATTTTCTTTGCCTGCGCCTCCGCCATGATATCCCTCCTCGCTTCCCCGTTTCAATAACGTCCGGATCCTCGCCGGGGGTGACGATGCTTCATGAATTGTACTCAATGTGATCCGATCAACAATGATGGCGCTGATCGAATAATTGCGGCAAATCGAAAAAAGAAGGGGAAAACGGGGGCGCCCCTTCATGGTTCTCATCGCCGCACAGCCGTTCTCACCGGCAGCCCAACTCGGCGTCTTCAGCGGCGATACGGGTGGAAAAAGGCGGCGGCGCTCCTTTTTTCCCGTTCCGGCAAGGAATACAATAGAAAACCTGAGAGGATGCGATGCCGTGAAAAGACTCCTTGCGACGCTGAGTCCGTCGGAACCCGTACAACAGGCTGACGCGTGGATCGTTGTGGATGTTCTTCGCGCCACGACGACGATGGTTGCGTTTTTCGACGCCGGAGGGGAGGTGCTCTTTCCCGTCGGGGACGTTCCGGATGCGTTTCGCCTGCGCGGCGAACTCGGGGAGCGCTGTATGCTTCTCGGCGAACGGGAATGCGTGAAAGTCCCCGGGTTTGACGCGGGGAATTCCCCCTTCGAGATGACGTCCGCCATGATTGCGCGCCATCCGGTCGCGGTCATGACCACGACGAACGGCACGAGGGCCGTTCAGCGCGCCGCCGGAACGGGCGCGATCGTTCTGGCCGGGTGTTGCCGCAATGCGGCGGCGGTCGCCTCCCGTCTCGAGGGGTTGGAGACCGTCGGAATCCTCTCGGCCGGGAGGCTCGGACGTTTCGCCCTCGACGATACGCTCTGCGTCGGCCTCATCGCGGACCGCATCATCTCCCGCTGGAAGCCCGATATGGCGGATGACGGCGTTCTGGCCGCGCTGGACCTCTACCGGACCTGCGCCGGGGGCATGGAGGCCGGGTTGCGTCGGGCGGAGCACGCGCTGCTTCTCGACAGGCTCGGCTTTTCCCGGGATATCGCCTTCGCCGCCGAAGCCGACGTCTCCCGCTGCGCGCCGGAGCTTGAGGAACGGGACGGGCATGCGTGTTTTGCGCTGAAAGCCGCTCGTCGTCCGGACTGAAGGAGGGGATGAAGCATCCGTCGCCGTCCGATCAAACGCGAGAACGAGACGAGGTACTGGCGCGTCCCGGAGGTGTCGGATCTTCTCCTTTTCAGGGCGCGTTTCACGGATTATTCCTTTCGCCGCCACGCGCACGACGGCTATGCCATCGGCGTCATCGAGGAGGGCGAAGAACGCTTTTTCCACCGGGGCGCCGCGCATGCGGTCGTACCGGGGCAGGTGGTTACGATCAACCCGGGCGAGGTCCACGACGGGGAGCCCGGGACGCGGGACGGGTTCCGCTATCGAATGATGTATCCCTCCGAAGAACTGATAACGGAGATCCTCGGGGGCGCCGGCTTTCCCGGAACACCCGTCCGTTTCCCGTCCGCGACCGTCGACGATCCTCCGTGGACGCACGAGTTCATCCGGTTCCACCGGGCGATCGAGCGGACGGACGGACTGTGCGAGCTGTGGGTGCGCCAACGTCTGAGCGCTCTGCTGGGGCCGTTTTTCGCGCGATGGGGACAGTCGCCCGGAACGGCGGCGACCGAACCGGGAAACGAACGCGCCGTCCGAAGGGCCGCCGAATACATCCGCGCCAACGCAGCCGGAGGAGTGCTGCTTCGCGACGCTGCCGCCGTTGCGGAACTCTCCCAGTACCACTTTCTCCGAACGTTTACGAAGGTCCTCGGCGTTTCCCCCCACGCATACCGGATGCTCCGTTGCGTGGAACTCGCGCGGGCGTCGATCCTCCGGGGGCTTCCGCTTGCCCGGGCCTCTCTCGACGCCGGCTTCGCCGATCAGAGCCACTGCACGAGGTGGTTCCGCGCCGTATACGGCGTCGCTCCCGGTTCGTTTCGCCGCGCGTGCGTCGAAGAGCAATTTCGTTCAAGATGAAACGCTTTTCGTCGTGTAGCCTGCGGTCGTGGGGGTGATGTCATGCGGGAAAGCGTTCGAAAAGGGGTTTCCCTGTGTGTTCCGATCTGCGTCGGCGTGTTCGCGTACGCAGGCGTCTTCGGAGTCCTCGCCGCGGCGAAGGGTGTTCCGGCCTCTCTGGTCGCGCTGATGGGGGTTCTGGTGTTCTCCGGATCCGCGCAGTTCGTCATCGTCGACATGTGGGGGAGCGCGTCGCTTTGGACCGTTCTCGGCGCGGTCGCTTCTATGAATCTGCGGTATCTGCTGATCTGCGCCTCCGTGGAACCGTTGCTCGCCGGAAAACCGCTCGCTCAACGCATGCTCCGGGCGCATCTGGTCGCGGACGAAAACTGGGCCGTCGCCATGGCGGCGCAGGCAGGAGAGTCGGAAAAGGCGGATATCCTTCTGGCCGGCGGGATTGCGCTGATGCTCTCCTGGCTGGCGGGATCCCTTGCAGGCAGCCTCGCGGGCGGGCGGATTCCTGCGCCGGAACGTTTCGGACTCGACTTCGCCTTCCCCGCGCTGTTTGCGGCGCTTGTCGTCTCCCTCTGGAAGGGGAAGGAAGATCTGCTTCCGTTGATCGTGGCCGCCTCGGTGACCGCGGCCGTCGATTTCGTGTTCGGCGGGAGCTGGAGCGTGCTCGCGGGAGGGCTGGCCGGCGCGGGAGCGCGGGGCTGGAAGGGGACGCGCCGCTCATGACATTTGCGCACGGACTGTCGGTGATCCTCGCCTGTTCGGTCGTAACCTTCCTGCTGCGATTCGGAGGGCTTTTTCTCGCGCGACGCCTTCGGGGCGACTCCCGCATCAAAAGCGTCCTCGACGCGATCCCGTCGTCGATCATGCTCGCGTTCACGGTCCATTCGATGAGGGATTCCGGGATCGAGGGAATCTGTGGTATCGTTGTCACAATATTCGTCATGAGACGCAGCGGCAGTCCGCTGGCGGCGATGGCGTCGGGCGCAGCCTCGGTCGCCCTGTTGCGGTCGTTTATCGGATAATGACGGGAGGGAGAATGACGATGACCGAAAGAAGCCTGGAGACGATCGACACGCCGTCCCTGCTTATCGACAGGGACCGACTTGAGCGGAACCTACGGCGGATGCAGGAAAAGGCGGATCGTTTCGGAGTGAAGCTGCGGCCTCATACGAAGACGCACCGGTGTCCGGCGCTCGCCCGAAGGCAGGAAGAACTTGGCGCCGCGGGAATCACCGTCGCGAAGCTCGGAGAGGCGGAAGTCATGGCGCGGGAGGGATTGACGGATATCTTCATCGCGAACGAGATCGTCGGCCCCATCAAGCTTCGACGCCTTCGCGCCCTTGCCGGGACCGGGATCCGGCTTGCCGTGGGAGCCGACAATCCCGTCCACGTGGATATCCTCTCGCAGGCGTTCCGGGATGCCTCCTTTCGGCTGGACGTCCTCGTGGACGTCGACACGGGAGACCCCCGGACGGGGATGCCCCCCGGAGACGGCGTGCTCGACCTGGCGCGGCGCATCGTGCGGGCCCCGGGGCTTCGGTTCCGGGGGATCTATACCCACGACGGGCAGAGCTACGACGCGGCGGATTCGCAATCGGTCATGGAAATCTTCAGGGAGAGTCAGACGCAGATGCTCCGGACAGCCGACAGAATACGCGATGACGGGATCGACGTCGAAGAGATTTCGGTCGGTTCGACGCCCTCGCTGATGCTTGCGGACATCCTCCCCGGCGTCACGGAAATCCGTCCCGGAACGTACGTCTTCATGGACGCGGATCAGGCGCAGGTGCTTGGAACCTACGAGCATTGCGCGCAGACGGTTCTCGCGACCGTCATCAGCCGGCCGACCGCGTCGCGTGTTGTCCTCGACGCGGGAACGAAAGCGCTGACCTATTACGTCCAGACGGAAGGAATCACGCGCGCGCAGGGACACGGCAGAGTCAAGGCGCATCCGCAGCTCTTTCTGGACAGGCTCTCCGACGAACACGGCTCCTTCGAGATACCCGAAGGAGCCGCTATGGACTATCGCATCGGCGACCGGATCGAGATCATCCCGAACCATGCGTGTCCGACGACGAATCTGTACGACGTCATGTATCTCGTCTCGGATTCCCGGGTCGTGGATGAATGGCCCGTCCTGTGCCGGGGCAAGTCGCGATGAGGTCCGCGGCGGAAGCATGAGACTTTTCCTCGTTCGTCATGGCGAGGCGCTGCCGAAGACCGCCGATCCGCTGCAACCGCTGTCCCCGGAAGGAAAACGCTGCGCGTCGCTCGCCGCGGACGCGCTGCTTCGCGCGGGGGCGCGGCCCGTCGCCCTGCTGCACAGCGAGAAAACGCGCGCGACGCAGACGGCTGCGATCATCTCGAACGGATTGCCCGGACATCCTCCCGCGCAGCTCCGGAAAGGACTCGCCCCGGAGGATCCGGTGGACGGGTGGGGAATGGAAGCGGCGCTTGCGCGGACGGACATGGTGCTTGTCGGGCATATGCCGTTTCTTCCGCGCCTCGCCTCGCTCCTGGTCGCGAAGGACCAGGAGCGGGCGCAGTTCGCGTTCGAAACGGGAGGCGTTCTCTGTCTCGAACGGATCGATTACGGGGCGTGGGTCGTCCGCTTTCTGTTCGCTCCGTCGCTTGCGCGGACGAGCGGGAACGGTTTGTCTACCTGACGGACTCCAGGAACGCGAGAAGCCTCCGGTTCAGGCGATCCGCGTCCTCCGTCATGACGAAATGTCCGCTCCCCGGCCATTCCTCGTATTCCAGAGAGGGATTCAGCGCGCGCAGGTAATCCCTGTGTCCGGGCAGCTCCTGACGCGCCGTGTATTCCGCGTAGACCGCAAGCGTCGGGACCTTCACCGGGCGTGTGTCCGTCCATCGCTCGAGACGCAGGAATTCGAGCATCGCGCTTCGCGCGACGTGCGGCGCTGTCGCGGACATTCGGGAGCGGATCCAGTTTCGCATCGGTTCCGGCGTTTCCGGAGCGAAGAGCGTGTCGATGAACGACGCGCGGGCCTTGTCGACGGATTCCGGGTTCGTGTCCGCGAAGGGCGCGCTGAACCTTGCGAAAAGCTTTTCAAGGACGACGCGTTCTTCCGAAGTCCGCGGAACGCGGCAATAGGCCCCGTCCACGTTGACCAGCGCGGCGACCCGTTCCGGGCGCCTGAGCGCAAAGGCCCGTACGACGTCCCATCCCAGGCTGTGCCCGACGAGCACGGCCCGTTGGATGCGCAGTTTGTCGAGGACGAGGGAAACGGAGTCGACAAGGAGATCGCGGGTGTATGCGACCCGGGGCGCCGAACTGCGTCCGTGACCCGGAAGATCCATGACGATGACGCGATGGCGTTTCGAGAGCGCTTCTGTCTGCCGCGACCAGAACGAGCCGTCGCAACTCCATCCGTGGACCAGAAGAACGGGGATACCGCCGGAGCCGGTATCCGAATACGCAATCCGCAGCGTCCCGGGGCCCGTTGCGTTGTGCTGCGCGGCCGGGGCGGCCGCAGGGAGAAGCATGAGAAAAACCACCAGAGACACGTACAGGGTCCATTTGTCGCGTTTCATGACGCACTCTCCTTTTGGTTTGACGGGTTTGAACGCCTGCGGCGACGGGAAAACGCTCCGCACGGCGTCCGGGATGCGGGAACGGGCGCCGCGCGGAGCGGTCGTTGCGATATTTCGGTGGGGCCTAAAGGCTTTGTCTCGGAGAAGAGAAGAGGAAGAAATCCGAAGGCTCCAGTTCTCCTTCCTCTATCCTGCATGCGGGGAGCGCTACGACGTCAGGGTCAGCGACAGCTTCGGGCGGTTCCTTCCATTTTCCGGATTCAAGACGTTTCAGGAGAGACTCCATTTCGGAGGTTTCCCCCGAAAACGACTTGAATTCTCCATGCTCGTCGCACCAGCGTTCCGCTTCGGTGAGTTCGTCGGTGGAGATGCGCACCTTCCTGTTGATTGCGATGATCGTGTCTCCAAGAAAGGTGAGGGAGCTGTAATCCGAAAAATACAGAAAACGGATGAAGGGCTTTGCCCGTTCAACCAGAGCGCCTGAAACAAGGGTCGTCATATCTCGTGTCCTCCCAATCTTCGGTGCCGTTTTGTGCAGCGGGTATGGTACATAAGGTAGCATATTCAGAATAAATAATCGAGTCTCAAGACTCTTTCGAGTCATGGATTATGCCTCAAATTCTTCCCGGCGTCAACCAAAAACGGCGTATTTTGAACGATGGCAAAATTTTGTCCTATAAAAACAGTAATTTATACGCATATTATATGAAACACTGAACGATTTTTTGAATGCGTTACGTGTGTGATGTCGGCTTCTTACAGCGACCATCTTCACCCGCGACGCGTTTTTTCGAAATTTCGACGGGACGAAGACGATTGCCGCGCGTCATGTACGCCCGTTATGAGGCGAAGCGGCGGAGCATTCGTTGAAGGGACGGTTCGTGACACTGTGAAGGCGATGTCTCCGGCGGTTCTCGTCAATATGTGCAATCAGCCCGAGGATGTCGCGAGGAGGGGACGCTGCTGCCGGTCGCGGCGCTTCGGACCATTGGAATCAGACTGCGCCCGATGGACGACAGGCAAGAAAGCAAGGACATTTATGTCCTCCGAAAGAAAATCACCGACGAATTGGAGATTCATTGGGCGAGAGGCGTCGGAGAGAAGAGCGCGATGCGCACGCAGAGTCGCATATGGGAGCTTCCTGATAGCATCGAGGTAGTGCAGGAGGTAGATTAACCGTGGTGATACCACGATTGATTCATCGAGTTTTCTCGTTTCACGTGCAACTTTTCTTGTGCTGACCATTCAGTATTTGCAAGGATGGCGGAGGGCAGAGGATTCGAACCCCTGGTGCTGAAAGCACAATTGATTTCAAGTCAACCGCCATAGACCACTCGGCCAGCCCTCCAGCCAAAGCCATTATACAAAATTCCCGAGGGAGCCGCCACTATGGAGTCGAGAAGTCGCGGCGGAAACGCCGATGTGAGATACTTTCCGGTGTTCCGGGGCCGATTTGATTTTCCGGGAGGATGAGATCGATGTCGAAGGACGAAATCGTTCGCGAGTACGTGTGTCGCCCGTCATCCGTCGCCATGGCCGGCGCGTCCCCGAAGGAGGATCGTCCCGTATTCGGGGTGATGCAATACTGCATCGCGCACGGATTCCGGGTCTTTCCGGTCAACCCGCAGTATGCCGGGGGAGAGATCCTTGGTTTGCCATGCTGCGCCGATTTGCTGGAGCTTCCGGTCGCACCCGATATCGTGGCGCTGTTCGTCTCGGCGAAGGGACACGGGGCGGTGCTGGCTTCGCTGCGCGCGATGGACGGCCCGCGGAAACCGGTCGTGTGGATGCAGCCGGGGGCGGAGGACGATGCGAGCGAACGTTCGTTTCTCGAAGCCGGATTCGACGTCGTCCGCAATGACTGCATCATGCGCGCGCATCTCAGGGAGTGTTCGCCCGCCGCGAAGAAGTGAACGAACCCTCGACGGGCATCTCAGGAATGAATATAAATTTTCCTCCTTATGGTATATAATTTCAGACGATGAAGGGTATTTCGTTGCGAATGGGGGGACGTCTTCTGCACAGGGAAGTTCCGGTGACGTTACGCGTCCGGTATGGCGAGACAGACCAGATGGGCGTCGCGTATTACGCGAATTATCTGACGTGGTTCGAGGTCGGGCGGACGGAACTCTGCCGTGTCCTGGGGCGTCCGTACGAGGCGTGGGAACGGGAGGGGATCCTTCTTCCCGTTGTTGAGGCGCACTGTCGGTACAAGCATTCCGTCCGGTACGACGAGGAGATCGTCGTGTGCACGAGCTTCGGCGAACTGACCCCCGCATCTCTCTCGTTCCGGTGCCGCATCCTCCGGAAAAGCGACGGCAGGCTTGTCGCCGAGGGGTGGACGAAACACGTCTTCGCAAGCGTTTCGGGCAAAATCATACGAGGCGGTAATCCCATGGCGGATTGGATCAGGAAGCAGATTGACTCTCGAGATGGAGGTGGCGAAAACGGTGAGTACACGTGCGATTCTGTTAGGAAATGAAGCGATCGCCCGGGGTGTCGTCGAGGCTGGGTGCCTCGTCGCGGCGGCCTATCCCGGAACACCGTCGTCGGAAATTCTCCCCGCGATTGCGGGGTACGCCGACGAACTGGGCGCAAAAACCGTGGTCGAATGGGGCGTCAACGAGAAGGTCGCGTTCGAGATGGCGGTCAGCGCGGCCTTTACCGGGGTCCGCTCCTGCGCCGTCATGAAACAGGTGGGCCTGAACGTCGCGGCCGACCCGTTCATGAGCGCGGCGCACTTCGACCTCAGGAGCGGGATGCTGCTGATCTGCGCCGACGATCCGGGCCCCCACAGCTCCCAGACCGAGCAGGACAGCCGGTTCTTCGCGATGTTCGCGAAGATTCCGTGCTTCGATCCCTGCGACGCCGTCGAGGCGAAGGCGATGGTCTTCGACGCGTTCGATCTCTCCGAGAAACACAACATCATCACGATGCTCCGCCCGAGCGTCCGCGTCGATCACTGCCGCCAGGACGTCGAACTCGGCGACATCATCGCGAAGGATCAGGGGTTCCGTTTCGAGAAGGATCCTCTGCGTTGGACCTGCCTTCCTGCAGGCGTCAAGATCAACCACCCGAAGCTCAACGCGAAGAACGACGCGATCCGCGAGGAATTCGAGAAGGACTACGCGAAGTACAACTACGAAGTGAAGGCGGCGCGCCCCGCGAAACTCGGCGTGATTACGTCGGGCGTTCAGTTCTCCGTCGTGATGGATATCCTCAAGAGCTGGAACCGTGACGATATCGACGTTCTCAAGATCGGGACGCCCTACCCGCTTCCGGTTCGCATGGCGATGGATTTCATCGACCGTCATGAGAAAGTCCTCATTCTCGAGGAAACGTACCCGGTCATGGAGATGCAGCTTCCTGACCGTACGAAGGTCCGGGGACGATGGAACAAGGTCGTTCCGGGCGCGGGCGAACTGCTGCCGGAAGTTGTCGAGGAACTTCTCGTGAAGGTCCTCGGCGGAAAGGAGACCGCAGCGGCGGATGCGAATCTCAAGGCCGCGCTCGAGGAACTGCGCATCACTCCCCGGAAGCCGATGCTCTGCCCCGGATGCCCGCATCGCGCGAGCTTCTTCTCGATCCGGCAGTCCCTGCCGGCGGCGATCAATCCGTCGGATATCGGATGTTACACGCTCGGGATCAACCAGAAGGGCGTCGACGCCGTCATCGACATGGGAGCCTCCGTCACGATCTCGTCCGGCTTCTTCATGGCGCAGAAGGCGAGCGGCATGGACCCGAAGCCCGTCGTCGCGACGATCGGGGACTCGACCTTCTTCCACATGGGAATCCCGGGGCTCGTGAGCGCCGTATACAACCGACACGCGCTCGTGCTCGCGATTCTCGACAACGGCATCACGGCCATGACGGGCGGACAGGCGAACCCCGCCGTCGGCGACAAGCTCCGCAAGGGAGACAATGGCGCGGTCGTCGACATCGAGGGCGTCTGCCGCGGCTGCGGCGTTTCGTTCGTGAAGACGGTGAAGGCGTACGACGTGAAAGCCGGAAAGGACGTCATCAAGGAAGCGTGGGAGCATGCGAAGGCGAATCAGACTCCGGCCGTCGTCATCTTCCGGCACCCCTGCATGCTGCTGCGTCAGAAACAGGATGTGATCCCCGTCCGGGTGAACCACGATGCGTGCGTCGGGTGCAAGTTCTGCATCAATTTCTTCAACTGCCCCGGGCTCGTGTTCGACGAGGCGAAGAAAAAGGCCGTCATCGACGAACGCTTCTGCGTGTCCTGCGGCGTGTGCCGGAATGTCTGCCCCCATGGGGCCATCGTTGCGACGGAGGGGGAATAGCTCATGCAATACGTCATCGTCGGCATCGGCGGACAGGGGATCCTCTTTTCGAGCAAGGTTCTCGGAAAGATCGCGCTTTCCCGCGGCGAGAGCGTCATGGGCAGCGAAGTCCATGGCATGGCGCAGCGCGGCGGATCGGTCATCAGCCATTTCAAGATCGGGCAGTACAAAAGTCCGCTCGTGAAAGCCGGCGAGGCGGACGCCCTGCTCGCTTTCGACCAGAACGAAGCCGTCCGCAACCTGCATTTCCTGAGGAACGGCGGAGCGCTGATCGTGAACGTCCATGACGCCGCGGCGCTGGAAAACGAGCATCTGAAGGCGTATATCCGGGAGCACGATATTCGCGTGCACCGTCTCGAAGGATATGAGCTGCTGAAGAAACACATGAACGGCAATTTCCTCTTTCTGAACGTCCTCATCGTCGGCGCCATGTGCGGCGCGGGCGTGGGCGACGTGAGCTACGACGAGGTGCGGAGCGCGGTTCGGGAGCTTTCGCCCGCGAAGTTTGCGGACGCGAACATGAAGGTCCTCGAACTGGGGTATGAGGCTTTCAAGGGCGTCTAGCCCCGGGAAGCGGACATCAGAGGGGGCTCCGACGGGGCTCCCTCTTTTTGTTCGGGGCTTCACGCTCGCGGAGACGCTGATCGTTCTGGCCATTTTGGGCGTCTGCGTGACGATGAGCCTCGTCGCGCGGCCGGAGGTCACGGATGAATCGAGCTCCGCGCACCCGGTCGTTCGCGAGTCGGAAGCCTTCGCTTCGTGGTTGCGGAGGGTGTTCATGAAGGCGTCAATGACTGGCCGGTATTTCTACATGCGTCCGGGAACGCAGCCGGTCTCCAGGATTCGGGTGTTCTGGACGAATCCGGACGAGACGGAGGTCTACGATACGGGCGAACGGTGCTTCATCGCCAACCGGGGGATGTATCGCGATTCATGGTATAGTCCTGTCTGGAACACGTTCTCGCCTTCCTTTACGCTGCTGGCGTTTGCCGGTCGGGGAGGGGGAACGCCGGTCCGGTACATTGTGGTTACTCCTAATTGCCTTGTTTCGGTGCGAAATACGCCTCCTTCGGATTGAAATGGGGGGATAATGGGAGTATAAGTCGTTGATATTGACGAAAACGCCCCCACGGCAATACGCCGGGGTCGGCGGATTTTGACAGGAGGTTATGGACGGAATGGCGGCAGTTGTTGCAAAGCCCTGGTGGCGGGAAACGGTGGAAACGATCCTGTGGGCGCTGGTGCTCGCGTTGATTCTGCGGACGTTCGTCGTGCAGGCGTTCTGGATTCCGAGCGGATCCATGGTTCCCACGCTTCTCCCGGGAGACAGGGTGCTCGTGGCGAAGTTCTGGTACTGGTTCCAGGAACCGAAGAGGGGCCAGATCATGGTTTTCAAGTATCCGGTGGACCCGCAGCGCGACTTCGTGAAGCGCATCGTGGGGCTTCCGGGGGATGTCATCGAAGTGCGGGACGGCGTGGTGATCGTGAACGGAACCTCGCTCTCCGAGCCCTATGTCCGCAACCGCGACATGTTCACGTTGACGGAAAGCACGGTCTTCCCGAAAATACCGTTCACCGTTCCGAAAGATTCTTTCTTCGTGATGGGCGACAACAGGCCGAACTCACAGGACAGCCGTTTCTGGGGGTTCGTTCCGAAGCAGAACGTTCGGGGGCCGGCTTTCGTGCGGTATTGGCCTCTCGACCGTCTCGGCCTGATGGAATAGGGGGCTTCGATGGCGCGAACCGTCTGGTTCCCGGGGCACATGGCGAAGGGGACCAGGAAGCTCTCGGAGCTTTCGGGAAAGCTGGATCTTCTCCTCGAAGTCCGCGACGCGCGGGCTCCCGAGGCGACGTCTTCGCCGATGGTCCGGAATCTGTCGCGCGAGATTCTCGTCTGGACGATCCTCGCGAAGCGGGATCTTGCCGCCGAGGAGACGACGAAAGAATGGCTCCGTTTTTTCGAGAAGCGCGGAGGAAAGGCGTGGGCGCTGAACCTGCTGGCGCCGAAAGTCGACGCGCTTCGCCGTGCGCTCGTTTCGGTTGCCCCGCCCCATCGCGAGGCGCGGCTCGCCGTCGTCGGCATTCCGAACGTCGGAAAGTCGCTCCTGTTGAACGCGCTCGTCGGAAAAAGCCTGGCGAAGGTCGGCGGCATCCCGGGCATCACGCGGGGGGTGGCCTGGTACAGGGGAAACGGGCTGCTCGTCGTCGACTCGCCTGGGATTCTCGATCCGCATTCCGGCGAGATTGCGCATCGGAAGCTCGCATGGCTCGGATGCAGCAAGGCGGATGTCATCGGCGGGTTTGACGTCGTCGCAATGGAACTCATCGCGTTCCTGAAGACGACACGTCGCTGGAAGCTGATCTTCGACGCCTGGGGCGTGCCGGACGAGGAGGAGAGTGCGGACGAAACGCTGGAGCGTATCGGCCGCCGTCTCGGATGTCTTGTGGCCGGAGGCCGCGTCGACATGGAGCAGGCGGGACGACGGCTCGTGGACGCGTTCTCCAGGGGAGCGCTCGGTCCCGTGAGCCTGGAGTCGCCGGAAGAGGACGCGTGATGTCGGCGCGGACCATCGGCGCGGACGAGGCCGGGCGAGGCCCTCTCGCCGGACCCGTCGTCGCGGCGGCGGTGATTCTTTCCGACGCGCAGAGAGACGAGCTGCTGGACAAAGGGCTCGCGGATTCCAAACGCGTGCCCGCGCTGCGGAGGGAGACGCTCTTCCGTCTCATGAACGATCTCGGGGTGCGCTGGGCCGCTCAGGCGGCGTCTCCTGAGCGCATCGATTCGATGAACATCCTCCGCGCGTCGCTCTGGGCCATGGGACAAAGCGTCCGGAAAATCGCCTGTGACGACGACTGCGTCCTCGTCGACGGGCCGTACGAAATCCCCGGTTTGTCCCTGGAACAGCAGGCGATTCCTCACGGAGATGCGCTCGTGCCCGAAATTTCCGCGGCGTCGATCGTCGCGAAGGTCCTCCGGGACCGGGTGATGGCGCGTTTCGACGGCGTCTTCCCCGGGTATGGGCTTGCGCGGCACAAGGGATACCCGACAACCGCCCACTACGACGCGATCGCCCGCCTCGGGCCGAGCGCCATTCACAGACGCTCCTTCCGGCTGTATCGTCCATGAGCGCGCAGATCGGCGGCATTCAGGGCTCGCCCGGCTCCCAGGAAAACCTCCGTCAGGTCGAAACGTCCGGAAAGCAGCAGCCCGGGCGGGCGCTCGAACGCGCCATCGCCGACGGAAGCACCGTCGAAGGGCTCGTGCTGGAGGCCAGGGACGGCGAGTACCTCGTCCGGGTCCTCGGCCAGAACCTTCGCGCGCTGGCGACGCTCCCCCTCTTTCAGGGGCAGCATTTCCGAGCGGTGTTCGACTCGAGCGGAGACGTGCCGCTCCTTCGCCTCACCGAACAGGAAACCGCGCTTCTGGGGTCCCTGCCCGAACGGGACCGCGACGTCGCCGCGGCGCTTCTTTCCCGCGGCCTGCCGATACGGCAGGATGCGCTCGCCCTGATCCGCACCGCCTGGCTTCGGGCGGGGGGAGATCCCGACACGCTCGGCTCGTTCGTCGAACTCTGGGCGCGCGGAATACCGCTCTCTCCGGAGGCCGCCCGTCTCGTCTCCCAGTATGTCGGAATGTCCGCCCAGGATATCGCTTCCGTGTGGAAAAAGATCCGCGAGGATCTCAAACGAAAACTGCTGGACGGGGAAAGCCCGAAGAGCGCGATCGAAGCGTTGCGTGAAGGCGACGACGACGTGGGCGCGTTTTTGCGCGCGCATAGCCATCTGTCCCGTCCGCCCCGCGAAGGGATCAATCCGTCGCTGCTGGCCGCCGCGTGGTGGCCGGCGGGAGACGAAAGGGCCCCGATGCTCGCCCGGGTGACGGTCTCGTCGGGCCGGGCCGGAGACCGCCCCTTCTATCGCCTGCTCTTCAATGTCGAAGGCGAGGCGGTCGGTCCGGTCGAGGGGGACGTGGAAAGCGACGGGAAGGCGCTCGTCCTGACATTGTCCGCAGAGCGGCTGTCCGGATTCGAGGCGCTCCGCTCCCGGAGGCATATCCTTCGCGAATCCCTCGAGGATCTTTCGATGACGGTGCAGCATGTCGGCGTCCGGCAGGGAAAGCGTCCCGTCCTGCGCGGCGAACGGAGGCTGGACGTCCAGGCATGAGCGCGAAGCGGAAACAGCGGGAACGGGCCGTCGCCCTGGAATACGACAAGAGCGTCGATGAGGCGCCGCAGGTTACGGCGAAGGGGGAGGGCTTCGTCGCGAAGCGGATCATCGAAATCGCGCGCGAAGCGAACGTCCCCATCGTCGAAGATGCGGCCCTCGTAAGCGCTTTGCTGGCGCTCGAAATCGGACAGGAGATTCCCGGAGAACTCTACGAAGCCGTTGCGCGCGTGCTCGCGTTCGTCTACAACATCGACCGGGAGATGCGACCGCGGCCATGACGGCGCCGCATCTGGAACTCGGGCGGCGGGGCGAGGACGAAGCGGCGGTTCTTCTTTCCCGCCGGGGATTCCGAATCCTCGGACGGAATATCCGCAACCGTTGCGGGGAGATCGACATCCTCGCGATGGACGGAGACGAACTTGTCGTCGTCGAGGTCCGCGTCCGAAGCATCGGAGAGATCATGTCTCCCGAGGACTCCGTCGGCCCGAACAAGATCCGGAAGCTTGTCCGCGCGGGATCGCTCCTCGTGGAATCGAAAAACTGGCAGGGCCCCTGGCGGATCGACCTCGTCGCAATGACCGTTGACAGAAAAGGGGAGTGGAACGTGGAACACTTTCGCGACATCACCGACGGAGCCTGGCGTCCGTGAGCGCCGTCCACGGAATCACCCTTCGGGGGATCGAGGCCGTCCGCGTGGAAACGGAGGTCGAGATCACCGGGGGTCTCTTCTCGATGTCGATCGTAGGCCTGCCCGACGCGGCGGTCCGCGAATCGCGGGAACGGGTCCGCGCGGCGCTTCGGACGGAAGGACTCCAGATCCGCGGCCGTGTGGCGATCAACCTCGCGCCGGCGGATCTCCCCAAGGAGGGGGCTCTCCTGGATCTTCCGATCGCGCTCGGACTTACATCGGCGCTCGGCGCCGTTTCGGTTCCGGAAGGGGCGCTCTTCCTCGGCGAGCTTTCGCTCGACGGGAGGCTGCGGCGGGTCCGGGGAGCGGTTCCGGCAGCCATTCTCGCCCGGAGGCTCGGCGTCCCTCTCTACGTTCCGGAGGAAAACGCGCGCGAAGTCTCCCTCGTTTCGGGCGTCCGTGCATACGCCGTTCCGGACCTGGCGACGCTCCTCTCCGCGTTTCGGGGGGCGTCGGTCCTGTCGCCCGTGGAGCCGGTCGCTCCGGAGGATGAGGATGTCCGCCCCGATCCGGATTTCTCCGATATCCGCGGGCAGGCTTCCGCGAGGCGGGCGCTCGAGATAGCGGCCGCGGGGCATCACAACGTGCTCCTCGTGGGATCGCCCGGAAGCGGCAAGACGATGCTCGCGCGTGCGTTGCGAGGAATCCTTCCGCCCCTTTCCGACGCGGAACTCCTCGAAACCCTTCTCGTCCAGAGCAGCGCCGGCTCGCCCTACGCAGGAGGGAGAGCCAGGCCCTTCCGGGCTGTCCACCATACCGCGAGCACCGTGTCCGTCTGCGGCGGAGGCCACTCAGTGTCGCCGGGGGAAGTGACGCTCGCGCACCGGGGCGTCCTCTTCCTGGACGAGTTCACCGAATTCCGGCGGGATTTGCTCGAAGCGCTCCGCCAGCCTCTCGAAGATGGACAAATCACCGTGAGCCGGGCCGCGGGCAGCGTTCAGTTCCCCTCCCGCGTCCTCCTCGTTGCGGCCTGCAATCCGTGTGGGTGCGGGTGGTATGGCGACCCGATCGAACGGTGCTCCTGCTCCGCTTCGGACGTCGACCGATACCGGCGGAAGCTCTCCGGCCCGATCATCGACAGGATCGACATGTACGTCTCCGTTCCGCGGCTGCTCCCCGAGGAACTCATGTCCGTCGGCGAGACGACGCCGGAGGACAGCGCGTCAATACGCGCGCGGGTCCGGAAGGCGCGGGAGGCGCAGCTGCTCCGGTGGGAGCCGTCCGGATTCCACTGCAACGCGGAACTTCCGGAACGTCTTCTGCGAAAATCCATCGGACTCTCCGCCGAGGCCCGCACGTTTCTCTCCGGAATCGCGGGAACCCTTCGGCTTTCGGGACGCGGCATTTCGCGCGTCCTCAAGGTCGCCCGCTCCATCGCGGACCTCGCCGGTTCGCAGGACATCTCGCGGGCGCACGCGGCGGAAGCCCTCGCCTACCGGAAGGGAGGGCTCCCGTTATGATGTCGTCGCGCGCGGCGCTGATCCTGCTCAACGGCCTTACGACGCTGGACGCCCGCGTGTGGGAGCGGAGCCGGGAACGTGCGATATCGCCGGACGATATCCTCCGGGGAGACGGGAAGACCTGCGCCGCGATCGGGATCCCGGAAGCCTCCGCCCGGACGCTCGCGGAACTCGCTTCTTCCGGCTTCCAGGTAACGGAACAGGAGCGCGCCGACAGGGAGAACGTCCGCATCGTCACGTACGACGACGCGGAGTATCCGGACGCGCTTCGCCGCCTTTCCGACGCGCCGCTGGCGCTCTATATCGCGGGAAAATGGCCGCTCTCCGCTCCGACGGCCGTCGTCGGGACGCGAAAGTGCTCTTCGTACGGGCGGGCCGTCGGCATGGCCCTCGGCCGCGCGATCGCGCAGACCGGCGGAACCGTCCTGAGCGGCGGCGCGTTGGGAATCGACGCCTCCGCGCACGAGGGGTGCCTGGATGCAGGCGGAATAACGGCCGCAGTCCTCGGAACGGGGCCGGACGTCGTCTATCCCAGGGGGCACGAACGGCTTTTTCGCCGTATTCTCGAGACAGGGAGCGTCATTTCCGAGTATCCCTTCGGGACGGGACCGAAGACCTGGCTGTTTCCGCGACGGAACCGGATCATAGCGGGGCTTGCCGAGCGCCTCGCGGTCGTCGAGGCGCCGCTGAAGAGCGGCGCTATGATCACGGCGCGCCTCGCACTCGAGTACGGGCAGGACGTATGGGCCGTTCCCGGCAGGATCGACGAAGAGTGCGGGCGCGGGAGCAACCGCCTGATTGCGGACGGCGCCATCCCGCTCGTGGATATCGGCGAGTTCGCGTCAATCATATCGAACGGGCAGCTTTCGCTCTTTCCCGAACCGTCGGATCGAGAAGCGATTTCCAGCGGACTGACCGACGAAGAGGGAAAAATTCTGCATATTCTCGAAAAAAATGTTCATCAGACGGTTGACAACATCGCGGCCGAAGGTACAATGACTGCCGCTGACGTTTTGTCCGGCCTTGCAGTTCTGGCCGCACGTTCCCTCATATATCAGTCCGGTCCCGGTCGCTGGAGCGCTGCTCCGGGAATCCGGAAACAGCCATGAAAGGAAGATCGAAGAGTGCCCATACACGGATGCCGGCCGAACGACGACGCGGCCATGGACGATACGCTCGTCCCTTTTCGCGCGAGGATGCTTGACAAATTGGAGCGACAGTATCTCGATATTGACGCCCAGGGGCTCGCCTACAGGTACATGGCGATGGGAGATGTCCCCGCGGATGTCCTCGAGAAGGCGATCCAGGAGGCCATATACCTCGGCCGGATGAAGAATGCGCAAATCGATTCCCTGATGTTCACGGCGCTTGTCGAAGCGCTTCTGGAAGACCGGACCTTCGATATCCACGGCGCTCCCATGGAGCTGATCAACATGTGCGCCGGCGGAAGCTGGTACTGTTAGCGGATGGCGGCGAAGAAAACGTCGTCCCCGAAACAGTCGGGAGACGAAGCGGCGGCGGCCGAAAAGAAGAAGAGCCCGGCCGTCCGGAAGAAGACGACAACGGCGACGAAGACGAAGAAGACCGCCGTGAAGGATGCCGCGACGACGCCGGCGAAGAAGCCGTCCGCGAAGACGAAGTCCGGAACGGCGGCGACGCGAGGAAAGTCCACCCCGGGAACGGTGCTGGTCATCGTGGAGTCGCCCACGAAATCGAAGACGCTGACGAAAATTCTCGGCCCGGGATATACGGTCCGCGCGAGCGTCGGACACATCCGCGATCTTCCGAAAAGCCGAATGGCGATCGATATCGAGAACGACTTCGCCCCCGAGTACATTCTCGTCAAGGGCAAAGCCGCGATCAAAAAAGAACTTGCGGCGATCGCCGAGAAAAGCTCGAAAGTCATCCTCGCCTCCGACCCCGACCGCGAAGGGGAGGCGATCTCGTGGCACCTGGCCGATATTCTCGGGATCGATCCCGCGTCTCAATGCCGCGTGCGGTTCTATGAAATAACCCCCGGCGCCGTCCGGGAAGCCATGAAGACTCCCGAACGCATCGACATGGACAAGGTCGACGCGCAGCAGGCGCGGCGCATTCTCGACCGTCTCGTCGGCTATACGCTGAGTCCGCTCCTGTGGAGCAAGATCCGGTACGGACTCTCCGCCGGACGGGTCCAGTCCGTCGCGCTGGCGCTCATCTGCGAGCGCGAGGAGGAGATCCTGGCCTTTATCCCGACGGAATACTGGATGGTTTCCGTCGATGCGGAGGCCCCCGGAGACCGCCGGTATGCGCTTCGGGCCGATAGCTTGGACGGAAAGTCGCTCTGGAAGGACGGAAAGCCGCTTCTCATTCCGGACGCGGCGACGGCCGCGATGATCGAGGACGAAATCCGCGCCTCGGCGCTGACCGTCCGCTCCTACGTCACGAGGGCGAGCGTCCGCAAGCCGCTTCCCCCCTTCAAGACGAGCACGCTGCAACAGGAGGCCTCCCGGAGGCTCGGCTTTTCCCCGAGGCGGACCATGGGGATCGCGCAATCGCTCTTCGAGGGCGTCGCGATTCCCGGACGAGGTCCGACGGGACTGATCACATACATGCGCACCGACAGCCTGAGAACGGCTCCTGAAGCCGTGGCCGCCGTGCGCGGCTACGTCGGCGCGCATTACGGGAAGGAATACGTCCCCGAAACGCCGAACCTGTTCGAATCGAAGGCGCTGTCGCAGGATGCGCACGAAGCGGTCCGGCCGACGGACGTCGCCATCGAACCGGCGTCCCTCGAAGGCGTTGTCGCTCCCGAGGAACTTCGGCTCTATACGCTCATCTGGAAACGCTTCGTCGCGTCGCAGATGACGCCTGCCGTCGTCGAGAATGCGACGCTCGATGTCGACGCCGGACGGGTCGGTTTGCGGCAGCTCGGTGAGAGCCTCCGTTTCGACGGATGGAGCGCCGTATGGCCCCTGGACCTCAAGGGGCAGCTGCTGAAAGCGGCGGAGGCCGGGGAACAGCTGACGCTGTGCGACGTCGGGAAAGAGCAGCGCTGGACGAAGCCCCCCGCACGCTATTCCGAAGCCTCGCTCATCAAGGTCCTCGAGGAGGAGGGCGTCGGGCGTCCCTCGACGTACGCATCCATCGTGGAAACGCTCTACGACCGCGTGTATGTCGAAAAGAACGAGGAAAAACGCCTTCAGCCCACGAAACTCGGAATAACCGTCACGGATTTCCTCAAGAAATACTTCGACGGAGGAAGTTCCTCTCCGATCGTCGACACCGGCTTCACGTCGCGCATGGAAGAAAATCTTGACGAAGTGGAAGGCGCGAGGGCGCGCTGGCTCGATGTTGTCCGCGCCTTCTGGGATCCGTTCGTGAAAACGGTGGAAAGCGCGAAGGAAGCGCCCCGCGTCCCGCTGCCGGAGCCGGAGCCGATCGGACGGGACTGTCCCGAGTGCGGCAAGCCGCTCGTGAAGAAACGGGGGCGGTTCGGAGAGTTTATCGCCTGCACCGGATACCCCGAATGTCGTCATACGGAGCCGATCGTCCACTCCACGGGGATCGCCTGCCCGAAATGCGGCGCGTCCGACGGGGGCGAAGTCGTCCGGCGAAAGAGCAGGAAGGGGCGGGCGTTCTTCGGGTGCTCCCGGTACCCTGAATGCGATTACGTCTCCTGGACGGCCCCGGAGAAGCCGAAATGTCCCCGGTGCGGCGCCGTCATGGACGGAAATGCGTGCGTCGATTGCGGGTATGTCGAAGAGAACGGGGCTGTCGGAGATGCCTAGAGTCACGGTTGTCGGCGGCGGCCTTGCGGGGTGCGAAGCCGCGTGGCGGCTCGCGAACGACGGCTGGTCCGTCGACCTGTTCGAGATGCGCCCCGTGCGGACGAGTCCCGCGCACCGGACGGACCGTCTCGCGGAGCTGGTATGCAGCAATTCGCTCGGGGCTCTGGAGCCGACGAGCCCGGCCGGGATCCTGAAAGAGGAACTCAGGCTGCTCGGAAGCCTCATTCTCGGCTGTGCGGAAAAGGCGTCGCTCCCGGCCGGAAAGGCGCTCGCCGTGGACCGGGACCTTCTTGCATCGCTCGTGACGACGGCCATTGAGTCCCATCCGTCGATCGCCGTCCATCGGGAGGAAGTCTGCGCGCTTCCCGAAGAACCCTGCATCATCGCGACGGGGCCGCTGTCCTCGGAGGCGATGACGGCGGCCCTGGCGGAAGCGGCCGGGGGAGACTGCCTGTACTTCTTCGACGCAGTGGCGCCCGTGGTCACGCTCGACAGCGTCGATCAGTCGGTCGTCTACCGGGCGGGACGGTACGGACAGCAGGCGGACTATCTCAACTGCCCGATGACCGAGGAACAATACCGGACCTTTTATGCGGCTCTCGCGGATGCGGAGCGGGTCGTTCCCCATGCCTTCGAGGATCCGGCGTACTTCGAAGGGTGTCTTCCGATCGAAGTGATCGCCTCCAGAGGTCCCGAAACGATGCGTTTCGGGCCGCTCCGGCCGGTCGGGCTGCCCGATCCGCGGACGGGAAGGGAACCGTTCGCCGTCGTGCAGCTTCGTCAGGATAATCGCGACGGGACCCTGTTCAACCTCGTCGGCTTTCAAACGAGCCTTCGCTGGGGGGAACAGGACCGGGTGTTCCGGCTCATTCCTGGGCTTGAGCGGGCCGAGTTCGCCCGCTATGGCGTCATGCACCGGAACGCATACGTCAACGCGCCGAGGGTGCTCGATCCGCACCTCCGGATCTGCGGACGGGACGCGCTTTTCCTGGCGGGACAGATAACCGGAGTGGAGGGGTACCTCGAAAGCGCCGCCATGGGAATCGTGGCCGCCGTCAACTGTTCGCTCCTCCGCGGGAACCCGGAGAGTCCGCCTGTTTGGCCGCGGGAAAGCGTGATCGGCTCCCTGCTTCATTACCTGATGAACGCCGAACCGTCCCGGTTTCAGCCGATGAATGCGAACCTGGGCATTCTCCCTCCGGTGGAGGGCAAACGCCTTTCGCGGCCTGAGAAGTGCCGGGCGGCTTCGGAGAGGGCGCTCGCGTCCCTGCGATCGTTTCTGGAGGAAATCCGCGCGTACGGAATACTGCGTTAGCTGGGATTTTTTCTTCTTCCGGTTTTTTTCTTTCCCGAAACACCGATCGAATCGTCGTTCCAGAAGAGAGCGCGCAGCCTGCAGCTCGTCAGCGATGACGCGGCGCAGGAGCGTTTTTGCACCAATGATAAATTCCATTCTTTTGAAAAGTTGCGAGAGTGTAGAAAAAGGTGCTAAAATATCGCCATGCCAGAACAGTTGTCGGCTTCAGTGGATTGCTTTCTCGATACGTTACGCTTTGCTCGGAACGCTTCGGAGCATACGGTCGCGAACTATTCGATCGATCTCGCGCAGTTCGTGGAGTACGTGACGGCGCGCGGCGCATCATCGGTGCAGGATGTCGATTCGCGCATGATCCGGAGTTTTCTGCGGGATCTCGTGGGGTATGGATATGCGAAAACGTCCGCAGCCCGAAAATTGTCGACCATCCGGAGCTTCTGCTCCTTTCTCGTCGAAAGGAAGGAGCTGGCGGTCGATCCGAGCGAAAGCGTTCGCGGCCCGCGTCTTCCGGGCAGGCTGCCGAGGGCGCTCTCGCGGGAAGATGCGAAACGCCTGGTGGAATCGATCCCGGACGACGCGCATGCGGCGCGGGACGCCGCGGTCCTTGAACTGTTGTACGGATGCGGGCTGCGGATCGCCGAGGCGGTCGGGCTTACGTGGGATGCGGTGGATCTGCCCGAGCGATGGCTCCGCGTCCTCGGCAAGGGAGACAAGGAGCGCATGGTGCCGATGGGCCGGTATGCGGTCGGCGCGCTTGAGCGATGGAAGCTCGAAATCGGGGCCTCCCGGGAGATCTCCGGCGACCTGCCGGTCTTCCCCGGAAAGGGAACGAGCCCGATGACCGTGAGAACCGTGGCGCGGATCGTCGACAGGGCGGCGTTGAAGGCCGGCGTTCCCGGGGTCACTCCCCACGTGCTGCGTCACAGCTATGCGACGCACATGCTCGAAGGGGGAGCGTCCATCCGGGTGTTGCAGGAACTTTTGGGGCACGAGTCCATCGTCACGACGCAACGCTACGTGACGGTGACCGCCGATCGCCTGAGGGAGAGCTACATCAGGGCTCACCCCCGAGCGAAGGAAGGGGAATAGGAATGTTCGAGGGAACGACAATCGTCTGTGTCCGGCGCGGAGACGCCGTGGCCATGGCCGGAGACGGACAGGTCACGTTCGGGACACAGATCATCAAGGCCGGCGCGAAGAAAGTGCGTCGGTTGAACAAGGGGTCCG
>CAYVKE010000005.1:0-20537 GCA_964451935.1 uncultured Synergistaceae bacterium | reverse complement strand
CCTCGCGGGGTTCGCCGGCAGCACGGCGGACGCCATGACGCTTCTGGAGCGGTTCGAGAACCGGCTGGAGGAAAATAGCGGAGATCTGACTCGGTCCGCCGTGGCCATGGTCAAGGAATGGCGGACCGACAGGGCTCTCCGGCGTCTGGAGGCGATGCTGCTGGTGGCGGATGCGCGCAGCACGCTGCTGCTCTCCGGCGCGGGCGACGTTCTTGAACCGGAGAACAATACCGCGTCGATCGGTTCGGGGTCCGGATTCGCGCTTGCCGCCGCCCGCGCGCTGCTCGAAGCCTCCGACTGGGCCCCGTCGCGCATCGCCCGCAGGGCGATCGAGATCGCATCGGAGATCTGCATCTATACGGACAATGTCATTTCCGTGGAGGCGATCGGGGAATGACGCCGCTCGAACAGGGAGCCTACGGGCTGACGCCGCGGGAGATCATGGCGTACCTCGACCGGTATGTCATAGGTCAGGGCGGCGCGAAGCGCGCCGTCGCGATCGCTCTCAGGAACAGAATGCGCCGTCGCGCCCTTCCCGCCGAGATCGCGCGGGAGATCATGCCGAAAAACATTCTGATGGTAGGCCCGACGGGCGTCGGAAAGACGGAAATAGCCCGGCGGCTTGCCGATCTCGTGAACGCGCCCTTTGTGAAGGTCGAGGCGACGAAGTTCACTGAAGTCGGGTACGTCGGGCGCGACGTCGAATCCATCGTTCGGGAATTGACGGACGCCGCCGTCGCGATGGTCAAGAAGCGCCGGATCGAGGAGGTCCAGGATCCCGCGGCGGAACGGGCGGAGCAGCGCATCGTGGATATCCTCCTCCCGCGTCCGGAGAAAAAGACGCGCGTCCCCGAATTTCTCCGGGCCTTCACGGGCGGAAAACAGGAACCCGCCGAGCTGGAGCCGACGGAAGAGGACGAACGTCTGCGGGAAAGCACCCGGCAGAAGCTTCTTTCCCTGCTTCGCGCGGGAAAGCTGGATGACCGGGAAGTGGAGGTCGAAGTATCGGAGTCCTCCGGTGTGGCGATTCCCATGCTTGGCGGCGCCGGGATGGACTCGATGGGGATCAACATCAACGAAATGCTCGGAAACCTGCTTCCGAAAAAGACGAAGAAACGACGGGTCTCCGTCGCCGACGCGCGTCGGATTATCCGGGCGGAAGAGGCCGAGAAACTCATCGACATGGACGCCGTGACGCGGGAAGCGCTCGAAATCGCGCAGGAAGAGGGAATCGTCTTCCTCGACGAGATCGACAAGGTTGTCGCGCGCGGAGGCGGCGGATCCGGGCCGGATGTGAGCCGGGAAGGCGTCCAGCGCGACCTTCTGCCCATCGTCGAGGGGACGACCGTTCAGACCAAGTACGGTCCCGTGACCACGGACCACATGCTGTTCATCGCGGCGGGAGCGTTCTCTTCGGTGAAACCGTCGGATCTGGTCCCGGAATTGCAGGGCAGATTCCCGATCCGCGTCGAGCTTCAGCCCCTGACGCGCGACGATCTGGCCCGGATTCTCGTGGAGCCCGAAAACAGCCTCATCCGGCAATATCAGGCGCTTCTTTCGGTCGAGGGCGTGACGCTCGAATTTGACGAAAGCGCCGTGCGAGAGATCGCGCATCTTGCGGAACGCATGAACGGCGAAATGGAAAACATCGGAGCGAGGCGTCTTCACACGATGGTGGAGTATCTCCTCGACGAGATCAGCTTCACGGCTCCGGAGCGGAAAGACGAAAGAATCGCCATCGGCGAGGAAATGGTCCGCGATCGTCTCACACCGCTCATTGGCGACAGTGATGTCCGGCGGTACCTCCTGTAGGTTCCGCCATACAGATGAATGACAATAACGCGCGCAGCGCGCATCAGGAGGGAATACGTATGAAAAAGACGAATGAATCGATGGAAACACCGACGGTGATCATGGAAGACCCGTCGATGAAGGATCTTCTGGAAAAGACGAGGTTGGTCGGAAGGGCGCTCCAGAGTCGCCGCGAGGGGACGAAGCCGGACTATGCGAAGCTCGCGAAGCTTCTGTGCGAGTTCTCGACGGCGAACGTCTACCTGATCAACAGAGAAGGCAAGATCCTCGGATATTCCTGGGTGAGCGAATACCATTCGGAACAGCTCGCCCAGTTTCTTGACAAGGGGTATATGCCCGAATCCTTCGTGGAGAAGGCGAATCAGCACAGGGAGTCCATCCTGAGCGACAGCGACGCCTACCTGTTCGACGACCGGACCGACGAAACGGAACCGGAGAAACACTTGCTCTACGTCCCGATCTACGGTTCGGCGGAGCGGCTCGGAACGCTCTTCCTCGCCCGGTTCTTCAAGCCGTTCTACGTCAAGGATCTCGTGCTTGCCGAGTATCTCGCCACGCTCGTCGGAATCGAAATCCTTCACGACCGGACGCGCACCATCGAAGAACGCGCGCGCGAACGGCTCGTCGTGCAGATGGCCATGCGCGCCCTTTCATATTCCGAAGTCGAGTCCGTGAAACACATCATCACGGAACTGAACGGGAGCGAAGGCGTCGTCATCGCCAGCAAGGTCGCCGATCGCGTGGGCGTGACGCGCAGCGTCATCGTGAATGCGCTCCGGAAGCTGGAGAGCGCCGGCATCATCGAGAGCCGCAGCCTCGGTATGAAAGGGACGTTCATCAAGGTTCTGAGTCCGCTTTTCGTCGAAGAACTCGGGATCAACCAGAAAGACTGACGTCCGGCCTCAAGGCGGAAGCCGATTCTGCCGAAAAAGATCAGGAAGCAGCGAGGGGAGGGTGTTCGATGTACGGTGATCTGACGGTATCGGTTCTCGCGAAGGGGATGCAGGGATTGTCCCGCAGACTCGATTCCACTTCGCAAAATATCGCGAACGCCAACACCCCGGCCTATGCCCGGCGAAAGGTTTCGTTCGAGGAGGAGCTGCGGGAAGTGGTCAACGGGCCGTCAAAACTGCCGATGGTCGTGACTAGCCGCACGCATATTCCTTCGGGCCCGCTTTCGGTCAATGAAGTCGTTCCCAAGGAGACGCGGGTTCCGGACGAGCCGTACCGGCTTGACGGGAATGCGGTCGACCCGGAGCGGGAAATGGCCGTTCTCACCGAGACGAGGATGTCCTACGGCGCGGTGAGCCGTTTTCTCGCCCGGAAGGGCGCGATGTTGCGCTACGTGATCGGCGGTAATTAGCATGAAAATATTTCGGAGCATCGATGTCGCGGGAAGCGCGCTGACGGCCCATCGTCTCTGGATGGATACGATTTCGTCCAATCTCGCGAACGTAAACACGACGCGGACCCCCGAAGGCGGTCCGTACAGGAGGAAAGTTCCGGTTTTCGCGGAAATGCTCGACCGGGAACTCGACGGGCCCATGGGCGGCGTTCGCGTTACGCAGATCGCGAAAGACTCCCAGCCGCCTCGCCTGGCGTACCAGCCGGATCATCCCGACGCTCGCAAGGACGGGTACGTCGAATTTCCGAACGTTTCCGTCGTTCGCGAAATGACGGATATGATGGTGGCGAGCCGCGCGTACGAGGCCAATCTCGCGGTTACGGAAACGGCGAAGACGATGTGGAACGGCGCGCTTGACATTCTCCGGGGATAAGAGAAGAGAACGAAGTGAACGGAGCTTAGTTCCAAAGACCTATAAGAAGTCCGCCACAAGACTCGAAATGCTGTCGTGGCGGGCTTCTTTGCATTTTGCGATCCGGTATTGTGGTAGAATTTTTGAGATATGCGCCTGTCGATAGACAAGGAGGGACCGTTGTTGTCGAGAATAGATCTGGATCTGATGAAGTATTCCACGGAAGGAGCGTCCTCCGAAGCGCCGAAGACGTCCCCGAAAGCGCAGGGGGCGGAGGGACTCGGGCTGTCGTTTGAAGATCTCCTCAAGGAGTCCATGATTCAGGTCAACAGCCTTGAACAACACTCCGATACGATGATGAAACGAATGACTACGGGCGACGTCGATGACATTTCGGACGTCGTCCTCTCCGTTCAAAGGGCGGAAATTGCGGTTCGCCTGCTTTCGGAAGTCCGGAACAAACTGCTCGACGCATACCAGCAACTGGCGCGAATGCCGGTCTAGTTTCCGGCGAGGACGGTGTCGAGAGGTATGGAACGAATCCGGCAACTGATGGGGCGTGTCTCATTTTTCTGGTCTTCCCTCAAGGGGTGGCACAAGGCGTCCCTCGGAGGAGCGGCGCTTCTGGCGCTCGTTCTGCTCGGGCTTCTCACGTACTGGGCCGGACGCCCTGCATACGATCCTCTTTTCACGGGCCTGGAAGTCGACGACGAAGCCGCCATCGTCGCCTATCTGAAAGAAAACAAAATCCCCTACCGTATCGACCCCGCCGCGAACGCGATTCTCCTTCCCCGCGCCCAGGTGTACGAAACCAGGCTGGCGCTGGCCCAGGCGGGACTCCCGAAGGGCGGGAGCGTCGGATACGAGCTTTTCGACGCCTCCAAGATGGGAATGAGCGAATTCCAGCAGAAAATCACCTACATCCGCGCGCTGGAAGGAGAGCTGTACCGTACGATCAAGCAGCTTGACGCGGTCGATTTCGTCAAGGTCAATATCGTCATCCCGGAGCAAAAGCTCTTTCTGGAGCAACAGCAGCCCTCGACCGCTTCCGTTCTGATCCGCCTCAAGAGCGGAAGGGAACTCGGACCGGACCAGGTGAAGGCGATCGTCCACCTCGTTTCCCACAGCGTTCAGGGACTCACCCCCGAGAACGTAACGGTCGTGGATTCCTCCGGAAAAGTCCTCTCGGATCTTCTCAACCAGGATCTTTTCATATACTCGAAGTCCGGAGACGGGCACACGGTTTCCTCCGTTCAGCGGGAACTGGAGCGCCAGCAGGAGCGCGAACTCGAGGGCAAGGTCCGGATGATGCTGGAGCGCGTATACGGCCCCGGGAAGGTTGTCGTGCGCGTCAAGGTGGATCTGGACTTCGACAAGCGATCAAGCACGCAGAAAGAATTCATCCCGGGACCTTCCGGGAAGGGCGTCATCCGCAGCCAGCAACTGACGGAGGAAAATTACAAGGGACCGGGGACGCCGCCCGGCGGGGCGCCGGGAACGACGACGAATATTCCCGGGTACGCCATTGCGAATAAGGACGCCGGCGCTTCCGAATACAACAAGAGCGACACCGTGAACAACTTCGAAATAACGACACGGGAACAGCAGGAAAACGTGACGCCGGGAGCCATCCGGAGACTGTCCGCTTCCGTTCTCGTAGACGGCGAGCTGCCCGAACCCAGGGCGAAGGAATTGCAGACGCTGGTGGCGTCTGCGATCGGATTTCGCGAGGCCCGCGGAGACCAGCTCGTCATACAGGGAATGAAGTTCTCGACGACCCTTGCGGATACGATGGCGGAACAACTGTCCGCCCAGCGTCGGATGGAACTCGTCTTCGCGCTGGTTGCGACGGTTGTCGCCCTGGTTCTCTCCGTGCTTGGAGCGGTCTATTACATGCGTCGGAAACGGATGAAAACCACGCTCGCGACGTCGGGATCCAAGGAGTCGAAGCGGATCCCGACGATTCAGGAACTGCTCTCCTCTCCGGACCTTTTCGAAGCGCACGGAGAGCTGGCGGTGCTTGAGGAGCAACTTCGGGCCTACGCCAGATCGAAACCCGAGGAAATCGCCAGTCTGATGCAGGACTGGCTCGCTGAAGAGGTCTAGGAGGCGGCTATGGCGAAGGCTGGAGGAAAGGGTCTGACCGGAAAAGAACGCTCGGCCATTCTCATGGTTGCATTGGGGAACGAGGTCGCGGCGGATATCTACAAGAAGCTGGACGATGCGACGATCGAAATCGTCACGCTCGAAATCGCAAATCTCCGGAAGGTCACCCCCGAGATGCGCCTTGAAGTCCTGAAAGAGGCGCAGGAGATGCTTCTCGCCCGGGAGTATATGTCCCGGGGCGGCGTGGACTACGCGCGCGATATTCTGGAACGCGCGCTCGGGCCGGAACGCGCGCAGAGCCTGCTTTCCCGGATTACGGCGTCCCTGCAGGTCCGGCCTTTCGATTTCATGCGGCATACGGATCCCCAGCAGCTTCTCGGCTTCATACAGGGCGAACACCCCCAGACGATCGCGCTGATCCTGTCGTACCTCGAACCGGAGCAGGCGGCCATGGTCATCGGCGGCCTCGCGGCTTCCCTGCAGGCCGAGGTGGCCAAGCGCATCGCCCGGATGGACCGCATCACCCCGGAGGTATTGCGGGAGGTGGAGCGCGTGCTCGAAAGAAAGCTCAGCACCGTCATGGGGCAGGACTTCACGCTGGCGGGCGGCATCGACGCCATCGTCAACATCATCAACAACGCGGATCGCGCCACGGAGCGGAACATTATGGAGCACCTCGAGGAAAACGATCCGGAACTTGCGGAAGAGATCAAGCGGCGGCTTTTCGTCTTCGAGGATATCAGCAAGATGGACGACCGCTCGCTCCAGAGAGTCCTGCGCGAGGTGGAAATGAAGGAACTCGGTCTTGCCCTCAAAGGCGCGACGGAAGAGCTTCGGAGCAAGTTCTTCCGGAATATGTCCAAACGCGCCGCGGAAATGCTCAAGGAAGACATGGACTACATGGGCCCCGTTCGCGTCCGGGACGTGGAAGAGTCGCAACAGAAGGTCGTCAACGTGGTCCGCGCGCTGGAGGACACGGGCGAGATCATCATATCCCGGGGCGGAGAGGAGGAACTGGTTGTCTAATCACCTCCGCCGGAACATACTGCGCGCCGTTCGGATGCTTCCCCAGACCGTTCGCATCGGCGTCGCCCCGGAAGACGAAAGGGCGGACGACGACACCGGTGCGGCCGATGTCCCTGTGGAGTCCGAAGCGGACCATGCCGAAAGCGAGCTGGACATCGCCCGCAAAGAAGCGGATACATTTCGGGCGCAGTCGGGGCGCCTGGAAAAGGAAAACGCCGGACTTCTGTCGAGGATTCATGCTCTCGAGACGGAAATCGCGAAGCTTGGCGCACAGGTCGACCAAGAGCGGCGGCAAATGACCTCCGAACTGGAGTCCGAATCGCGGAAACTGTTCGAACGGGCTCGTTCGGAAGGACGTGCGGAAGGGCAGAAGACGGGGCGCGAAGAGGGACGTGTCCAGGCGAAAGCCGAGATATCCGCGGAATATGCGCAGCGTTTTTCCGCTCTGGTGTCGAGACTCGAATCCGTTCACGAGACGCTCGTCGGTCAGACCGACTCCCTCATCCGCCTTCTCGCGCCGAAAATCATCCGCCTGTGGCAAAACCTTCTGAAGCGGATGCTCCACAAAGAAGCAGCGCTGGACCAGGAGACGATTCTCCGGGTTTTCACCGGAGTCCTGCAACGGGTCAGCAACAAGGAGCGCATCGTCGTATATCTCGCGCCGGAAGATGTCGACCTTCTCCGGGACCGACAGGGAGAATTCTCGGACATCCTCCGCGGGACGAAACACCTGGAGTTTATCGCCGATACGAGCGTGGATCCGGGCAGCTGCATCGTCGAGACGAACCTCGGAGTCTACGACGCCCGTTGGAGAACCCAGCTGGAACAGATCGATTCCGAGATAGAAATGCTCTTTATCGAGGGAATCCGGTATGAATCCAACCAGGACTGACCTCACGCTGATCGAGGTCCTCGGAAGCAGGCTCGAACAGTCCCAACTCGTCCGGATCAACGGACGGGTCGTTCAGGTAGTGGGGCTTGTCGTCGAATCGCAGGGACCGGACGTTCGGGTCGGCGACCTGTGCAGCATCCGTTTCCGCGACAGCGCGCGATCGCTCAAGGCGGAAGTCGTGGGATTCCGCGGCGATCGGGTGCTTCTCATGCCTCTCGGGACGCTCAAGGATGTCGGACCGGGATGCGATGTCCTCTCGATGGACCGCCCTCTCGGCGTCCGGGTCGGACAGTCCCTGCTCGGGCGCGTGCTCGACGCTCTCGGGGAGCCCATGGACGACAAGGGGCCCGTCATCGCCACGGACGTGTACCCTCTGTACGCCGAGCCTCCGCACCCCCTGCGGCGCCAGATGATAACGACCCCCCTTCCCGTAGGCGTCAAGGTCATCGACGGCATTCTCACGCTCGGAACCGGACAGCGGATCGGAATATTCGCGGGGTCCGGCGTCGGGAAGAGCACGCTGCTCGGGATGATGGCGCGCTACACCGAGGCGGACGTGAACGTCATCGCTCTCGTCGGGGAACGGGGACGGGAAGTCCGGGAGTTCGTGGATCACGACCTCGGCGAAGAAGGACTTCGTCGCTCCGTGCTCGTCATCGCCACGTCAGACCAGCCGCCCCTCATCCGTCTGAAAGCGTCCCTCACCGCGACGGCCATCGCCGAATACTTCCGCGACGAAGGAAAAAACGTTCTTCTCATGATGGACTCCGTCACGCGCGTCGCGCGGGCGCAGCGCGAGGTCGGCCTCGCGATCGGGGAGCCCCCGACGACGCGGGGATACACGCCTTCAGTATTCGAAAGCCTGCCCAGACTTCTCGAACGGGCAGGGGCGGGCGAACGCGGCAGCATTACCGGAGTGTATACGGTGCTTGTCGAAGGGGACGACATGAACGAGCCGGTCGCCGATACGGTGCGCGGAATCCTGGACGGACACATCGTCCTGTCGAGGAGAATCGCGGCGCGCAATTACTATCCCGCCGTCGACGTTCTCGAGAGCGTCAGCCGGGTCATGCCGTCAATCGTCGGCAGGCCGCACCTGGAGGCGGCCGGGCGCGTGCGCGAACTCCTCGCGGTGCATTCCGAAGCGGAAGACCTGATCAACATCGGCGCCTACAAGAAGGGCTCGAACCCGAAGATCGACTGGGCGATCGAAAACCTGGCGCGCGTCCACGAATTCCTCCATCAGAAGGTCAATGATTCCTTCTCATTCTCCGATACGGAAAAAACGCTTTTGTCGCTGGCTTCGACTGCCGATTAGTAACAATACAAGCCCCCGCACAGTCAGCCGGAAGGAGCTTTCCGAATGAACGCCCGTATTCGCCGCTTCAAGCGGATTCTCTCAACGAAGGAACAGTGGCGTGACGAAGAGCGCAAACGCCTTGCGGAAGAGCGAAAAGCCGAGGACGACATCGCCTGTTCGCTCGAACGGCTTGACGTCGAACGGAAGGACGCGCTCCGGGATTTTTCCGAAGAATCGGGGCGCGTATGCACCTGCATGGATCTCTGGCTCAGGCGTCAGGTGGTCGACACGGTCGACAAAACCATATCGGAACGAACGACGCAGCTTTCTTCCGTCAGGAAACAGATCGCCTGCACGGAAGTGCGTCTGACCGAGCGCCATCAGGAGGTCCGGATTATGGAAACGTTCATCGGAAACCTGGTCAATGACGGGAAGCTGAAGAGGGAAAAGTCGGAGCAGGAAGAGCTGGACGACTTCGCGGGGATTCGATATCAGGGGAAGCCCATGGAGGATGACGAGTGATGCGACTGGATACGCGGAATCTGGAACGTGTCCAATCCCGGATTCGGGAGATTCAGGATCTCATAGGGGAAGCGACCTCGCCTCGCAAATCCGCGGAAGGGAAGCCTTTCGCGGAAGTTCTCGCGGCTGCCGAGTCCGGACGAAAGGAAGAGGAGAAAAAAACGAAGACGCCTCCCGCAGCTATTCCCGGGATGGTTCGGACCTCTTCGGACGCCGCGTCAAAAGAGTCCTGGGAACAGGCGATCCGGTTGAGCGCCAGTAAATACGGCGTCGAGGAGAGCCTCGTTCGCGCGGTGATGGCTGCGGAATCCGGGGGCAGGCCCGACGCCGTGTCTCCGAAGGGAGCCATCGGCCTGATGCAGCTTATGCCGGGAACCGCCGCCGATATGGGCGTCGACGATCCGTTCGATCCGGAACAGAACATTGAAGGCGGCGTAAAATACCTCTCCCTGCTTACCGATAAGTATGGAGAGGACAAAGAGAAGATCCTCGCCGCGTATAACGCAGGACCTGCGAGAGTGGACGCGGTCGGAGGAATCCCTTCGATTCCCGAGACGCAGCGGTACGTTGAAAACGTGATGGCGCGATATCGGCGCCTCAAGGGTGGTGGATAGCGAATGCCCATTGACGAGCAGGAAGGACTTCCCGAACGCTCGGCGCCGGAGGAAGGCTCATCCAAGCCACGACGATCCCCAAAGGGATCCGGAAAGGGGCGACGATGGGCCTTTCGTTTGTTTGCGCTCCTTCTCCTCCTGGGAGCCGGGATCGGCCTGAATGTGGCGGGCGTATGGGATATGCGTCCCTATGTCTATCCGGTCGTTCCGAAGATTCCGTTTGTCGGAAAGCCGCTTGCGTCGATCATGGGAATTCCGGCCGTCTATTCGATGAATGTCGCGGAGCGACGCCGGCTGGAACTTGAAGCCTGGGAAAAACGCCTGAACGATCGCGAGAAGAAAATTTCGGAGACAAAGAACGAGCTTGAAGCGCTTTCTTCGGATCTGACGGCTCGTTCCGAGGCGGTCAGAAAGAAGGAGACGGCTCTTTCCGCGAAGGAAAGGGAAAAACCTCCCGTCGCCCCAGCCGAAGAGAAGAACATGGAAACGCTCCTGAGAACGTATCAGGACATGTCCCCCCGGAAAGCGGCGCAGATCGTCGAGGCATTGCGTCCGGATCTCGCGGTGACGCTCCTCGAAAAGATGCCCGAAGATGCCAGGGCGGCGATTCTCGGTCGCATGGAAGCGTCCCGAGCGGCACGACTGACGGAACAGCTCGCGGTACAACGAAAGGCTCGGTGATGCGCGTGTTCTATCCCCCCATATCCGGATTCCCTTCCGCAGCGGCGCAGACGCATGCCGCTCTCTTTCAGACGCCTGTCGAAGGAGACGCCGCAGCGGATTTCGAAGGATTGTTTCGTTCGCTTCTGACCGGCGCACAGACGGGCGCGGAAGACACGCAGGACAACGGAGTTCTGGCGGCGTTTCTTTCGGGGACTTTGCAGAATTCCGATGAATTTTCGTCCGCCATGCAGACATCGCCTGAAGAAGGACAGCTCTTTTCCTCAATGAGGACGCTCTTTGCGAATTACCTCCTCCGGACGGAGCAGACGGCGGAACCGGAGTCCGCTTCAGGGGACGACGTGCAGACGACATCCGAAGACATTGTCGAAAACGACGATTTCTCCGCATGGGACAATCCCTGGCAGTGGATGTTCCCGTTTTCCTTTCAGGATATCATTGCGCGAAGTCCGCTGACGGACGGAAACGCCGCTTCGGAAGAAACTCCGGAAGAGTCTGCGTTGCAGGACGGAGCCGACGAACAACGTGTCTCCGGGGATCCTGTTCTGGCGTACCTCGCGTCGCTTGCGCCCGGAACGCCGATCATTCTGGATCTTTCGTTCTCTCTGGAACAACAGACCGTTGTGCTCGACGACGGCATGGATTTCGCTTCGATCGCCTCGGGAGCCATGGGAATGTCGACGTTGTCGCCCGATGGCTCCGAAGGTGAGGCCGTCATCGCCGATGACGAGACATCGACCATGTCGTCGAAGGGGAACAAGGCGTCCGCCGAAAGCGGCGAAAAACTTCCGTCCGGGACGAGTGAAGACGGATCGGACAAGATCGATCCCGATCGCTTGCGCGGAATATCGTTCTATCGGTCGTTTTCCATGAGCAGAAGTCTGCGTGTTCTTGAAGAGGTTCCCAAAGGCGGCGTCGCTTCCGCGAAAATTTCGTCCGAAGACGGTGTCGCGGAAGGGAACGCGTCGCGGGAGTCCGGCGCGCAGGTTACGACGCGCGCAGGTGTTTCTCCGATGCCATCCGCCGGCGTTTCAGCGATCGGGGACGGGACGGACCGGGTATCTCCGAAACCGGTGAAAGAAACGGATTTCGTGAATCCTTCGCGCCTTCGAGATCTGGCAATGGATGTTCTCGGCGTCGCCGGAAAGACGAGCGGGGAAAATGATGGCGCTCATGCCGGGGATAAACGCGGACACGGCGAAAGAAACGATATGGCCGACCGGTCCGAGGCGTTGCAGCGGTTGCTGGGAAACGTGGATTCCGCCATACAGAACGGCCAGAAGAACGGCGTTCTTTCGTTCAAATCCGTGATGAAAGAAATCCTTACATCGGGTGCGCCTCTGATGACGACGCAGGAACCCGCTGCGTTCGGCCGGGGCGTTTCCGATGTCGTCCGCTTCCTCACCGTGCAGGGCGAGTCGAAGGCGAGCATCGTCATCGAGCCGCCCGCGCTCGGGAGGGTGGATATCGAACTCTCCCAGACCGCGGGTGGAATCGAAGCATCCCTTAAGGTCAACACGGAACAGCTCCGACAATATATTCAAGACCAGAGCGCGCTGCTCCGAAACATCCTCCAGCAGCAAGGCGTGGCCCTTACGGAGTTTTCGGTGGATGTCCGCGATATGGCGCAGCGCGACGGCTCGAAGGAAGAAGGACGGCGGAGACAGACGCGCATCCGCGGCGTGGATGACCTGGAAGCAGCGGAAGAGGTCGCCGACTTCAGGATAGATCTGGAACAGGGACTGTTGTACTGGGTCGCCTGACCGAAGACAAGGAGGAACCGGATATGGCATACGACGTGAATATAGGGAACTACGCTCCATTCTACAGGCAGGTGGCGGTGTCTTCCTCTTCGGATTCCGGAAGCGCGGCGAGTTCGAAGACCCGGGGGGCTTCGAACTCGGGCTCAACCGGAACGGAAGCGACGGAGGCGACAAAGAGCGCGCTCGGAAAAGACGATTTCCTCAAGCTGCTGATCGCGCAACTGACGCATCAGGACCCGATGAACCCTCTTGAAGACAAGGATTTCATCGCGCAAATGGCGCAGTTCACAACGCTCGAGCAGATAACGAACATGAACACGAATGTGAAAAACCTTGAGGCCCTTTCGCGGGGGAACGCGGTATCCTACATCGGCCGGACGATCACATTCACGAAGCAGGCCGAGGACGAATCGGAGGTCGCGAAGACCGTCGAGGCGGTCGTGACGGCCGTTCGCTTCGACGATGACGGGGTCGTACTGGAGTATAAGGATGGCGAGGTCTCCCTCGACAGCGTTCTCTCCGTGAAATAACGACCGCGTACGGATCATCCCCGCCTTCCAGGGAAGGGAGCGCGGCAGTCTGCAAGGGAATGCGATGCACCGAATCGCAAGGGGGAAAAACACATGCTCAGATCGCTGATGGCCGGCGTTTCAGGAGTGAAAGCGCATCAGGTAATGCTGGACGTAACGGGAAACAACATATCCAACGTCAATACTTCGGGATTCAAGAAATCGACGACGGTCTTCCAGGATCTTCTCTATCAGACGTCGCGGGGAGCGAGTTCCCCCCAGGGCGGGAGAGGCGGCGTCAACGCGCTCCAGATTGGGCTCGGAGTCCAGGTCGCCGCGGTCGAGACGATTCACACGCAGGGGCAGATCCAGTCGACCGGAAGCCGGACGGATATGGCGATTTCCGGCGACGGGTATTACGTCGTCACCGACGGGAGCCGTACGATGTTCACGCGCGCGGGGAATTTCGTCCAGGACGAAGACGGAAACCTCGTGCAGTCGGGGACGGGGTACAAATTGCAGGGATACTCCATGGAGCCGAATCCCACCGATCCGACATCGTATATCACCGGATCGACCCTGCAGGATATCAATATTCCGATCGGACAGAAAATCCCCGGAAAGGAGACGAAGACGGTAGGTTTCCGCTGCAACCTCGATGGCCGCGTCGATTCCTATCTGCCGATGGGCGTTCTCGGGAACGATGTCACGATCAGCGGAACGGTCGCCGGAAACAAGTTTTCGATTATGGATGTTTCCGAAGGAGCGACTTCGACCGCCTTTATAAATTTGGGATTCGATATAGATAATGACGGACAGCTCGATGAAACAGCGTCGCTCTCCCTTATCGGATTGGATTCGACGACGGGGCGTCCGATCTTCAACAATACGGCTCCGAGTTCCGTGACCATCGGAGGGACAAGCTATTCCGTCCTATACGACTCGAAGACCGGCCTTCTGCAGCTTGTCAACACGGCTGCTTCCGCCACGCCTGCGTGGACCTATCAGATCGATTCGATGATGGATTTCAAAACGGCCGCGTTCCCGGTCGGGACAGCGACAAACAACAGTGATTTCATCGTCGAATTCGATGACGACACGACGACGGGATCCCGAATCATGAAACTCTGGCAGATCACATCCGCCAGCGCAACATTGCATACGGCCACGGTTCCGATGAATCCAGACGGAACCTTCAATATTGATGAGACGACTCCGATCGAATTCGCCCCGACCTTGACACAGGGTACGGCTGCGGCCAGCGTTTCGATCTATGCCTCCACCGACGGCATGTCCCTGATGCTCAAGAATGTGGACACCCAGGAGACGCTCGGGACGTACGCGCAGCGTATCGACAGCACGCACAACACGAAAATCGATGTCTACGACATCCAGGGGAATCCCCATACGCTCGAGGTCAGCTGGGAGAAGATCGACAACAACCAGTGGCGATGGAGGGCCTGGTTCCCGACCGAAGGCATCGACGTAACGCCGAATACGGGAATTCTCGATTTCGGGCAGAACGGCAAGGTGACGACGCCTGCCGTGCCTGAAGTCAAGATCGGCTTCGGCGCGCTCGGCGCGGAAGACGCCACCGTCAAACTGGATTTCAGCGGAGAGTCGTTCAACAAGGACGAGATGGAGGGCGTCACCCAGTACGGGTCCGCCTTTACGACGAAGGGGTACTATCAGGACGGATACGGCATGGGCGTTCTCAACGATTTCTCCGTAGCCAAGGACGGAACGGTCATGGGCGTGTACAGCAACGGCGTCAACCAGCCAATATCCAAAGTGGTCCTGGCGCTTTTCGCGAACACCACCGGTCTCGAAAAAGTGGGCGACACCGTCTTCATGGAAAGCGCGAACTCCGGCATCGCCCAGATCGTTGCGCCGCAGACGGGCGGCGCCGGCAGCATCACCGGAGGCGCGCTCGAAATGTCGAACGTCGATCTCTCCGAGGAGTTCGTCCGGCTCATTGTCGCCCAGAGAGGGTTCCAGGCCAGCGCCCGAATCGTGACGACGAGCGATCAGGTGCTCGAAGAACTCATCAACCTGAAACGGTAACGTACAATGAATTCTGGTGAGCCGGCGGATCTCGTCCCATGATTGTGCTTCACCGCCTCAACGGGCAGGTCATCACCGTCAATGCCGAGCTTATCGAGACCATCGAGTCCACACCGGATACGATCATCCGGCTTTTCAACGGTCACCGGTATATTGTCGCCGAAACGATGGAACAGGTTGTGGAGTTGGTGGTACAGTACAGAGGGAAGGCAGGCATTCCTTCCTTTCTGAGGGAAGAAATTCTCTCCCGGCGATCCGAAGACGGAGATAATCGATAACAGCGGCGGAGGCGAGTATCGTTGGACTTGACGACAGTTATCGGATTGGTGATCTGTTGGTTTCTGGTAATAGCGGCCATGATTCAGGGCGGAGAACCGATGGCTTTCGTGGACTTCCCTTCCGTGCTTATTACGGTCGGAGGCACTATAGGAGCCGTAGTCGTTTCCAACCCGCCCGAACGTCTCAAGTCTGCGGGGAAGATTCTCAAAATAGCTTTTCAGTCGAAAGCGCCGGATCTTGTGGCTTTGGTTCAGACGATGGTGAGCTTCGCGGAAAAGGCGCGGCGTGAAGGACTTCTTGCGCTTGAGGCGGATGCCGCCGAACTCGATAACGTGTTTTTAAAAAAAGCCATCCAGCTTGTCGTCGACGGAACGGACCCTGAACTGGTCAAGGCCATTCTGGATACGGAGATAGGAATTCTGGAAGACCGGCACGCCTCGAACAAACTTCTTCTGGACGGAGGAGCTGAACTGGCGCCTGCGTTTGGAATGCTGGGCACTTTGATAGGCCTTATCGCCATGCTCGGGAACCTGCAGGACGTCGATAAGCTGGGTCCGGGCATGGCGGTCGCATTGATCACGACATTTTACGGATCCATCATCGCCAATATGTTCTGTATTCCTTTAGGGAAAAAGCTTGCGGCGCGTTCCTCCGCGGAAGTCATGTCCATGGAGTTGATGGTCGAGGGAGTTCTCGCGATTCAGGCCGGAGAGAACCCGAGAATTGTCGAGGAAAAACTGAAAGTGTTCCTTCCCCCGAAAATGCGCGAGAGTCTGGAAGAACAGGAAAAACAGGAAAAAGGTCCCGAAGGAGGGAAATAGGCAATGGCGCGACAAAAGAAACAGGCGCCTCCGCCTCCAGGTGCGCCGCTGTGGCTTGCGACCTACGGAGACATGGTGACGCTGGTTCTTACTTTTTTTGTGCTGTTGTTTTCCTTTTCTTCTGTTGATGCACAGAAATTTCAGAAGATGATGATGTCCTTCAAAGGGGCTCTGGGGATCCTTCCCGGAGGGACCACCGTTCAGCGAAATCCCGGAGCTTTCGGCGGACTGACGGGGAAGGACGCCGGAGAGTCGAAAAAGAGCACGATGTCCATCGAAGAGGTCGCGAAGAATCTCAAGAACTACCTCAAGAGCCAGGGGCTCGACAAGGGCGTCGAGGTGCGTATCGACCAGAAGGGCGTGGCGATTTCCTTTTCCGAGCACGTGTTGTTCGACAGCGGAAGTGCGGAAATGAAGCCTGAAGGGAAGAGGGTTCTCACGAAGGTCGCGGAGTTCATACGCGAAGCCGTGCCCGCCCTGTCCGTCGAAGGACATACCGACAGCATCCCTTTGCGGGGCGGGATTTACCGGGACAACTGGGGGCTGTCGGCCTCAAGAGCCGCTTCCGTTGCGACCTATCTCCAGGATCGGGCGGGCTTCGACCCGCAGAGATTGCAGGCGGTGGGGTACGCATCGACGCGTCCCATCGTTCCGAACGATACGCCGGAACATATGGCGCTGAACCGAAGGGTGGATCTGGTCATCCTGTCTTCGTTCCCGAAGCGGTAAGGCACGGAACGCGAGGAGGGAGCATATGCTGAAGAAGATCCTTTCATTTCTTATCGTAGCGGTCGTTTCCTTCGCCTTGGGTATGGGAGGCGGGATTCTTGCGGGCAAAACGTGGTTCGGCGGGACGTCGTCGGGTGCGGGAAAGACGACGCAGGACCAGCCTCCCGGCCCCGTATTCGCGCTGGGAGACTTTACCGCGAACTTGGCGGGAAGCGACAACCATGTGATCAGTTTCAATTTGTCGCTTGAGATGAGTTCCGCGAAAGCGCTTGAAGGGATACAAAACGAGGCGTACAAGGCTCGCGTCAAGAGCGAGGTCCTTCTCGCCGTAAAGGATTGCCAATACGAGGATCTGAAGAGTTCCGAAGGAGTCATGGAGCTTTCGGAAGATCTCAGGAAGAAACTCAATTCCATTCTCCCCCAGATCAAGGGGAGCGTCGCCGTGAACAGAGTGCTGTTTCAGGGCTTGGTCGTACAATAAAATGCCGGACGTCAGGACTTCGGGGGAGGAGGTGACGGATCGTGCCGCCTGATGTATTGTCGCAAAATGAAATAGACTCATTGCTGGAAGCATTGTCGAGCGGAAATGTCGATATCAAGGCCATGACACAGGAATCGACGGAAAAACAAATCAAGACCTACGATTTCCGGCGTCCCGACAAGTTCAGCAAAGACCAGCTCCGCGCAATACAGATGATTCACGACGCCTTCGCGCGACAGTTGACGACGACTATGTCCACGATGGTTCGTTCCATGGTCTCCGCCGAGGTCGCATCCGTCGATCAGCTGGCGTATGACGAATTCGTCCGTTCGCTGGTTCAGCCGACGGTTATTTCTATTTTGGAGATGTATCCCTTCAACGGAAACGCGATCATCGAGATCAACCCGAACCTGGTATTTTCCATTATCGACCGGTTGCTCGGCGGCAAGGGCGAATTCACCGGCCGCTCCCGCGAACTGACGGATATCGAGAGGACCGTTATCGAGCGGGTCATCATGCGTCTGCTCGAACTTCTCGAAGACAGCTGGAGCACCGTCGTGGACGTCCGGTTCCGGTTCGAGAACATGGAAAGCAACCCCTTTTTCGTGCAGATTTGTCCCGGAACGGACATGGTTCTTCTTGTCATCCTCAAACTCAAGGTCGGCGATGTCGAAGGCATGGTGAGCATCTGCATTCCGTATTTCCTGATGGAGCCGATTATGGACAAGCTCTCATCCCAGCAGTGGTTCGCATCCACCGGGAAGAAGAGCGAAGAAGAAGATAGGGGCAGGATCGTCCGCCACATGGATCGCGTAAAAGTCCCGGTGGCTCTTGAACTGGGACATACCATACTCAGCGTCGCAGACGTCATGCAGCTTCGGCTGGGCGACGTCATCCGTATGGACGAGCATGTGGATTCGCATATAGGCGTCCGGGTGGGGAACATGGTGAAATACCTTGCGAAACCCGGAACGGCGAACGGAAATTTCGCTGCGGAAATCGTACGGGTTCTTGAGGAAGAGGAGATTCAGGAATCGGAAGGAGGTGCGCGACATGATGGATGAACTTCTGAGCCAGGATGAGATCAACGCCCTCCTCTCCGGGCAGGGTTTCGGAGCTGCGACGGGAGGATCCGACGCCGGGGGCGCGCAGGAATCGACGAAGGTGCTCGACGATGTTGCGGGGCTTTTCGCAACGTCCATCGGGAGTGTGTTCGGCATGCTGGCCGGAAAGGATGTCCACGCGACCGTCACTTCGAAGGAGACGATTCCCCAGAAGGACTTCGTTTCGAAACCGGGAGACGCGGCTTTTTGTTTCCGGGTTTCCGCTTCGGGGCTGGATGACGCACCGACCGTTCTGGTGATGACGCGAACGGGCGCCCTGACCCTGGCGGACCTTATGATGGGCGGCGAAGGCAAGGATCTTCCCTCGGAGGCGAGCGAGCTTTTTCTGAATGCTGCGCAGGAGGGATTGAGCCAGGTCGTCGGCGCCGCATTCACGAGCATGAGCGGTTTGCTCGGGGGCAGGAGACTGTTGCCCGAGAATGTCAGTTCGGCGCTGGAAACGGAGGCGTGGCTTCCATTCGCCGGAGGGACGCCCGATGATCCGTCATGGGTTGTTTCCATATCCGTCAGTATCGAAGGACTCAATGCATTTCCCCTGTGGCTGCTTCTTCCGATGCCTGTCGCAACGAAGATCGCAGAGGAGATCGAAGCGGCGATGGCCCCGAAGGAGGCCCCGAAACCGGCGACGGGACAACAACAGCCTCCCGCAGCATCCAGGGCGCAGAGCGCCCAGCCCGCCCAACCGTCGGCGCCTTCGATGGCCGCCGCCGCGTATGAGCCGCCGACGTACGGAAACATCGTGGATCAGAGTTCCGTGGACGTTCGTCCTGCGGAGTTCATTCCGTTGACGCAAAAGGCCGCGTCCGGCCCTGCGTCCCGAATAGACCTCATCGCCGATATCCCCGTCCGGGTGACTGTGGAACTCGGGCGAACAAGGAAGAACATCTCCGACATCTTGAACATGACTCCGGGTTCCGTGATAGAATTAGACAAGATGGCGGGAGAACCCGTGGATGTCCTCGTCAACAGCAAGCTCATCGCAAAGGGTGAGGTTGTGGTGATCGACGAGAACTTCGGGGTTCGAATCACTGAGATTGTCGGTTCTTCCGGAAAAGTGCGCTCTCTGTAATTCCTAAAGAGGGATGACGCGGAGGAAACTCATAGTGAGAGAGGGATGCGCGAATGGGGAGAAAAGTGCTGATTGTTGACGATGCGGCCTTCATGCGGATGATGCTCAAGGACATCCTTCAGAAGAACAATTTCGAAGTTGTAGCCGAAGCGGAGAACGGAAAGGTCGCTCTGGCGGCATATCAGAAGTTCAAGCCGGATATTGTGACGATGGATATAACAATGCCCGAGATGAACGGCATCGAAGCCGTCAAGGCGATTAAGTCGGTCGATCCCGCGTCGCGGATCGTTATGGTGAGCGCCATGGGGCAACAGCCCATGGTCATAGAAGCCATACAGGCCGGCGCCAGCGATTTCATCGTCAAACCCTTCCAGCCCGAACGGGTTGTCGAAGCGCTGAACAAGGCCCTGAGCTGAGCGCCGCAGCCTCTCTCCCATCGGTTCGGAAAGTCGGATTTCTGTACGGAACAGGCTTGTCTGCGGCTATGACATGCCTGTTTTTGCTTTGCGGTTCCGCCTGCGCGGATGCGGGGGTCACCGTCGAGCCGTCTTTGGGAGAGTATATGCTTCGCGTGGGCGTCGCTCTTGTCGTCTTCGCACTCGTCGCATATCTCGTCGTGCGTTTTTCGGGACGAAACGGACGCGCGTTTCCGGGAAAACAGCTCGCGCTCATCGAGCGGCTTTCCCTCGGCAGGGAGACGGTCTATGCCGTGCGTTGCGGTCCGGATATCGTGGTTTTCGTCTCCGGCGCCTGGGGAGCGCGTCTTCTGGGGAAATGGCCCGAAGAGCGATGGAATGGGGAAGGAATTCATGAAGCAACGGAATAACATTTTCCTGTTCGTCTTTTTCGGAGTGTTGTTGTCGCAGTCGCTTTCCTTCGCGGCGGATGTCCCGACGCCCTCCATCCCGATCCCGTCCTTTCAGATCGGGGTCGGCTGGTCAACGACAATTACACTTCCCCGTCGACGACAATTACACTTCCCCAAACA
>CAYVKE010000004.1:17856-73878 GCA_964451935.1 uncultured Synergistaceae bacterium | reverse complement strand
AGCGGAGCGCTCCGGCGCATCCTGGACTGACCGGGCCGGACGAAAAAAAGCGCCCGGCGGTCGCCGGGCGCTTGTCGTTCTTTGCGGAAGAAATCCGCTACTTCGCGATCTCCACGCCGCGGAAGAAGTCCCAGTTGCGCGGGGAAATATAGAGCCCCTTCACGGTCGGCTTGACCATGTACGGCGTCGCGTAGAAATAGATCGGCGCAACGATCGAATCCTTCATCAGGATCTCCTCGGCCTTGCGGAAGTTCTCCGCACGCTTCGCCGGGTCGTCGGCGGACATGGCCGCCTTCACGAATTTGTCATAATCGGGATTCGCAAGTCCGATGACGTTCTCGGGGAATCCGGTCACGAACAGCTCGAAGAGGCTTCCCGCATCGAAGAAGTCGACGAGGTACGCATGACGGCACAGATCGTAGTTCTTCTGGATCCGGGTGTCTATGAACACCTTCCACTCCTGGTTCGCCAGTTCGACCGTGACGCCGAGGTTCTGCTTCCACATCGCCTGGAGCGCTTCGGCGACGCCCTTGTTGATGACGCTCGTGTTATAGGTGTAGGTCACCTTCGGGAAACCCTTTCCGTCCGGATACCCGGCTTCGGCGAGGAGCTTCTTCGCCTGCGCGGCGTCCGCGCGGACCGGAAGGTACTTCGGCGACTCGGCGCGGAAGTCCTTGTCCTTCGAGCCGCCGGGGATCACGTCGGGGATGAAGCCGACGGCCGGTTTCTGCCCGCCCTGCGTCACTTTCGTGACCATGGCCTCGCGGTCGATCGCGAGCGAGAAGGCCTGACGCACGCGCGGATCATCCCACGGCTTGCGCGTCAGATTGAAGCACACGAACGCGGTCCCGAGCGTCGGGGCGACCTTGGCCTCGCCCGCCGCGATGAGCTGCGGAACCATGGCGGGCGGGACGTTCTTGAAGTAGTCGATCTTGCCGGATTTGAAGGCCGCAAGCGACGTGTTGTCGTCGGCGATCATGACGAGGCGCACCTTGTCGATCTTCACGTTCGCGGCGTCCCAGTAGTTTGGGTTCTTCGCGATCGTCATCTCGCTGTTGTGCTGCCAGTCGGTGAGGATGAACGGACCGTTGCAGACGATCGTTTCGGGCTTCGTCGTCCAGCCGCGCGGATCCTTGTCGACGACATCGGGCCGCGCGGGATAGAAGACGTGATAGGCGAGGTAGTCCAGTATGAGCGGCCACTTGTACTCGAGGCGGATTTCGAATGTCTTGTCGTCGAGCGCCTTGAGGCCGACTTCCTCTTCCTTCGCCTTGCCCTCGTAGAACTTCTGGGCGTTCTTGATGAAGAACCCGTAATGCGAGTACGGAGAACCGACGTCGGCCCGGATCAGCCGCATGAAGCCGTAGCGGAAGTGCTCGGCCGTCATGGGCTTGCCGTCGGACCACTTCATGTCGTCGCGAAGGTGGAAGACCCAGGTCATTCCGTCATCCTTCACGTCCCAGCTCTTCGCGTACCCCGGCTCCGGGCGGTCGTCGAAGCCGATGCGGACGAGTCCCTCGAAGATGTTGTAGATCACCGTGGATCCGTCGACTGCGTTGTTCAGAACCGGATCGATGGTTCTCGGTTCGACCCGCAGGTTATAAATGAACGCCTTTTCCTCCGCCGGGGCGATGCCGGCCAAGGACACGCACAGGAGCGCCGCAACCGCAAAAACCGCAAGAACCTTTTTTCCGGACATGGGTGTCAAATCCCTCCTCAGACTATTCTTTCTGCACTTTCGTGATCACTTGACGAGACATGCGCTGAAGTGACCGTTTCCGCGATCCGTCAGTTCGGGAATCACCTCCCTGCATCCGGGTTCGGCGTATCGGCACCGGGTATGGAACTTGCAGCCCGGCGGCGGGTTGATCGGGTTCGGGATCTCCCCTTCGAGCGGGATGCGCTTTCGCGCGTCCGCGCGGTCGGGATCGGGAACGGGGATCGCGGAGAGAAGCGCCTCGGTGTAGGGGTGCAGCGGCCGCGTATACAGCTCATTGCTTCCGGCGATTTCGACCATCGTTCCGAGGTACATGACCGCGATGCGGTCGCTGATATGCTTGACCATCGACAGATCGTGCGCGATGAACAGGTACGTGAGGCCGAACTCCTTCTGCAGATCCTCGAGCGTGTTGACGATCTGCGCCTGGATGGAGACGTCGAGCGCCGAGATCGGCTCGTCGCAGACGATGAACTCGGGCGACGCTGCGAGCGACCGGGCGATCCCGATGCGTTGGCGCTGCCCTCCCGAGAATTCGTGTGGATAGCGGTTCGCGTGTTCCGAGTTCAGTCCCACGGTGCGCAAAAGCTCCCGCGCGCGATCGCGGCGTTCCCGCGGCGCGTGGAGCGAGTGGATCGTCATCGGCTCCATCACGATGTCCCCGACCGTCATCCGCGGGTTCAGCGACGCGTAGGGATCCTGGAAGATCATCTGCATCCGCCGCCGGAACGGAAGCATCTCGCGCTGGGAGAGCTTCGAGATGTCCGTCCCGTCGAACACGATCTCCCCCGCCGTCGGGTCGTAGAGCCGGATGATCGACCGTCCCACGGTCGTCTTTCCGCATCCCGACTCGCCGACGAGCCCGAGAGTCTCGCCGCGCCCGATCGCGAAGGAGACGCCGTCGACCGCCCGGGCCGCCTGATGTCGGCCGACCCGGAAGTGCATCACGAGATTTCTGACGTCGAGCAGGGCGCTCATGCGCACACACCTCCCGCGACGGGCCGGACGCGTCTCCGGTCGTGAAGCCAGCAGCTCGCGGCGTGTCCCTCGGAGAGCGTCGTCGGTTCCGGAGGCAGCGTCATGCAGACGCGCATCGTCTCGGGACACCGCGCCGCGAACGGGCACCCCGGGGGCGGGTTCAGAAGGTCGGGCGGCTGTCCCTCGATCGGGATCAGGCGTTCGCGGACGAGCGTATCCGGGTTCGGGACCGAGTGCAACAATCCCTTCGTGTAGGGATGTCCGGGGGCGTAGAAGATGTCCTTTCGCGTTCCGCGCTCGACGATGCGCCCGCCGTACATGACGATCACGCGGTCGGCCATCCCCGCCACGACGCCGAGGTCGTGCGTGATCAGGATGATCGACGTCCCGGTCCGCGCCTGCAACGCCTTCATGAGTTCGAGAATCTGCGCCTGGATCGTGACGTCGAGGGCCGTCGTCGGCTCGTCGGCGATCAGGAGCGCGGGATCGCAGGTGAGCGCCATCGCGATCATGATGCGCTGGCGCTGGCCTCCCGAGAACTGGTGCGGGTACTGGCCGATGCGCTTTTCCGCAGGGTCGATGCCCACCTGACGGAGCATCGCGATCGCCCGCCCGCGCGCCTGGGCCTTCGTCATCCCCTTGTGGCGGATCAGCGGCTCCATGAGCTGGTAGCCCACGCTGAGCACGGGGTTCAGGCTCGTCATTGGGTCCTGGAAGATCATTCCGATCCTGTTTCCGCGAAGGTTCACGACCGTTTCGTCGTCGGCGCCGGCCAGTTCGGTCCCGTCGAAGCGAATGCTCCCCTCGACGACGCGCCCCGACGTCCCGAGCAGGCGAAGAATCGAGAGCATCGTCACGCTCTTGCCGCTTCCCGACTCGCCGACGATTCCGAGAACCTCTCCCCGGCGCAGCGAGAAGGAGACGTCCCGAACGGCGCGGACCTCGCCGACCGGGGTGAAGAAGGACGTGTGCAGATGACTGATGTCGAGAAGAGCGTCCATCGGGGGCCTCACTTTCGCAGCCTCGGGTCGAGCGCGTCGCGGAGACCGTCGCCCAGGAAGTTGAACGCCAGGATCGTGACGGAGATCGCCGCGGCGGGGAAGAAGAGCTGATACGGGTATATCGCGAGCGTATTGATCGCGTCGCTCGTCAGAACGCCCCAGCTCGCCATCGGCGCGGACACGCCGAGGCCGATGAAGCTCAGGAAGGCCTCGACGAAGATCGCCTGCGGGATCGAGAAGGTCAGCGTCACGAGGATCGGCCCCATCGCGTTCGGGATCAGGTGCCGCAGCAGGATCCGCCGCGGCGACGCGCCGAGCACGCGGGCCGCGAGGACGAACTCCTCGTTCTTGATCCTGATGGTTTCGGCGCGCACGATCCGGGCCATCGACGCCCAGTAGGAGATCCCGAGCGTCAGGAAGATGCTCTTGAGTCCCGGGCCGATGACGACCATCAGCAGGATCACGTAGATCATCAGGGGGATGCTGTGGATCGCGTCGACGATGCGCATCATCAGGTTGTCCGCGCGTCCGCCGAGGTACCCCGAGATCCCGCCGTAGATCACGCCGATCGTCAGGTTGATCAGGCTCGCCACGAAGCCGACGGCGAGCGAGATCCGCGCGCCGTACAGCACGCGGACGAACAGGTCGCGGCCGAACATGTCCGTCCCGAAGAGGTGACTCCAGGACGGCGCCTCGTTCGCGACCATGAAGTCCTGCGCGTCGTACTCGTAGGCCGAGAGCATCGGACCGAACACCGCGAAGAGCACGACGGCCAGAATGACGACGAGGCCGCTCATCGCGAGCGGGTCCGCCTTCAGCCTCCTCCATGCATCCTGCCAGTAACTCACGCTCTCGCGGATGAACTCGTCCTTCCGCTTGTCGTCATCGCCGACGCGTTCGAAAAGCGCCGGGTCGAGCGGCCCCGCTCCGATGTGTACTCCGCTGCCTCCGTTCAGAAGTTTTTCCATGATTCGTCCTCAGCCTCCGAGTTTGATGCGGGGGTCGATGAAGCCGTAACAGATATCCACGAGAAGATTCAGGCTCACGAGCAGCGCGCTGTAGAAGACCGTCACGCCCATGATCGTCGTGTAGTCGCGGTTCTGGATGCTCGTCACGAAGAACGTCCCGAGCCCCGGCACGCCGTAGATCTGCTCCACGACGAAGCTGCCCGTCAGAATCCCCGCCGCCAGCGGGCCGAGATACGTAATCACCGGAATCACGGCGTTCTTGAGCGCGTGGATGTAGACGACCGTGCGTTCGCGGAGCCCCTTGGACCGGGCGGTCCGGATGTAATCCTGCTGGATGACCTCGAGCATGCTCGACCGCGTCAGACGGGAGATGAACGCCGTCGGATACCCCGCGAGCGTGATCGCCGGAAGGACGGCTGTGGAGAAGCCCTCCCAGAACCCGACCGTCACGATCCCGAGCCTGTAGGCGAAGACGTAGACCATCAGCGTCGCGATGACATAGTTCGGGATCGTGATCCCGAGGGTCGCCACGACCATCGCCGTCTTGTCCTGCCATCCCCCCCGGCGCAACGCCGAGACGATGCCGGCCGGGATGCCGATGCCGAGCGCGATCAGAATCGCCATGGAGCCGATGAGAAGAGAAATCGGAAAGCTGTTGCGGATAAGGTCGTTGACCGACATGCCCTCGTACCGGAAAGACGGCCCGAGGTCGAAACGGGCGAGGCTCTGCAGATAGTGGAAATACTGGATATGGATGGGGTCGTTCATGTGGTAGCGTTCAAGAACCTTCGTGAGGATCTGCGGCGGGATCGCCTTCTCGTCGGTGAACGGCCCGCCGGGAATGGCCCGCATCAGGAAAAATGTGACCGTGATGACGACAAACAGGGTGACGGCGCTGGTCCAGACTCGCTGAAAGATATACCGGCCCATTTCGATCTCCTTCCGGGGACAGAATGAATCCGAAACACAAGTTTATTATATCCATTTCGACCGGCCGTTCAACTGTATCCTTTTATGTATCCATAAAACATGGAAACTGTCGGAATTCGTGTACCATGCAACCGTGTTGCCAGAAGAAACCGCTTCTGCTACTATCGTGAATAGAATCACCTTTATGAAGGAGGGGGTCGCAGTGTTCACGCCAAAGATTCGGGTCGTTCAGTACGGGTGCGGAAAGATGGGGCGCGTGTTCCTCAGGTATCTCTACGAGAACGGAGCGGAGATCGTCGGAGCGATCGACAGCAACCCCGCCGTCGTCGGAAAGGACGCGGGCGAAGTCGCGGGGCTCGGCTTCCGGCTCAACGTTCCGGTCCGAAGCGACGCCCGCGAGGTTTTCGAGGAGTGCGACGCCGACGCGTGCATCGTCGCGGTCGCCAGTCTTATGACCGATATGTACTCCCATCTGGAAATTCCGGTGAGCTATGGCGTCAGCACGATCACGACGTGCGAAGAGGCCTTCTACCCGTGGACGACGTCGCCGTCGCTCACGAACCGGCTCGACCGGCTCGCCAAGGAGATGGGCTGCACCGTCACCGGCTGCGGCTACCAGGATGTCTTCTGGGGCAACCTGATTTCGGTCCTCGCGGGAGCCACGCATAAAATCTCGCGTATCGAGGGCGTGACGAGCTATAACGTCGAGGATTACGGCATCGCGCTCGCGAAGGTCCACGGCTCCGGCCTGTCAATGGCGGACTTCGACCGGGACATCGCGCAGAACGATTCGCTGCCGTCCTACGTGTGGAACTCGAACGAATGGCTCTGCTCGCAGCTCGGCTTTACGGTCAAGTCGATGAAGCAGAGGCTCATTCCCACGACGGCGAACGTCACGCTTCACTCGACCACGCTCGGAATGGACATCCCGCAGGGCTACGCCACCGGAATGTCGGCCGTCGTCACGACCGAAACGTATCAGGGCCCCGTTATCGAGACGCAGTGCGTCGGCAAGGTCTACGCCCCCGGCGAAACGGACTGCAACGACTGGACGATCCACGGCGAACCGGACACGACCGTGAAGATCGCCCGCCCCGCGACGGTCGAACTGACGTGCGCCACGATCGTCAACCGGATCCCGCAGCTTCTGAACGCGCCGACGGGCTACGTCACGACCGAGAAGCTGCCGCCCGCCAGGTATCTCGCCTATCCGATGGAGCACTATCTCGAAGAGTAGCCCCCAAACAGACGGGCGTTAATTTTCCACGGAAAAACGACGAAGGACGCAAGAGACATCTTGCGTCCTTCGTCGTTCCCTGTACGATTACTCTACGGATCGCAGCGGACGCAGACGTCCGTCATCCGGATATCCGATACAAAGGAGAGGAAAACCATGAAAGCAAGATTCGCCGCAGTGCTCGCCGTGTGCGCCATGCTCGCCGCAGGAGGCGTCGCGGCCGTTCCGTGCAGCGCCCAACCGGTCGCCGTTTTGCAGGAGAAATGCATCGTCGCCGCCGAAGCGACCGAACAGGACATCGCCGCGCTGTTCGACACATGGAACCAGGCCCTTCGGTCCGGGGATCCGGAGAAGGTCGCCGACCTGTACGCCGAACGGTCGATCCTGCTGCCGACGCTGTCGAACACGCCCCGCCTCACGCGCGCCGAAAAGGTCGACTACTTCCGCCACTTTCTGGAACATCGGCCGTCCGGCGAGATCGTCATGCGGCAGATTTCGATCGGCGCCGACATCGCCGTCGACACAGGCCTGTACACGTTCCATTACGCGACGACCGGCGAAAGCATCCGGGCGCGCTACAGCTTCACGTACGGATGGGACGGCGAACAATGGCGCATCGTCAGCCACCACTCGTCCGTCATGCCGGAGAAATAGGCGAATCGCCGCCGGAAGCACGAATCATTTGAAAAGCCTTGACAGCTCGCCGCAATAAACGTAAATTTTCATTTAAACAAAGAACTCCATTGAACGCATCATTCGACCGCATTCACGGAGGCGCTTTTTATGTTTGCGAAACGTTGCGCGGAGATCGAACCGAAAAACCGCCACGGCTATGAATTTCGCCCGCACTTCTCCCGGAGAACGTCCCGGATGATCCGCAGATAGCCATGCCCCGAATCTTCGACAATATCGAGAATGATCTGCTTCCGGCGCTCCGGGCGACCATCGAAGTCGGGAACCGGGCGGACTTCTGCGTCGGATATTTCAATCTGCGCGGATGGAAGTCGATCGACGACCTTATCGAACGATGGGCGGGCGGCCCGGACAGACAGTGCCGTCTTCTCGTGGGGATGCAACGGCTTCCGCAGGATGAACTGCGGTCGGTTTTCTCCTCTGCTTCGCGCCGGGACGAACTCGACAATCAAACGGCCCTGCGGCTGAAAAAGAGGCTGGCGGAGGAGTTTCGCGACCAGTTGACCATCGGAGTTCCGACAAACGCCGACGAGGCGGGCTTACGCCGTCTGACGGAGCAGCTCCGGGCGAAAAAACTCGTCGTTCGCCTGTTTCTGCTCTATAACCTTCACGCGAAGCTCTACCTGCTGTTCCGTTCCGACCCAGTCAACCCGATCATCGGCTATCTGGGCAGCAGCAACCTCACCTTCGCAGGGCTTTCGCATCAGGGAGAACTCAATGTCGATGTTCTCGACCACGACGCCGCGCGGAAACTCGCAACGTGGTTCGAGGAACGATGGAACGCGCGCTGGTGCCTGGACATCACACAGGAACTTATCGAAGTCATCGAGGAGAGCTGGGCGCGGGAAACACCCGTTCCCCCCTATCACATCTACATCAAGATGGCCTACCACCTCGCCCAGGAAGCCCGCGCCGGGCTCTCCGAATTTCGCATTCCGCCGGAATTCGGCAATCGCCTGTTCGACTATCAGGCGGCCGCGGTCAAGATAGCGGCGCACCATCTCAACAAGCGCGGCGGCGTCCTGGTCGGCGACGTTGTCGGCCTCGGGAAGACGCTGATGGCCACGGCCATCGCGAAGATATTCCAGGACGATCATTTCACCGAAACGCTCATCATCTGCCCGAAGAACCTCGTGAATATGTGGAAAGACTACGCAGACGACTATCGCCTGCTCGCGAAGGTGCTTTCCCTGACGACGGCGGAGCGGGATTTGCCCAAATTGCGCCGATATCGCGTGGTGCTCATCGACGAAAGCCACAATCTGCGCAATCGCGAGGGCAAGCGCTACAAGGCGATTCAGGAATACATCCGGGAAAACGAGAGCAAGTGTATCCTTCTGTCGGCCACGCCGTACAACAAGACGTATCGCGACCTCTCGAACCAGCTCCGTCTCTTCATACCGGAAGACAAGAACCTCGGAATCCGGCCCGAACGGCTGCTCCGGGAGATTGGAGAAACCGAGTTCATCCGACGGTTCCAATGCCCGCTCCACTCACTCGCCGCGTTCGAGAAAAGCGAATACGCCGACGACTGGCGGGAACTGATGCGCCTCTATCTCGTCCGCCGCACGCGGACATTCATACAGGACAATTACGCCGCGACGGATCCTGCGACGGGGCGCAAGTATCTCACGTTCGAGGACGGGACTCTCTCGTACTTTCCCGAGCGCGTCCCGAAGACAATCGCGTTCGATATCGACGAAAACGACCCGGCAGACCAGTACGCGCAGTTGTACGCTCCGGACGTCGTCAATGAAATCAACAACCTCGAATTGCCGCGCTACGGGCTGGGCAACTACGCCGCGCCGACGCCGCACAGGCCGCCGGCTCAGGCGGAATCATCCCTGTTGCAAGCCCTGTCGCGCGCGGGAAAGAGATTGATGGGCTTTTGCCGGGTCAACCTCTTCAAGCGGCTCGAAAGCAGCGGGCACTCGTTTCAACTTTCGATCGAGCGTCACATTCTGCGCAACCACGTCTTTCTGTACGCAATCGCGAAAGGATTGCCGCTGCCGATCGGCGCACAGGAAGCGCAGCTTCTCGACGCAAGTTTCCGCGATGATGATATAGAGGATGTTTTTCTTTTCGATGACGAGAACGGAAACGGAGAAATCCGCTCGTCGCTCCCGCAACGCAGACTGCGCACCGAAGCCGAATTTCGAAAGCGCGCCGCCGAAATTTACGAGCTGTATTCCACGCAATTCGAGACCCGCTTCAAATGGCTGCGCCCGGATCTCTTCGTCGATTCGCTCGGCGAGGACCTCGAACGCGACGCTTCCCGCCTGCTCGACATACTCGGCCGCTGCGGCGAATGGAAAGCGGACGGCGACGCAAAACTCAACGCGTTGCACCGGCTCGTCGCGCAGCGCTACCCGAACGACAAGATCCTCATCTTCAGCCAGTTCGCCGACACCGTGCAATACCTCGAAAACCAACTCGCCGCGAGAGGCGTCGGACGGCTTGCGGGCGTCACGGGAGGGGCCGACGATCCGACCGGATACGCCTGGCATTTCAGTCCGGAAAGCAACCGGAAGCGCGACATGATTCCTCCGGAAGAGGAAATCCGCATCCTTCTGGCGACCGACGTTCTCAGCGAAGGGCAAAACCTTCAGGATGCCCACATCATCGTGAATTACGATCTGCCGTGGGCCATCATCCGCCTCATCCAGCGCGCGGGCCGCGTCGACCGGATCGGACAGAAATCCGGGCACGTCCTGTGCTATTCATTTCTTCCGGCCGACGGCGTGGAAAATCTCCTTCGCCTGCGCGCCCGGGTCCGAAGCAGGCTTCACGAGAACGCCGAAGTCGTCGGTACGGACGAGGCCTTTTTCGAGGACGAAAGCGAGCGGCAGGACCTTTTGGACCTCTACAACGAAAAATCGGGAATCCTCGACGGCGACTCCGATACCGAAGTGGACCTCGCCTCCTGCGCATACCAGATCTGGAAGAACGCCATCGACCGGGATCCCGGGCTGCAACAGACCATTCCGGCCCTGCCGCCGGTCGTCTTTTCGACACGGGCGTTCGGGGCGGGAGAAAAGAAGCCCCACGGCGTTCTCGTCTACCTTCGCACCTCCGAAGGCAACGACGCGCTCGCCTGGATGGATCGTTCCGGCAACAACGTCACCGGGTCGCAATTCGAAATCCTCAAAGCCGCGGAATGTGCGCCGAACACGCCCCCGCTTCCGCGGCAGGAGGGACACCACGACATGGTGCGACACGCCGTCGAAGCGATCGCCGCTGAAGAAAGATCCGTGGGCGGACAGCTCGGCCGGCCTTCCGGCGCGCGTTTCCGGACGTACGAACGGCTGAAGCTCCACGCGGAGCGACTCAAGGGCACACTTTTCGAAATACCCGAACTGACGAAGGCCATCGAGGAAATCTACCGCTATCCTCTGCGGCAATCGGCGACGGACACCCTCAACAGGCAGCTTCGCGCGGGCATATCGGACGAAAAGCTGGCCGAGCTGGTCGTCGCGTTGCGCGAAGACGACCGTCTGTGCATCGTCCGGGAAGAAGAGCGCTCGGACGAACCGCAGATCATCTGTTCCCTGGGGCTCGCCCCGGCCATCGACGCAGATGGGAGGAAGGCGCAATGACGCTAGACAGGGCGAAGGCCCGGGAGCTTCTGGCGAAAGCGGACTTTCGACGACTCTTCGTCGAAGAACTCGGATGGGATACGTTCAACTCCGTCCTGCGCGTCGAGACCGGGAATGTATGCCGGGACCTCACCGCCGTCGCGCAGAAACGCGGCATGGCGTGCTACCGCTGTCCGACGCCTCCGGGAGAAAACTTTCCCGACCTCGCCGAACGAAGAAAAATCGAACGTCAGGTCACGAAATCCACGCACGAGCACATACTCATCTTCACCGATTCGACCGAAGAAAACCAGATCTGGCAGTGGGTCCGCCGCGGGCCGGGGAAACCCGCGGCCTGCCGGGAACACCGCTACAACAACTCCGGGTCGGGCGACGCATTGCTTCAGAAACTCGAAGCCATCGCCTTCACGTTCGATGAAGAAGAGCGGATAACGCTCCCGGACGTAACGAAGCGCGCGCGGAAAGCGTTCGACGTCGAACGTGTCACGAAACGCTTCTACGATCATTTTCAAAAAGAGCACGCGGCCTTTCTCGGCTTCATCCAGGGAATCGCCGATACGGCCGACCGCGAATGGTATGCGTCCCTGACGCTCAACCGTCTGATGTTCGTCTACTTCATCCAGCGCAAGGGGTTTCTCGACGGCGACATGGACTATCTGCGCAACCGGCTGAACCGGCTGCGGGAAGAACACGGCAGGGACCAGTTCTATTCCTTCTACCGATACTTCCTTCTGCGCCTCTTCCATGAAGGTCTCGGCGGTCGGGACAGAACGCCCGAGCTGGACGGACTCATCGGCCGCATCCCCTATCTGAACGGCGGACTCTTCGACATCCACGAACTGGAACGTCCCGAGCGCTACGGCGACAGCATCGCGATATCCGACGAAGCCTTCGAGCGCGTGTTCGACTTCTTCGACCAGTACCAGTGGCATCTGGACGAACGCCCCCTGCGCGACGACAACGAGATCAACCCCGACGTCCTCGGGTACATCTTCGAGAAGTACATCAACCAGAAGCAGATGGGCGCCTACTACACCAAAGAGGACATCACCGAATACATCGCCAAGAACACCGTCATTCCGTTTCTCTTCGACGCCGCGCGGGCGAAATGCCGGACAGCCTTTGAAAATCCAGGAGGTCCGACGGTGTGGGATCTTCTGAAAACCGATCCCGACCGCTATATCTACAAAGCCGTACGACACGGCGTCACGTGGAACTACGCAGCCTCCCGCCCGGATCAGGGCGAGGCGTTGCAACAGCCATACGAGCTGCCCGAAGATATCGCCGCGGGCGTCAATCCGCCGACATTGCACGACACGGTCGGAGAAGTCACCTCGATCAACGACATCGAAACGATCCGGCTGCGAAAGAACTGGAACACCCCTGCGCCCCCGACGCACGGCCTGCCCACTGAAACATGGCGCGAAGTCGTCGGACGCCGTACACGGTACGAGGAAATCAGAGCAAAGCTCCGCGCGGGCGAGATCTGCGACATCAGCAACCTCGTCACGCTGAACCTCGACATACGCCAGTTCGCGCAGGACGTCCTGGAAAACTGCGAGAGCCCCGAACTCCTGCGCGCATTCTGGCGCGCTCTGGAAAAGATCACCATTCTCGACCCGACATGCGGATCGGGCGCGTTCCTCTTTGCGGCGCTCAATATCCTCGAACCGCTCTACGAAGCCTGCCTCGACCGGATGGAGGCGTTCGTCGCGGACCTCGACCGCTCGCAATGCAAGCGCCGGCCGGAAAAGTTCAGCGACTTCCGAACGGTGCTCGACCATGTCGCCGCACACCCGAACGAACGATACTTCATCCTCAAAAGCATCATCCTCAACAACCTCTACGGAGTGGACATCATGGAAGAGGCTGTCGAAATATGCAAACTGCGCCTCTTCCTCAAGCTCGCGGCGCAGGTCGAACCGGACACGTCGCGCCCGAACCTCGGCATCGAACCGTTGCCGGACATCGACTTCAACGTCAAGGCGGGGAACACGCTCGTCGGCTTCGCGACATTCAAGGACGTGGAAAAGGCGATCAAGGGCGACGTGCAGGAAACTCTCGCCATGTTCGATGATGAAATGGATGTGATCTCGCGCAAGGCGGCGGATCTCAGGCAGGCGTTCGACGCCTTTCGGGCGCGACAGATCGAAGGCGATGCTTCCGTTCCCGCGGAGCACAAGCAGGAGCTTCAGAAGCGCCTCGCCGACCTGAACGAAGAACTCAGCCGCTATCTGGCGAAACAGTACGGAATTGAGGAAGGCGCCTTTCCGAAAAGCAAAAAGAAGTATCAGGAGGCGTATGCGAAGTGGCTCAGGAGTCACCGCCCCTTCCATTGGTTCGTGGAGTTCTACGGCATCGTCCACGAACACGGCGGGTTTGACGTGATTATCGGGAATCCACCGTGGAAAGAGTATTCTTCCGTAAAGAAGGACTACGCCGTCCAGAACTACGCCGTCGAGAAGAGCGGAAACCTCTACGCCTTATGTACGGAAAGGGCCGTTCAGCTTGGCGTCAACTCGGGGACTCTGAGTTTCATCGTACAGCTTCCATTCGTCAGCTCTTCGAGAATGCTTTCTCTCAGGAAATACCTCTCTCAAAACAGCGATCGCATGGTTCTCGTTCCATTTGATGACCGGCCTGGGAAGCTCTTCGAAGAGCTTCAGAATTGCAGAAGCTGTATTTTTATAATAAAAAAATCAATTAAATTTTCTACGCAAATATCTGCAATTTCAAAATACAAAAGATGGCAATCCTTTACACGCGATTGTTTATTTAATAATTTAAATTTTACTATCATAAATTCAAAATATGTAGATCAAGGCATTTTCCCGAAACTTGACACCTTACATTCTGGTATCTTTTTAAAATTATACGGTGTAAACAAAATTAATATCAATACAAATTACCAAAAATCAGAAGTTTTTATTTTTTATCAGGAATCGACTCGATATTGGGTAAAAGCCACAGTTGGATTGCCCTATTATGCCAAAAACGGGACTATAGCCGCTCCCGCCCATGGAAGATATTTATATTTTGATAATATTGACGCTGCGCATATTACTTGCGCACTTATTAACAGCAGTATTTTTTATTCATATTTTATTACTTTAGGAGATTGCTTTCACCTAAGCGACTCTATAGTAGCAAATTTTCCTGTAGCAAGCGAAGTTATGAACGATGCGAAGCTCATAAATTTAAATATACAGCTTTCGCTTTTCCTGGAATCCATATCCGGCAGAAAAACCATCGTAACCAAGGACGGCGATAACATTACCTACGACGAATTCAATGTATCAGCATCCAAACCCATTATCGACGAAATCGACTGCGTCCTCGCGCGCTGCTACGGTTTCACGGAAGAGGAACTCGACTTCATCGTCAACTACGACATCAAGTATCGCATGGGGCGGGATTCCGAGACAGAGAACGGGGAAAAGTAGCTCATGCGCCCCTCCGCGATCGTTCCGCAGCGCCTCGTTCCCGGCGACGGGCTGTATCCCGGAATTCTTCTCGCGCGGCTTGGGGAAGCCGCGCCCGCTTCGCTCAACGCGGTCGGTCCCCTGACGTATCTCGCCAATCCGAAAACCGCCCTGTTCTGCTCCGCACGGTCACCCGGAACCGTCATCCTGCCCGCCTACGACATGGCGCGCCGATTGCGCGACACCGGCCGAACGGTCATCAGCGGGTTCCATTCGCCGATTGAGAAGGAATGCCTGGAGATCCTTCTGCGCGGGATACAACCCGTCATCATCTGCCCCGCGCGGGCCGCAGGAACGATGCGAATCCTCGCAGGATGCCGCGGGGCCTTCGACGCCGGCCGCATTCTCTTCCTCTTTCCGTTCGGGGAGGAACCGCGACGCGTCACCCGGGATTCGGCCATTCGGAGGAACACCGTCGTCGCGGCGCTTGCGGACGAGGCGTTCGTTCCCCACGTTTCCGAAGGAGGAGAAACCGCCCGAATTCTCGACGCCCTCAAGGGGTGGAATGTGCCGATACTGTCGCATCTGACGGGAGCGCCGCACCAACGGGAAGAAACCGGATGAACGGGCTTCGTCGACAGGATCGTTGAGGAGAGCGGAAGAAACCGATACACTACATCCCGAACGCGTCGCGAGGGGCGCCTCAAAGAAAAGCAACCGGACGATGACACGGATAGGAGGTTGAAAAAATGTTACAGCGGCTTCGCATCCGAAATTTCAAGATCTGGAAGGACACCTCGGATATCCGGATGGCTCCGATTACGCTGTTTTTCGGCGCCAACAGCTCGGGGAAGTCAAGCATCGGGCAGTTCCTGATGATGCTCAAACAAACAGTGGAGTCTCCCGACAGAAAGGCCGTCTTCTACCCTGGAGGGAGGAACACCGCCGTACAGCTCGGTTCGTATCAGGACATCGTCTTTCATCACGATCCAAAAAAAAAGATCGCGTTCGAATATCAATGGGGCTTGCCGGAAGCGCTTAGATTCAAGGATGCGAAGACAAACACCTCTTTTCCGGGAAACACCTTGTCTTTCAACGGCGAAATCGGACTGGACGAAAAGGACCAACATTCGTTGATCGTCGATCATTTTTCGTACCGGCTTCTGCAAAAGGAGAGTACGGTTCTATCCGTCGGGATGCATCGAAACTCCGGCGCCAAGGCCGAATACAAGGTTGAGTCCGAGAACTACCAGCTCAAAAGGAATCCCGGGCGAGCGTGGAATCCCGGAGCGCCGGTCCGGTTCTACGGATTTCCTGACGAAGTCGTCGCCTATTATCAGAACGCAGACTTCGTCCAAGAGCTGAACCTGCGGCATGAAAAACTGTTCCGCTCTATCAGCTATCTGGGGCCGTTGCGAACAAAGGCGGAACGATTGTATTCCTGGACGGGGATCGAACCGGAGAGCGTCGGGTACGCCGGTGAACATACCGTCGCAGCCATCCTGGCGGCTAACAAGCGGAAAATCAATTTTGGTCCGAAACGACGGGCGCTGCCTTTCGGAGGTGTTATCGCCAAAAAGCTGAAGGAAATGGAACTGATCGAGGAGTTCAGAGTCAACCCTATCTCGGAGCAGCGTCAGGAATACGAGGTCAAGGTTCGCACAAAAGGGTCCTCGGATTTTGTGGATCTCCCCGATGTTGGGTTCGGCATCTCGCAGGTTCTGCCCGTACTCGTCCAGTGCTTCTACGCTCCCAGCAACTCCATCATCCTGATGGAACAGCCCGAGATCCATCTGCACCCCCGGGCGCAGTCGCTTCTTGCGGATGTCATGATCGACGTCATCAACTCTCGGGAAAACGGCGAACCACGCAACATCCAGATAATCATCGAGACGCATTCGGAACACTTCCTTCGCCGCCTTCAACGACGTATCGCGGAGGACGTCGTCCCCCAGGAAAAGGTGGCTGCGTATTTCGCCAACGTGTCGCAGGATCCGGCAACGCTGGAACACTTGGAAATCGACGAGTTTGGACGTATCAGGAACTGGCCGGAAAACTTCTTCGGCGATGAAATGGAAGATATCACGGAACAATCAAAAGCTGCGATGAAAAAACGCATGGAGCGGAATGAGAAGAAGGAGAGTTCTGCAGAATGAGCAAATGCGTCGTGGATACGAACGTGCCTTTGGTTGCGAACCGTGCGCTGGACGCCGAGGTTCCGCCTGAGCTGTGCAAGTGCGTGCTGGCATGCGTCACAGCCGTCGAACGCATCATCAAGGAAGGCGGACTGGTTCTCGACGCCGGTGGTGAGATTTTCAACGAATATCGACACGACCTGTCATTGAAGGGACAACCCGGCATGGGAGACCGATTTCTGAAGTGGGTTCACGACAATCAATGGGGTTTCCCGGAAGAGGATCATGTGACGATTACCAAAAACGGCGATTCCTACGACGAGTTTCCCCGACACGAAGGGCTCCGGACGTTCGACAGATCCGACCGGAAATTCGTCGCGGTCGCCAATGCTCATCCTGCAAAACCTCCCATTCTGCAGGCGATCGACAGCAAGTGGTGGGGATGGAAAGACGCGCTTTCACAAGCCGGGATCACCGTGCGCTTTCTATGTCCCGACTATGCGGAAAAGAAATACAAGGAGAAAATGGACTCGTGACGGACGATTTTTTCAAATTTCCATCCACTCCGCACCTGGCGATTCTCGGCGACATCGATCTCCGCGACGACAAGGTCATGTCCGAGCCGGAACGGGACGACTTTCTCCGGAATGAACTGATCGTCGAGGAAAAAGTGGACGGGGCGAATCTCGGGATATCCTTTGACAGGGACGCGACTATTCGCGTCCAGAACCGGGGGGCGTACATCCGGCTGCCCGGCGTCGGACAGTGGAAGAAGCTGGCCGAATGGTTGGCTCCGAAGATCGACGCCCTTTTCGAACAGTTGTCGGACCGGTTCATCCTTTTCGGGGAATGGTGTTATGCACGACACACGGTCTCCTATGACAGGTTGCCCGACTGGTTTCTCGGTTTTGACGCATACGACAGGAAAGCGGCCCGTTTCTTCTCCGCGGCGCGAAGAAACGATCTGCTGGAAAAAGCGGGGATATTTTCCGTTCCGCAAGTCGCCAGAGGCCGGTTTACCATCGACGAGTTGAGCGGACTTCTGGCGCAGTCGCGTTTCGGCGACAGACCGGCCGAAGGCCTGTATCTCCGGTCCGACGAGGGCGATTGGCTCGCCAGAAGAGCCAAGCTGGTTCGCCCGGCGTTCATCCAGTCCATCGAAGAACACTGGTCGCATTCGGGCGTCATAGCGAACCGACTGAAAGCCTTCTGACCTTCAACCGATCAGGCCGGGCTTCAGGACCGCCCCGGCGAAGGCACGAGCGTCGCCCTTTTTCGGCGCTTACTCCTTCCGCAGATAGACGCTGTCGCACTCGATCGTGGCCTTGAGCGCAAAACCGTGACGTTCGAGCAGACGCCGGATCGGGACGGTGTGCATGTTGTTTTCCACCGTGATCGCGCGGATCGGGACGGAGAAGTCGAAGGCAGCGAGGATTTCGTACTCGCTGCCTTCCGTGTCGATCGACAGGAAGTCCACGTGATCGATCCCGAAGCGGCGCAGCAAGTCCTTCAGCGTCACGGATTCGACGTCGATGAAGTCGGAGTGCTTCCCCGACCGTTCGATCCGGCGCAAGGTCCGGTCGTTATAGGCGTCTTCGATGCCGCTCATCGCGCTCGCGGCGCCCTCGACCGCGCGGAAGCGCACCGAGCCGTTCGCCGCGCCGACGCATCCGTGGAACAGCGCGCACGTCCGGTTCCTGCGCAGTTCTTCGAATACGGCCGGGTGCGGCTCGACGGCGAGCCCGGTCCAGCCGAGTTCTTTTTCCATGTGGTACGTGTTGCTCAGCTCGACGCCGTCGTAGGCGCCGACGTCGACGAAGACGCCGCCGCGCATGCCGCCGAGCAGGTCGAGGACGTAGGCGTCCTGTCCATACTGGCTGTAGAAGCCCTTCGGCGCGGGGATCCGCTTCATGAACAGTTTCGAGACGATCAGTTCGGTGATGCTTCGCACCCGGAACCACCCCTCGGGGAGCATATTTTCGAAATGGGTCAAAGTCGTGCAAAATCCGCTCGCTTCGGTTGAAGCGGCAGCATTGTACCACACGGCGATTGTCCCGGCGGGGCCGGTCGCGAAGAAACGCAAACGCGCCGGATTCCGGCATGCGGCGAGGGCCTCAGGGCTATGCCCCGAGGCCCTCGCCGTGCGTTCGCAACGAATAGGAGTCGGCCGTTTCAGCACAGAACGTTTTTCAGGACGACGGTCTTGACCTGCGTGACTTCGTCGAGCGTGCAGGCGATCCCCTCGTTGCCGATGCCGCTCATCTTGTAGCCGCCGAACGGCATTTCGCACGAGCGGAAGAAGCTGCATCCGTTGACGACAACGCCGCCGCATTGCATGGCGCGGGCGACCTTCATCGCCCGGTTGATGTTCCCCGAGAAGACGTTGCCCGAGAGCCCGAAGCTCGACGCGTTCGCGATATCGACGGCCTCTTCGTCCGTGTCGAAGCCGATGATCGGAATGACCGGACCGAAGATCTCCATATCCACGGCGACGTCCATGGTCCGCGTGACGTCCGCGAGAACGGTCGGCGCGTAGAAGGCTCCCTTGCGCACGCCGCCCGTGACGATTTTCGCGCCCTGCGCGACCGTCTTCGCGACCTGCTCTTCGACGGTCTTCGCGGCCTTTTCGCTGATGAGGCACCCGACCGTCGTCTTCTCGTCGGCGGGGTCGCCCTGGACGAGCTGCTTCAGCCGCGCGACGATCTTTTCGGTGAATTCCTCCTTCACGGAGTTGTGGATCAGGAAGCGCTTGCTCGCGCAGCAGACCTGGCCCGTGTTGTAGGTGCGTCCGAAGATCGTCTCTTCGACCGCGAGGTCGACGTCCCCGTCGCTGAGGACGATGAAGGCGTCGTTGCCGCCGAGTTCGAGCGCGCAGGGCGTCAGGTTCGCGGCGGCGGAACGCATCGTCTCGATGCCGACGGCCGTGCTGCCGGTCAGACTGATGACGCCGATTCCGGGGTTCGCGCAGAGCCGGCTGCCGACGGTGGAGCCGGGGCCGGTGACGATTTCGATCGCGCCGTCCGGAACGCCCGCCTCGATCAGCAGTTCGCACAGCCGTATCAGCGTGAGCGGGTTTTCGGTCGAGGGCTTCACTATGGCCGCGTCGCCCGCGATGAGCGCCGGGGCGATCTTCTGCCCGAACAGGTCAACAGGGAAGTTGAACGGTATCACGCACGCCACGACGCCAACCGGCTCGCGGACCGTGATCTGGAGCGTCGCTTCGGTTCCGGGCTCCGTTCCGGCGGGAATGGCCTCGCCGTACAGGTGCTTCGCCTTTTCCACGAATCCCTCGAACAGCGCGGGAATGTTGCCGATCTCCGCCCGGGCCTCGCGGATGGGTTTGCCCGTCTCGCGCGAGAGCAAGGATGCAAGCTCTTCCTTCTTCGACAGCGCGATCTCGACGAAACGGCGCAGAATCCGTCCGCGCTCGTGGAGCGGAACCGCGCCCCAGACCTTCTGCCCCGCTATCGCCTTCGCGACCGCTTCATCGACATCTTCCGCCGCAGCGTTCGGGACCGTATCGACGACGGTTCCGTCCGCCGGGTTGATGACGTCGATCGTCGCGCCGTCGCGCGCGTCGACTTTCTTTCCTCCGATGATCATCTTCGCCATTTTCAAAACACCTCCGTGTTCGTGTCGCCGCTACTTTCCGAGCAGCATGAACGAGAGCATCAGGCCGCCGCAGCCGTTGGCCGAGCCCTTCTCGAATCCGTATTCGCCGAACGTGAAGACGCCGATGTACGGAAGGCCGCCCGCGCTCTTTTTCAATTGTTCGGAGACCTCGCCGATGCGCTCTCCGATGCCGCCCCGCCGTCCGCCGCAGTGAACGGCGATCAGCGCGCCCGGTTCGCCCGCAAGGCGCTCGCGGCAGACGCCGACCGCCTCTCCGACGGAGCCGACGAGTTCATCGACCGTCGCCTCCATGAGTTCGACCGAACATCCCTCGACGAGGTTGTTGCCGACGTTGATGCTCATGTCCGGGTTCCCGCCCATGGGATGCCGGATCCACACGTGTTTCGCGTCCACGAGGTCGCGCTGCCCCAGCGGATTCGTGATCGTCCGGAAGAGCAGGTTCGCTCCCATCAGTGTGTCGGGGGAACTTCCAAGCCATCCGGCGACGACCTCGAGCGCCGGTTTCCCGTCGATTTCCCGCAGGACGCGTTTGTTGTCGACTTTCGTGATGATTCCGCGCTTTCCGGTCGGGCGATAGGCCCCGGTGTAGCGGTTTCCGAACGGCTTGTTCCAGAAGAACGCGACCGCGACGCCCGACGGCAGGGCCTTCTGTCCGTAGACATGCCACTTTCCGGTCAGGTCGTTGTCCGCCGCGCTGCCGCCGAAGAACGGGATCCTGCCGACGACCTCCTGGATTCCCGCAAGGTACGATTCCTCCTCGCCCGGAGGCGCAACCATGTAGAACCAGTCGGGATCGTCCGTTCGCCCGGAATTCCGCAGCGCCGCTTCCGCAACGCTATGCCCGGCCTTGCGGGGACATTCGCCGCGTTCTCCGGAGGCGACGCCGACGGTCATCGACGGATCCTCGATCGCCATGACCCCCGCGAACCCGTCGGCTCCTCCGACGAAGCCTTCAGGCGTAAGAACGCCGGTGAACGAACTGCACCCCAGAAACGGAACGCCGCCGAGCCCCTCCCTGACTCCGGAGAGAAATTCCTCCGCATCGTACCCCGCGCTGCCATAGACGAACGCGACGCTTCCGTTCAGCCCCCGCGACGCTTTTTCCGCAGCTTCCCTGCCCGCCCGGCGAGCATCCGCCGCGACGCTCGATCCAACCTGCGCCTTCAGCATTTCCTGTCCCCCTCCTCGTTGTCCGTGACTCGTGAAGCTTCGATGCCCCATCTGAAACACACTGGAAGAGATCCGGTCGACGCCGTACAATAGGATAAAAGGCACATAATCCGGCGCTATTCGTCACAATACTGACGCAATTTTATTCCGTTTATTTTTTCCCGTAAATTACGCACATTTTTGTTAGCAGGGAACAATTTTGTACCTTTCGACGGATCACGGGAAGAAACGAGGGGGGAATCGGATGCCTTCGACGTTGCGGGACGATCTGCGGAAAAAGCTCGCGAACGGGGAATTCCACTGCGAAAAGGAACTGACGATGTCCATCATCAGCGGGAAATACAAGGTCGTCATCCTGTGGCATCTCGGGCACGACGGCCCCATGCGCTACGGGGAGATCCACAGGCTCTTCCGCGAGATCAGCAACCGGATCCTCACGAAACAGCTCCGAGAGCTGGAGCAGGACGACATCGTCGACCGGACGATCTATCCCGAGTCGCCGCCGCACGTCGAGTACCGTCTGACGGACCGGGGCCGGACGCTCGTTCCCGTCGTCGATGTGATTTACGGGTGGGGATGCGCGAACATCGACTTCTACAGACGGAGCATGTGACCGTCAGGCGTCCCGCCGCTCAATCCGCCGCCGGATCAGCCGCACGACGCCCGCGACGTCCGTGACGACGCTCCAGGCGAGGACGAGGTAGGGGATTCCGAGGATCGCCGAGGTCCAGACCATCAGCGTCGGGCCTTTGAAGAACAGCAGCGCGGGCGTCAGAACCAGAAAGACCAGAATGATTCCGTAACGCACCCGGATCGGCGGGCGGCCCTCTTCTTTCCGCGCGATGTCCGCGATTCGGAGAAAGCAGAATATGAACAGGATGTCGGCGGCGCTGCACATCATGTTCGTGACGACCTCGAACGTTCCGAGAAGTCCGCGGATGCCCTCCCATCGGGCGATCCACAGGTAGAGCGCGTCAAGCCGGGACATGCCGCCCCTCCTCCCGCCGCAGGTTGCGCCACAGCAGCAGCGCGATCACGCCCATGCTCCCCTCGAGCGCGAGATAGAGCCCGTTGACGATCCGGAAATAGAACAGGCAGAGGAACTCCCACTCCAGCGCGTTCAGTCCGTACCGCCGCGTTGCGGAGAGCGCACCGCCGAACCAGAGCGCGTAGAGGATCAGGCAGCCGGTCGTCCACCAGAATGCGAAACGCGCGCCGGCGGCTCCGGGGTCAACGCCCCGCACCGCATGCAGCCGGTAGATCCGCCACTCGAACGACACGAGGCCGCCGTCGAGGATCAGCATGACCGTGCACAGGAATTGCCAGACCAGCGAGGGCGAGTTGTTCGAGTGCGGATGGACGGGCGGCAGGATCCAGAGGTCGGCGGCCGCGAGCGCGACGAGGGCGGCAAGCAGCGCGATCTGCTGCACGACGAAGCGGCGCAGGTCGCGCGGGCGCTCTTCCGGAGCCCCGGCCGGCCGGACGTTTTCCAGCAGGGTTCCGCGCAGATCGTAGCAGGCCCATTTGGCGCAACAGAGGCACGTCTGCTGGACGAACACCCAGAAGAGCGCCATCGCGAAGCTGAACAGCCGATAGGTCACGAACATCCGCCCCCTTCATCACGCCCGACGACCGGTTCGCTTCCGTCGTCCCTGGGAATCAGCGACGCGCACGACGGGTCGCGGCGTTTCCACCGCTCCCTGGCGCTCCGGAAAGACCGCGTCGCGTAGCAGTACGCGCAGCCGAAAAGGCACGTGTCGTATTCGCCGATGTCCCGGCTTGGAGCGCAGCGGCACGCGGGGCGCTGCCCCGGGTCTTTCGCCGCGGACGCCCGAAACGGCGATGGGCCGAAGAGTCTTCCGATCAGATCGGCGTCGATGCACGCGCCGGGAAGGATGCCGCTGTCACCGCGTATCAGCGGTTCGGCGCACGAACGAAGCTCCATTCCGGCTTCCCCGGCCGATTCGCGGAACGAGCGCAGCATCGGTCGGATGTCCGCGCCCTCCGGGACTTCGCCCGGAAAGAGCGGCGGCGAATCATTCCCGCATCGCGGAACACGCGGCTCGCAGTCCGGGCCGAGCGCCCGAAGCCTCCGGGCCGCCGCGGCGTAGGGATCGTACAGGCTCAGGACACATCGCCGCGTCGCGCCCGAAAGAGCCGACGACAGACGCCGGAACGCGGCGACATGCCATTCCGGCGGGGTCCGGTCCGTCAGCAGGATCGGATCGTAGCGCCAGACGACGCGCTCCGGACCGATCCGGTCGGCCAGCTCCCGGAAGGCCCGCACGGCCGATTCCGGCGCGGGAACGTGCGGCTCGAAGACGTCCGGCAATCCCGTGAGCGTGACCTGAACGTAAAACCTGCACCCCATCCGTTCGATTTCCGGAATATGCGGCGCCAGCGGGGCGAAATTCCTCGTCCAGAAGACGATGCATCGCACGCTTTCCGGCGAGAGATCCACCCGCGTCGCCATCCGGGGATTCCTCGGGTTGCGCGCCTCGCACCATCCCGCGCGAAGGCGGGCCATCATCCAGTCCGCGTAGAACGCCGGGATGTCCGTCCGGCGCGACGCGCTGACGATCGTCCCGGGGCCGGGAACGCTCACTTCGGGACTCGTTCGGCCCGCATCTCGACGATTTTGCGCCCGTTTCCGTACATAAAGAGGACGATGCGCAGGCCGTTGTTCCCCGTGTCGGGCCGCATCCGCACCCAAAGGGGCATCGTCCGCCCGGAAAGCCAGAGCTTCCCCCGGTAGTGTCCTCCCCACCAGGTGAAGTCGAGCGCGAACCGTCCGGGCCGGACCGATATTCCGCGAAGCGAATCGAACCCGCCGAGTTTGAGGTCGAACATCCGGTCCTCGTCCGTCCCCCGGACGACTCCGGCCGGTTCTTTCAGGATCCACCGCCCGACGAGCGGCCGGATGATCTTCAGCGTGTCGGGCGAGAGCGACACGTGGCTCCCGGCGTCCTCGTATGCGTTGAGGACCGCGAATCCGGCTCCGAGCAGCAACAGCGCGGCGACGAACCCGCCAAGCGCGACGCGCGTTTTCTCCCGCGGGTCCGCGTCCGAATCGTCGTCCCCGTCGTCGACGACGTCCTCCTCCTCCGGAGCTTCGGGCCCCTCCGCCGTCGCCGGAACGCTCCCGCGGGGGATCCCGGCGATCGCGCCGACCAGGAAGAGAAAGACGAACAGTCCGGCGTCGAGGAAGGTGAAGCCGCGCCACCAGCCGCCGGTGAGCGTTCCCGAGTAGTCGCGAAGGTTGCCGAGGCCGTAGAAGGGCTCCCGGATGAAGCCCGAGGACACTTCGCCGAGCCATTCGATCGGCCCTTCGAACGGAGCCGCCTGCATGAAGCCCATCGTCAGCAGCGTCGCGGACGTGAACACGCACGCCGCGGCGATTCCGAAGAAGAAGCGTTGCCCGATGGACAGGTATTTCGGAGGGTCGTTCCTGCCGAGCCATCCGGCGGCCCAGCCCACCGCAAGGCCGACGGCCATGCCCTGGACGCCGGGGAAAAAGGGCATTCCGCCCCGGAGAATCCCGACCACGATTCCGACGGCGGCGCTCAACGCAAGGATCGGACAGAAACGCCGCACAAGCCACTCCCAGGGGCGCATCCCACGTGTTCCGATTGTCATCGGCCTCACCTCCCGCGTGTCGGATCTTTCGATCAGGAACGTGCTGCTTTGTATCATACCCTCAGGAGCCCCCGTGAGAACAGTCCCGCCGGGACGAAACTCCCTCCCGGCGCAGCGCGCGGGAGGGAGTCCGGACGTCCGAAACGCGCGGAAGCGTTAGTCCAGTTCGGCGACGACGTCGATCTCGACGAGGATGCCGCCGAGCAGCGCGCTGCCGACGGTCGTCCGCACCGGGAAGGGCGCGGTGAAGAATTCCTTGTACACGGCGTTGAACGCCTTGAAGTCGTCCGTGTTCGCGAGGTGGACCGTGCTCTTCACGACATGATCCATCGTCGCGCCGCCCGCGGCGAGGATGTTTTTGATGTTCGTCATCACCTGCCGCGTCTGCGCCTCGATCCCTTCCGGGGTCGTCTTCGTCGCGGGATTGAGCGGGCCTTGCCCCGAGACGTACACTCTGTTTCCGACAACGAGCCCCTGGGAATACGGTCCGATCGGGTCCGGAGATTTGTCGGTCCTGATTTCCTTCTTCATGTCGATCACTCCCTCTATATATGGTGGCGGTTCTGTTGCGCGTAGAGCCAGCACGCCGCTTCGTGCGCCCCGCTTCCCTGTATCGGCGGGGGATCCTCGCGGCTGCATACGTCCATCGCCTTCGGGCATCTGGGGTGGAAATGACATCCCGGCGGCGGATTCAGCGGACTCGGAACGTCGCCCGAAAGGACGATGCGCTTCGACTTGTTCCTCGGGTCGGGGACCGGAACGGCCGAGAGCAGCGACACGGTGTAGGGGTGCATCGGCGCGTCGAAGAGGTCGTCCCGCGACGCGAGTTCGACGATGCGTCCGAGGTACATCACGGCCACGCGGTCGCTGATGTGCTTGACGACCGACAGGTCGTGCGCGACGAAGAGGTAGGTCAGGCGCAGCCGTTCCCGAAGCTCGGCGAGCAGGTTGATCACCTGCGCCTGGACGGAGACGTCGAGCGCCGAGACGGGTTCGTCGAGAACGACGAGGTCCGGGCTGACCACAAGCGCCCGGGCGATTCCGATGCGCTGCCGCTGTCCGCCGCTGAACTCGAACGGATACCGGCGCAGGCACGACGCGTTCAGGCCGACCAGCGGCAGGATCGCCGCGACGCGTTCGTCGCGCTCGGCGCGGCTCTTCGCGGCGCCCGTGTTGAACAGAGGTTCCCCGACGATGTCCGCGACGGTCATTCGCGGGTTCAGCGACGCGTACGGATCCTGGAAGACCATCTGGAAGCCGCTCCGCGCCCTTCGAAGCGTCTCCCCTTCCATCGCGAGGAGGTCCTCGCCCCGGAAGCGCACCGATCCGGACGTCACGGGAATGAGCCTGAGAACGGCGCGGGCCGTGGTCGATTTGCCGCACCCCGACTCCCCCACCAGTCCGAGCGTCTCTCCGCGTTCGAGTGCGAAGGAGACGCCGTCGACGGCTTTCACCAGCCCCGTGACGCGTTGCAGCAGACCGGAGCGGACCGGGAAATGCACCGCGAGATCCCGGACGTCCAGCAGCGTTTCGTTTTGCGGAACGGAATGCGGCGTCATGCTGCGCCTCCCCTCTCCGCGACGATGTCGTTCAGGCGCAGACAGCGGCACTTGCGCCCGTTTCCGGCGTCCTCGAACGGCGGGACGGCCTGCCTGCACCGTTCCTCGGCGAGCGGACAGCGCGGCGAGAAGGCGCACCCCGGGGGAAGCGCGCCGATCGGCGGGACCATGCCCGGAATCGCGGCGAGTTCCTTCACGGTCCGGTCCATGCGCGGGATCGACTCCATGAGCCCGCGCGTGTACGGATGCAGCGGACGCGCGAACAGGTCATCGGTGCGGGCGATTTCGAGGATTCGCCCGGCGTACATCACGGCGACGCGGTCGGCGATCTCCGCGACGATGCCCAGATTGTGCGTGATGAGCAGGACGGACATCCGGCGCGCCGCCTTGAGTTCCCCGATCAGTTCGAGGATCTGCGCCTGGATCGTGACGTCGAGCGCCGTCGTGGGTTCGTCGGCGATCAGGAGTTCCGGGTCCAGCGACAGCGCCATCGCGATCATCGCGCGCTGCCGCATGCCGCCGCTCAGAAGGTGCGGCCAGGACGACGCGCGTTTCTCCGGGCTCGGGATGCCGACGCGCGCGAGCATCTCCACGGCGCGGTCCCGCGCCCGCCGCTTCGACATTCGGCCGCCTTCGGGGAGCGCGTGCGCGCGGATCGCCTCGACGATCTGGTCGCCGATCGTGTAGACGGGGTTCAGCGACGTCATCGGCTCCTGGAAGATCATTGAGATCTCCCGCCCTCGGATGTCCATCATCTCGCGGTCGGAGAGCGAAAGCAGATCCCGCCCCTTGAAGAAGATATTTCCGCCGGTCACGGCGCCGCCCTGCTTCGCGATGAGCCCCATGATCGCGAGCGACGTCATCGACTTGCCGCTCCCCGACTCGCCGACGAGGCCGAGCGTCTCGCCCGGACGGATGTCGAGGCTCACGCCGTCGACGGGATAGACGGACTTCGGGCCGGGAAAGCGGACCCGGACGTCGCGGAGGTCGAGAAGGACGTCGTTTCGTTCGTCCGCCACGGTCACACCCCCTCGATGCGCGACCGGAAGTGCGGGTCGAGTTGGTCGCGGAGGACGTCGCCCGCGAGGTTGAACGCGAGGACCGTCAGGACGATGCACATTCCTGGAAAGGTCAGCAGCCACGGCGCGCGCGTGATGTACATCCGCCCCTCGCTGAGCATGTTCCCCCAGCTCGGGATGGAGGGCGGGATGCCGAGCCCGAGGAAGTCGAGCGCGGCCATGTCGAGCAGCGAGAACGCGAACGTGAACGTGGCCTGGACGATGATCGGCGACATCATGTTCGGCAGGAGGTGCCGCAGGATGATGTCCCGCACCTTCGCGCCCGACGAGACGGCCGCCTCGACGTACGCCTCCTCGCGGACCTTCAGCGTGAGGCCGTAGACGATTCGCGTCGTCCGCGTCAGGTAAGTCGCCCCGACCGCGACGATCACGTTGATCATTCCGCGCCCGAGGATGGAGACGAGAACGAGCGCGAGCAGCAGCGGCGGGAAGGCCATGAGGACGTCGACGAGACGCATGAGCCACGGCTCGACGCGCCGGAAGTACCCCGCGACGACGCCGATCAGGACGCCGAGCGTCATCGAGAAGAGGATGACTCCGGTCGACCCGAGCAGGCTGGCCCGCGCGCCGTAGACCACGCGGCTGAAGATGTCGCGCCCGAAGTTGTCCGTTCCGAACAGGTAGGTTCCGTTCGGCGGCGTGAGTTTGTCGACGGGGTTCATCTCCTGCGGGTCCATCGGCGCGATCAGGGGGGCGAAGAGCGCGAAGGCAAGCATCACGCCGATGACCGCGAGTCCGAAGAGCGCGATTTTGCGGCGGGCGAAGACCGCTAGAATGTTCATCGCCTGCGTCCTCCTACGAGTACCGGATCCGCGGATCCAGGATCGCGAACGAAAGGTCCACGAGAAGGTTCACGAGCATATAGACGAAGGCCACGATCAGGATGACGCCCTGGATCGTGGGGTAGTCCCGGCGCAGCAGCGACTCCACTACGAGCCGCCCGACGCCGGGGAGCGAGAAGACTGTCTCCGTGACGACCGTTCCCGCGAGCAGCGCGACGAACGTGAACCCGAGCGCCGAGACGACCGAGATCAGCGAGTTGCGGAAGATATGCCTCGTCGTGACGGCGCCTTCCGACAGCCCCTTCGCCCACGCGGTCTTGACGTAGTCGGCGCGCGCGACGTCGAGCATGCTCGATCGCGTGAGCCGGATGATGAGCGCGGAGTTCGGCGCCGCGAGCGTGATGCACGGCAGCACGAGATAGCGCAGGTTCGACCAGTCGCCCGACTCGACGATCGACGGGAAACCCGATGTCGGCAGCCATTTCAGCGTGACCGCGAAGAGCAGCATCAGGTTCAGCCCGAGCCAGAAGGTCGGGATCGAGGCGAAGAACATCGACGCGCCCGAGAAGAGCTGGTCGAGCCGGCTGTTGCAGCGAACCGCCGACAGGATGCCGATCGGCACGCCGACGACGATGATGAGGATCATCGAGAATACGGCGATGAGGAGGCTCGTTTCGGCCCGGTCGGCGATCACGTCGAGAACGGGCTTGTGGAAGAAGATCGACTGCCCCATGTCCCCGCGAAGCACGCCGCCGATCCACTTCGCGTATTGGACGTACAGGGGCCGGTCGAGCCCCATGCTCTCCCGGAGCTGCTGCACGCGCTCCGGCGTCGCCTGGTCCCCGAGCATCACCTGCGCCGGATCGCCGGGGATGAAATGAATGAACGAAAACACGATCACCGACGCCAGAAACAGGGACGGAATCATGCTCAAAAAACGTCTGCAAATATAGGCGATCATCGGATTACGACTCCCTCCCTTCGTTCCGGGCGACCGGGGAGCCGGATTCCGGCCCCCCGGAAGGGAACGCTACTTCGTCGCCTTGAACCCGACGCCCCAGAACTTCGGCCAGATCAGCGAGGACGCCGACAGGCCGTCGAGCTTCGGCGAATAGATGTCGTACGTGAAGTGGTCGCCCGTCTTGACGACGGGAACCTCTTCGTAGACAAGCGCCTGGATCTTGTCCCATACGAGCTTCCGGGCCGCGTCGTCCATTGTCGCGCTGAATTCCTTCGCGAGCGCGCGCTTCGTCTCGGTCGTCCACCAGCCGGGGTACGATTCGCTCATGAACGTGTACAGCACCGGATCGGGCACGAAGCCGTGATGCGTGAAGAAGATGTCCCACTGCGCCGGGTCGGCGCGCTTGGAGATCAGCGTCGCCCAGTCGTAGATCTGGTAGTCGATGTTGAAGCCCGCGTCCTTGAGCTGTTTGACGAGGACCATCGTGCTGTCGTGGTGGAACTTGTACGACGTGGACGCCATCAGCGTGATCTTCTCGCCCGCGTATCCGGCTTCCTTCGCGAGGGCCTTCGCCTTCTCCGCGCTGCCGTTGCTGAACGCGTCGACGCCGGACTTCGAATACCAGGTCGTGCTGTCGGGCATGAACGATCCGGACGCCTTCCAGAGTTCCTTCGGGCCGACGGCCGTGCGAAGGACCGCTTCCATGTTCATCGCCGCCTGGAGCGCGCGGCGGAGCTTGAAGTTCTCCTTCAGCGGGCCGGTCTTCGAGTTGAAGAACATCATTCCCTGCGTGGCGCCCTGATTCACGGTCGTCACGACGGAGTCGTCCGCCTTCAGCGAGTCGAAGAGGTCGCCGAGGATCTGCTCGGCGTAGTCGTAGTCCCCCGCCTTCACGCCGTTCACGCGCGTTCCGACGTCGGGAACCGGGATGAAGCGGATCTCGTCGAAGAGGGCTTCGCGCTTTCCGGCGTAGCCGTCGGCGGGCTCGGTGCGGCTCGCGTAGTCGTCGAACCGGACGAGCTTGATGTACCGTCCGGGGTTTCTCTCGGCGAACTTGTACGGGCCCGTCCCGATGTACTGCTCGATGGGCTTCTTCTCGGCCGTCGCGACGACGTCCTTCGGGTAGATGACCGGGCCGCCGTTCAGGAACGCGAGAAGGCTCTTCCACGGCGCGAACGGCGCCTTGAAGGTCATCGTGATCTCGAGCGCGCCCGTCGCCTCGATCTTCTCCAGGTTTCCGAAGAGGACCGGTCCGCGCGCGCCGAACTTGCCCCATCGGTTCAGGGACGCGAGGACGTCTTCGGCGTCCATGACCTTTCCGTTGTGGAACTTCACGCCGTCGCGGAGATGCAGGACGACGATCTTGCCGCCGTCTTTCACCTCGTCGCTCTTGACGAGCATCGGAACCGGGGCGTACTTCGCATTGAACGCGTACAGTCCTTCGAAGATGTGCTGCGCGATCATCGTGGTCAGATCGGACGTCACAACATGCTGGTCAAGCGTCGGCGGCTCGTCGATCACCGCCATCCGCAGGATGCCCCCCTTCGCCGGAGCTGCCGTCGCCGCACCGCAGACAAAAACCAGACACACGCATGCCGCCAGTGAAACCAACAATTTCCTTCCCTTCATACCCTTCATACCCTTCACTCCCCTTTCTATTGTCTGACTCCATCGCCGTATTGTGGAACCCATGCCGCCCGGCTTTCGTCCGCCGGGGGAAAAACCCGTCAGGAGAGCGGCGGAATCAGGTACTCGCCTTCACGGATCCCCGCGTTTCCGGGCAGGGTGCGGTAGTCCGAGGCCGCGCGCGCGTTGCGGTCCCACACGACGGCCCCGTTGCGGAACGTCATCTCGCATTCGAACCGCTCCGCGCCCGCGATGCGTCCGCCTGCGGAGTCCGCGAACCCGAACGTTCCCTTCCGGATGTCGAAGACGGCCACATCCGCCGCCGTTCCGGGGAAGAGCGTCCCAAGTTCCGCGTGTCCGATCGCGCGGGCCGGGCGGAACGTCGCAGCCGCGATGATCTCCGAAAGCGGCATTCCGAGCGCGAGGCACTTGGACATCGTCGTCGGCATGTCCATCATCGCGGCGTTCATGCTCTGGACGTGAAGGTCCGTCGAGACGACATCAGGATAGAAGCCCTCGCGGAAGGCCGGAACGGCGTTGCGGAAGAGGAAGCTGCCGCCGCCGTGCCCGAGGTCGAAGAGCACCCCGCGGCGCCGCGCCTCCCACAGGTAGGGGTAGACGCGCCCCGTCTCGTCCGCAACGGGGACGGGCCCCCGGAAGCAGTGCGTGCTGATGTCCCCGGGCCGCAAGTGCTCCGAGACGAGCCGCCAGTACGGGCGCTCCTTCATGAAGTATCCGAAATCCACCATGACGGGGCGCTTCGACATCTCTCCGGCGTCGACGGCCCGGTCCACGGACGCCCAGTCCGGACGCCAGTAGTGCGCGCTTTTGATCCCGACCGCGACGTCCTCGTTCCGTGCGACGGCCCGCGCCGTCGCGTCCGCGTCGAAGTCGGGCGCGTGCTGTTCGATGATGTCGTTCAGCATCCCGTAGCTCGCGATATTGACGAACGCGAAGACGCGCGTCTTCGCGCGTTCGATCACGGTCACGCGGAAGTAGTCGAAGTTGCGCCACCCCGCGCTGCCCGCGTCAACCATCGTCGTGACGCCGCTGCGGAAGCTGAACGCGTCGGGGGGAACGCTGTTCTCCCCCGCCCAGGCGTCGGGGTTCGGCACGGTGTGGAAGAGGTGCGTGTGCATATCGACGAGTCCCGGAACGACGAGAAGTCCGGATGCGTCGATCACGCGGGCCGTAGATGAGTCGGGCCGCTTCAGGTAGTCGCCGGTTCCGAGGATATGGCCGTCCCGGATCGCAAGGTCCGCGACAACGTCAACGCCGCGCGAGGGGTCGAGCACGCGCCCGCCCGCGATGATCGTCGCGCCGGACAGGTCTCCGGCCGAATGCGCGTCGGTCATTCCCCGACTCTCCCGCCCTGGACGAAGATCTCCTCGCCGATCCGCACGATCCGGTTGCGGATCTCGTCAAGCTCCTCGTCGCGCAGCGTCATCGGATTCACGAAGACGGACCGCTCGTCCGCGGCCATCGTGAAAATCGAGGGATCTCCCTCCCGTAATCTGCGAAGGACGTACTCGGCCACATGTCCCTCCCCGGTGAACGAAACCGCCATCTGGGGAAAGGGCTGCCCCGCCTCGTTCGGGTAGACCCGCTGCACGCGGACGACCGGGTTGTCCTCGAACTCCTTCCGGAACAGGGCGATGCGCCGCTCGGCCCACGCGAACCGTTCGGCGTGGTCCATCGTGAGGTACTGCTCGACGGCCGCGTAGAGGCCGACGATCTCCTCGCGCCCGACCTTGAACATCCGTCCGACGCCGTACGTCGGGAAGGCCGTCTCCGTCACCCATTTGAGGAAGTCGGCCTTGCCGACGACGAGTCCGCTCGCCTGCGGGCCGCGAAGATCCTTGCCGCCGCTGAAGACGCATGCCGACGCGCCGCGCTCCGTGATCGTCCAGAGGTTTTCGACCGGGGGAACCTGCGCCGCGGCGTCAACGATCACGGGAACCCCGCGCCGGGCCGCGACGCGAAGCGTCGTTTCGAGGTCGAGCGCGCCGCGCGCGGTCCATCCTCCCGGCGGCATGAAGAAGTAGTAGATTGCGGCCGTGTTCTCCGTAATCGCGTACTGCAAATCCTCTTCCCGCGTCGGAAGGATCATGTTCGGGAAGCCGATCTCGACGATCTTCGCGCCGAGCAGTTGCAGCGACCAGTCGTACGGGTTCCGGTGCGCCCGGTGGACGATGATTTCCGTCCGCGCGATCTGCTCCCGGTCCAGCGACCAGTGCGGGCGTCCGAGTTTCCGCGCTATGGCCGCCGCTCCCGTGATGTGAAGTCCCGCCGCGGCTCCGCCCGTCACGTACGCGGCTTCGTTGTGCGTGAGTTCCGCAAGGCGCGCATGCACCTTCTCCTGCAGTTCCTTGATGACCACATGGCTCCGAGCGGCCTGCGCCATCGCCGCGAGCGTCTCGTCGCTCATCCGCGACCCTCCGACCATCGTGTAGGTCCCGGCCGCGTTGATCACCTTCCGGACTCCCAGCTCCGCGTACACGTCCCTCGCCATTGCGCCTCTCTCCCTTCGCGTTCGGAAATAGCGGAAAAACGAAAGAGCCGCCGTCGCGCCTCCCTAGCGCTTCGGCAGCTCAGCATGCACCTCGCCCAGATAGGAATAGAGCGTGAATTTCGAGATATCGAGATACTGGCAGATCCGGTCCCCCGACTTGGTGATGAGAAAGGCCCCCCTGCGGTCAAGAAAGTGCACCGCGCGGATTTTTTCCTCCCGCGTCATGTACGCGGCCGGTTTGCCGATCTCCTCCTGAACCTTCTGGAGCAACGCGTCAAGGAGCTGGTTGACGTCGTTGACGAAGAACTCCTCGGCCTTTTCGGGATCCGCCGCCTCGGGCCCGGAAATGAGCGCCCCGATAGCCTTGTCGGCCATCAGCAGGTCGGAGATGTCGAAGTTGATGCACAGGCACCCGACGACCTTCCCCTCGCCGTTCCGGATATAGACCGACGAACAGCGCAGCAGCCGGCCGTCCTTCGTTCGCGCCGTATAGCCGAACTTGTTGCCCCGCGTATCGGTCCCGCGCAGCACTTCGAGGCCGAGATTGCTGCCGCAGTCCCCGACCTTTCGCCCCGTGACGTGGCCGTTCTCGATCCATACGACCGTGCTCTCGTACCCGTCGGTGAGGTCGTGGAGGATGACCTCGCAGTTGGTTCCGAAAACGGCCGTGACGCCCTTCATCAGGGACTGGAACAGTTCGAACTCTTCCTGGACCCGCTGCATCCATGTCACTCCAAAAAAATATTTTTGAGATCTCCACTTTTTTGGTATTATAGTGATTGAAAAATTCGACGTCAACAGGAGCCAAAAAGACGACGCCGAAGGAGGCGGATTGCTGATGAGCATCAGAAAGTGCGACATTCTGGGTCAGATCGAGGAACTGGGCGTAGTGGGCATTATCCGTACGAAGGACGTGGGCGTCGGCGTCGCGTCGGGCGAAGCGATGTTCCGGGGGGGCGTGACGGCCGTCGAGGTCTCCACGACCTACCCCGGGGCGCTGGAGATCCTCGCGGAGGTCGGACGCCGCTGCCGGGCCCTGCCGAACGGGAAGGATCTCGCGATCGGCGCAGGAACCGTCGCGGACGCGGAAACGGCGCGGCTCTGCATCCTGAACGGCGCGGAGTTCATCGTCTCCCACTGCCTGAGCGAGGACGTCGCCCGCACCTGCAACCGGTACGGCGCGGCCTACATGCCCGGCGTCGGGACCGTGACCGAACTCGTCCGCGCGATGGAGCTGGGGGCGGAGGTCGTCAAGGAATTCCCCGGCGACGTCCTCGGGCCGAAGTTCATCAAGGCCATCCACGGTCCCGTGCCCTGGGCCAAGGTCATGCCGATCGGCGGCGTTTCCGAAGCGAACCTCGCGGAGTGGTTCTCGGCCGGAGCCTTCGCGGTCGGACTCGGAACCGCGCTCATGAAGCCGAACGGCGCGGAGGGCGACACCGGCGCCGTTCGGGAGGCGTCGGAGCGGATCGTCGCGCGGATCGCCGAAATCCGGGCGAAGTAACGATCGGGCGGTACCAACGACAAGCGCCTGATACGGACGAGAATCGGGCGGAAAGGAGCGAACCGTGAAACCGGAAACCGCATCGAAGGGAACATGGCTGCACCGCATTGCGATGCGTCTCTTCACCCTCGTGCTCGCGGTGCTCGTCTTCTGGGTCCTCGACTTTCTGGTCGGCGACATCCGGTCCATACGGGGCCCCGACTATTCGGCAATCGAGAAGGCCCATATCGAACCGGGCCTGACCACGAAGCGCGACGGCGTCGCGGAGCGGATCGGCGAGGTCACGCGCCGGATCGAGAGCCTGAACGAAAAGCAGCGCATCCTGGGCGACAGTTCCGGAAACCTCAGGCAGACCATCAGCCAGCTTCTGGAGCTTCAGAAGCTCGGACTGCAGAAGAGCGTCGCGTTTTCCGAAGCGGAACAGGCGAACGTCACGGCGAGCCTGAACCTCTTCCTCGAGAACCAGCGGAAATACCAGGAACTCAGTCAGGCCGTATCGGAGCTGCTGGAGCAAAGGCAGAGCCTCGTCATCGAGAAGGAGCGCCTGGAACGGCGGATCGAAACGCAGCGCGCGCCGGCGCGCGAGGAGTACGACGCGCTCGTCCGAAAGCACCGGATGAAGCTCGCGGGCATGCAGCTCGCCCTGCTGCTGCCCGTTCTCGCCGCCGCATCGTTCGTCATTTTCCGGAAACGGTCCGGGATCTACTTCCCCGTCTACCTCGCGTTCGGCGCCGCGGCCCTCGTCAAGGTCGCACAGGTCGTCCACGCGTACTTCCCGAGCAGGGTCTTCAAGTACGTTCTTATCGGCGGGCTGGTGATCGTCGTCACAAAGCTGCTCGTCCATTGCATCCGAACGATCGCGTTCCCGAAGGCGCAGCTGGTTCTCCGGCAATACCGGGAGTCGTACGAACGATTCCTCTGCCCCGTCTGCGAGTACCCCATCCGCATCGGCCCGCGCCGCTTCCTGTTCTGGACGCGGCGCACCGTCAACCGGACGGTCGTCCCGAGCGACGGTGCGAAGAGCCCGCAGGAGGAGCCGTACATCTGTCCGGCGTGCGGGAGCGTGGTCTTCGAGGAGTGTCCTTCGTGCCACGGGATCCGGCACGCGCTGCTGCCTCACTGCATGCACTGCGGCGCTGCGAAGGACATCGCATCCGACGCCCCCGGGAGGAGCTGAGGAACGCGTGTTGGAACACATGCCGGAAGCGATGCGCTCTTTCGGGCGCATCGCTCTGGCCGCATACGCAGGGCTGTTTGCGTTCGCGTGGTTTCTTTCGGACGCCGTCATCTTCCAGCCGCGCCCGCCATCCTATTCGGACGGGCCGCCATACCGGAAGATCCCGGCGCCCGGCGGGGGGTTCGTCGCCATCCGTTCGCTCCGGAATCCGGACGCGCGCTTCACGATCCTGTTCAGTCACGGCAACGCGGAGGATCTCGGCGACATTGAACCGTCGCTGTCCGCATTCGCCGCGCACGGATTCTCCGTCGTCGCCTACGACTACAGCGGATACGGCGCAAGCACAGGGAACCCTTCGGAAGAGGCCGCGTACGAGAACATCCTGACCGTGTACGATCATCTGCTCCGGGAATGCGGAATCCCGCCCGAACGGATCATCGCGTTCGGGCGGTCCGTCGGGTCGGGGCCGAGCGTCGAACTGGCGATCCGGAAGCCCGTCGGCGGACTCATCCTCGAAAGCGCGTTCATCTCCGCGTTCCGGGTGGCGACCATCCTTCCGATCCTTCCGTTCGACCGGTTCGAGAATATCCGAAAGATCGCCTCCGTGCGCTGCCCGCTGCTGTTCATCCACGGGCGCCGCGACGGAATCGTCGCGTTCCGTCACGGCCGGTCATTGTACGACCGCGCGCCGTCCCCGAAGATGCGACTCTGGGTCGACGGCGCGGGCCACAACGACGTCATGCGAACGGCAGGAGACGCCTACTGGAAGGCGCTCGCGGATTTCGAACGATGCGTCTCCGCTTACAACCCCAGGACGTTCGGCAGCCACGTCACCGTCCAGGGCAGGTAGGTGACGATCGCAAGCGTCACGAGCAGCGGGATCAGCATGATCCCGAGATCGTAGAGTATCTCGCGCAGCGTCGTCTTCGCGATGCCGCACGACACGAACAGGCAGACGCCCAGGGGAGGCGTGCACATCCCGATCGTGAGGTTCACGGCCACGACCACGCCGAAGTGCACGAGGTCGATGTGGAACGCGTTGACGAGCGGCAGGAAGAGCGGCACGAAGATCGTCATCGCGCTGATCGTGTCGATGAACGTCCCGGCGACGAGCAGCACGATGTTCATCAGAAGCAGCGCCGACCACTGCGAATGCACAATCTGGAGCAGGATCTGCGTGACCTGCTGCGGGATCATCTTCACGGTCATGAACCAGATGAAGAGGCTCGCCGTCATCAGCACCGTCAGGATGATTCCGTTCATGACGGCCGCGTCGATAAAGGCGTCGACGACATTCCTCCAGGTGAGTTCGCGATACACGAGCGCGCCGATCAGCAGGGAGTACGCCACGGCGATGCCCGCCGATTCCGTCGGCGTGAAGATGCCGAACACGATGCCCCCGATGATGATGAACGGCATGAGCAGCGCGAGAATGGCGTCCTTGAGCCCGGCCCAGAGTTCCGCCCTTGTGGAGCGGACCTCGCGCCCCACGTAGCCGCGCCTCTTGCTGACGATATAATTCACGATCATCAGCGAGATGCCCATGATGATGCCCGGGACAATGCCGCCCATGAAGAGCTTCGCGATCGACGTGCTCACCATGACGCCGTAGACCACGAGCGGAATGCTCGGCGGTATGATCGGGCCGATGGATCCCGCGCAGGCGACGAGCGACGCCGTGTACTCCCTGGAGTATCCCTTGGAGACCATGACGCCGATGAGGAGCCCGCCGATCGCGGCCGTCGCAGCGATGGCCGATCCGGTGACGGCCGCGAAGATCATGGATGCGACGATGGTGACCATCCCGAGACCGCCTGGCCAGTGCCCGACGAGGGATTCGGAGAAGGCCGTGATGCGTTTGGAAATCCCCCCGACGGCCATGAGGTTCCCCGCCAGGATGAAGAGCGGGATCGCGATCAGCGCGAAGTTGTCCACGCCCGTGAACATTCGCTGCACGATGACCTGCATCGGAATGGAGCCGCCCGACAGGCCGAGGAGCGTAATGAAGCCCAGGGAGAACGCGATCGGGACTCCGATGAAGAAGATCCCGAACAGGCCGATTATCCAGAGCACGCGCCGTCACCGTCCCTGCGTCGGGCGCCGGAAGAGCGCCCGGAACGTGTCGACTGCGAGAAATACGATCATCACCGACGTGCAGATCGGAATGATCGCATACACGTAGCTCATCGGGAACATGAGATAGGGGGTGTACTGGTCGGCGTTCGCGGAGACGAAGCGGAAGCTGTACCAGAAGACCGCACCCAGAAAGACCGTCACCAGCACGTTGGAGAGCAGTTCGAGCTTCGCGCGAGCCTTCTCCGGCAGCGCGTGGATAAAGACGTCGATGTTCAGATGCGATTTTTTCATGACGCCGACCGCCATCCCGAAAAAGACGGAATAGACGAAGAAGATCCGGATGACATCCGTAGCCCACGGCATCGACAACTGAAACACGTACCGCTGGACGACCTGGGCGAAGGTCACCAGGAAGATAACAGCCAGACACGCGCCGGAGAGAACCGACAGCGCCGTTTCCAGTTTTTTCATATCATTCACTCCTCCGGGCGTTCGAGCCGCCCGCGCTCCCGCCCGCATAGGGCGGGAGCGCTAAAAAGATTCGTTACTTGACTGCCGCGACCTGATCCTTGATCTTCTGGACGAGTTTTTCCGGGACCGTATCCGCAAGAACCTTGTACAGGTCTTCCGTCGCCTTCGCGAACGCCGCCTTGTCCGGGTTCTCCTCGATCACGACGCCGGCCTTCTTGATGATCTCGAACCGCTCCTTGTCCTTGTCGGCGAGCGTCTTGCGCTGATAGACCGCAGCGTCGGCGGCCGCCTTCAGGATGATGGCCTGGTGTTTCGGGTCGAGGCTGTTGAACCATTTCGGGTTCGCGATCACGTGGGCAGGTTCGTACGTGTGTCCCGTCAGTGAGAGGTATTTCTGGACCTCGTAGAACTTCATGGAATAGATGGTCGCAACAGGGTTTTCCTGTCCGTCTACGACCTTCTGCTGGAGCGCCGAGTAGAGTTCGCCGAACGGGATCGGCGTCGCGACCGCGCCGAGACGGTTCATGAACTGGATCCAGATCTTGGATTCCTGGACGCGGATCTTCAGCCCCTTCATATCCTCGGGCGTCTTGATGGGGCGGGTGTTGTTCGTCATGTTCCGGAAGCCGACCTCCCAGAACGCAAGGCTCACGAATCCCTTCGAGGCCATAATGGCCGCGATGTCCTTGCCGACTTCGCCGTCAAGCACCGCGTACACTTGCTTGGCAGTCGGGAACAGGAAGGGAATGCCGAACAGCTGCAATTCCGGCACGAATCCGGCGAGGTTTCCAGCCGCGACCGAAGCGATTTCGATCGTTCCCATCCGGACGCCTTCCGCGAGATCGCGTTCGCCGCCAAGCTGCGCCTGCGGGAAGATATTGACCTTGATCTCTCCCTTGGACTCCGCTTCGACCAGTTTCTTGAACTGTTCCGCACCGATCTGGTACTGGTGTTCGAGACTTCCCGTGTGACCGAACTTGATCTCCACGACCGCCATCGCCGGGACCGCCGACAATGCGATCGCCGCTGCCGCCGCTACAACCGCCAGTTTCTTTCCGAAGCGCATTCCGTACCCCTCCTGTCTCAGATTGGACTACAGATCGTAAACTTCCGGCGCCCTGTCGGCGAATACCGGAAGGTGCTTCCGCCCGCCGAGGCCGCACCGTGGCGCGGCCGGCCTTCCTAGTTCCTGTCCGGAAGGATCCGGACCGAATACTCGTGTCGGATGCAACGCCCGAGAACCGGGTCGCGGAGTTCGAGCGAGAACGCCTCTCCGTACACGATGTCGCCGCCGATGACCGGGAGCGTCCCCGAGAAGAGCGCAAGCCTCGATCCTGTCGGGACGTCCTGCCCCGTCCGCTCCTGGGCGAGTTCGAAGAGTTTCTCGGGCGGCAGGAGCCGCACGAGGGCCCCCTGCTGGTACGGAATCCACGCCTGCTTCGTTCCCTGCTGCGCGACGGGCCGGACGCTGCACGTCAGTTCGAGCGCGTCCCAGTGCTCCCGGATGTCCGAAACGTTCCAAAAACACGGGCCGATCACCTTGGGGCAGATCTGCTTCGCCTTCGCGACGGACACCGTTTCGAGCTGCCGGTCCGTATGGTCCGACGCGACCGTCACGCACAGATTCCCGACCTCGTCCCGCGCGAGGAAGACCTCGATTTCACCGGACGTCCTGTCGCCGACCACCGAAATTTCCTTCGTGCAGGAAACGAGATCCGACGCCACCCAATACATGCTCGGAATCATCGACGGCACGGGAACGCCGATCGCACGCAGTTCCTCGATGTGCGCCCGAACCGCGGCCTGATCCCTTCCGGCGTATCCCACCGCGACGCATGCGTCGAACGACAGGCTCGCGCATTCCATGTCTCCGCCTGAACGCAATACCACAGAATCGATCTTCATTCCGTGTGAAACGTCCCTCCTCCCGAACGGAGCCGCGCCGGAACCCCTTCCGGCGACGCTCCGTTCCTCTCTTCCCGCCCGAACCGCCGGGCGGGACCTCAGGACGGCCGTCACGCTCCGCCCATTTTCATATCGACAACCCGAGCCATCAGCCGCTGCTCGGTCACATCAAGATGCGCGACCATCGCCTCGCGCGACGCCCTCCGAAGCCTGCGCCGCACGGACTCGACGATCCGCTCGTGTTCTTCCGTGACGATCGCGTACCGCCGTTCGTCGTGCCCCATCGCCAGAATGCCGAGCCAGACCATATCCTCGCTCAGGGTCTTCCACATCCGCGACAGTCGCGAATTGTGCAGCGCGTCGAAGAAAACGGCGTGAAAGGCCTGGTCCGCCGTAATGAAGGAATACAGATCGCCGCGCGACGCGCCCATGTTCGCCATCGCCTCGTCGAGTTTCCAGGGGAGCGACGCCGCGATTCCCGTCGAAAAGGCGAGGTCCACCGCTGCGGGCTCGATCATCCTCCGGGCCTGGAACACCTCGCCGAAATCGGCGATCGTGACGTCCCGGACCTGGATGTTGCGGCGCGCGTTGATCCGGAGCCACCCCTCCTGCGCGAGACGCTGGATCGCCTCGCGAACGGGCGTCCGGCTAACATCGAGATCCTCCGCGAGCGCGCGTTCCGTCAGCAGCGTCCCCGGCTGATAATGAAGCGACAGAATGCGCTCTTTCAGGATAGCGTACACAACATTCGATATTTTTCTGACTTGCATTTGGCATTCCAGTTCTTTATCTGGCATGCCACAAGGGTAAAGGACGCGCCCCCGTCCGTCAAGCTAAAAAATCTGAGAACGCTGAAAAACCGAATCTTTCGCCTCGCCGCTTCTTCGTCGGACCCCGATAGAACGGACCGGGATTCAGGTTCAGCGTTCGACGACCAGGCGGCCGCCGTTTTCCCCCGGTTCGATCCGCCATCGGATCGTCGCGAGGCGTTCCAGAAAGCGTTCGTCGTGGCTCACGAGGAGAAGCGCGCAGGGACAGGACGACAACGCATTCTCGAGAAGCTCCACGGCGGGCAGGTCGAGGTGGTTCGTCGGCTCGTCCATGACGATGAGGTGCGGCGATTGCGTCGCACCGAACGCGAGAAGGAGCTTTCTGATTTCTCCGGGACTCGGTTCGTCGTGGCCGATGATCTGTTCGGGACGGGAGCCGAGACAGCTCACCACCGTCATCAGCAGCCCCTTCAGATGCGCCGGGAGCGCCGCAACTTTCGAAGCGAGTTCCGCAGTTTCCTTCAGATCGACCTCCTGCGGCATATAGAGGAGCCGTCCGAACGGAACCGTCACATTTTCGAGGATTCGCCTCACGAGCGTGCTCTTTCCTGCGCCGTTCGGTCCGCTCAACGCGATGCGGTCCCGCGGCCCGATTTCTAGGTCAGGATAGATGAGCGTTTTCATACTCCCAAGCCGGAGCGATCCGCCCGTTGTTCGAAGAAGATAGTTGCGGTCCGAGCGCGAATCGGGCAACCAGAAGTCCATGTCATACCGTTTGACGGGGCGATCCTCCCGCAACGCCTGCACGGCCTGCCGAAGACGCCCGTCGAGCTGGCTCGCGAGGCGCCCGGCGTGGCCATCGGCCCCCGAAACGCGCGCTGCGTCGATCTTCGCCCTGCCGTCGCTGTCGTGCAGCGCGAGTCCGCGTTTGGATCGCCGCCGGTCGGCAGCGCTCGCTTCCGCACGGCGACGCCGCTGCTCCGCCTCGATCCGCTGGACGTCTTTCTGAAGCCGCCGGCGCTCCTCCGCCGCGCGCGACTCGTCGAGGGCGCGCAGCTCCGAGGCGCGCGTATATCCGCCCGGGAAGACGAGATGCCGCGGCGGATCGAGAAAGACGCACCAGCCGCACAGGTCGTCGAGCAGACTCCGATCGTGGCTCACGAGGATTCCGACGCCGAGGTGACGCGCGAGCGCGTCCCGAAGCAGCGAGCGGACCTCCGCATCGACGTGGTTCGTCGGTTCGTCGAGCAGCAGGACGTCCGGAGCGAGATGGAGCGCCGCGGCGATCTGCGCGCGCTTTCGCTCCCCGTGGCTGAGCGTCGTCCAGCGGTCTTTCCAATCCCTCCCGATCACGAGGGAGGCGCGCAGACGAAGCGCCTCGGGGTCCTGCGAGCGCAGAAACTCTTCAAAAGAGTCGGGCGGCGCATCGGTCCGCTGTTCGCACAGGGCGATCCGGGCGGGACGGATGATGCGTCCCTCCGAAGGTTCGAGCAGTCCCGCGGCCAGGTGCAGCAGCGTGGTCTTGCCGGAGCCGTTCGCGCCGACGACGCCGCTCCACCCGGCGTGAAAATCGGCGTTGAACTGTCGAAACAGCGGTTGCCCCGAAAGGTCATATCGAAAGGTCACGTTGTGAAAGAGAAGCGACACGGAAACCTCCAGTCAGTCCCCTTCACGGGGACTCGGGCAGGGCGCCCCGCCCTCCGGAACGCCGAAACGACATGCGTCTACGACGCGACGATCCCGCCGCACGGACGGAAGATTGCGCGAAGATCGCGGCGATACAGATTGTTGGGAGATTTCGTTTCGGAACGATCGGGAAGGGGGGACACGCAGAACGGACGGCTCTCTGACGCGAGAGCCGTGAAAAAAGGGGGGCGGTGGATTCTGCTTGTGTCCGGTCTAGCTTCGGCGCATCGGCGCGGTCTCCTGTACATACGAGAGGGTTCGTTCCCCGAACTCCGGGAACGAACCCGATCCTACCCTTTCGGCGCGGAGACGTCAAGGGCGCCCGCTTCAGCGCATGAGCAGCGGCAACAGCGGCGGGAGGACGAGGATGATGCTGAGCAGGCGGACCGTCTGGATCAGGCTCACGACGACCGGATCGGCGCCGAACTCGTCGGCGATGCTCGCGATCTGCGACAGGCCGCCCGGAGACGACGCGAGCATGCAGGTCATCGGCGCGAATCCGGCAGTCCGGTGCAACAGCACGGCCAGCAGCAGCGATCCGCCGATCATGCCCCCGGTCAGCAGCGCGAGCGGACCGAGAAGCGACAGGAAGCCGAGCAGAACCTCCCTGGTGATGGAATGCGCGATGATGACACCGACGCCGACCTGTCCAAAGGCGCGTATGAGCCCGACGGGCAGCTTCGTCTCCCCGACGAGGATCGTCACGGCCCCGGAGCCGATCATCGCGCCGATCAGCGCTCCGGCGGGAAGCGACAGCCACTTTCCGGCCGCGCCGCCGAACACGGCGGCCGCGACGCACAGCACGTTCGTCCACAAGCGCGCATTCGACGGAACGGGCGCGCCCACGGCTTCGACTGGGTCGTCCCCTTCCTCCGCGACGCAGCAGACGGGCGACGGGTGGTTGCGCATCCACATGCGGCACAATACGGGCGTCGACAGCACGGCGGCAAGGAGGCGGAAGACCTGAAGGAGCGTGACGCTCGCGACGTCGGCGCCCATCGAGAGCGACAGGAGCGCCATCTCGGTGATCCCCCCGGCCGTCGAGCCGAGCATCGCCGTCGGAAACGGCAGCGATGTGAAGGTCGACATCAGATACCCCATAGCGAGCGACAGGCCGAGCATCCACCCCGAAACGAGAATCGCGGGGCCGGGAAGATTCCGCAGGAGCCTGCACGATTCGCGGTTCAGCCGCACCCCGAGAAACAGCCCGATCGCGACGTTGCTCAGAAACGAGAGCGTCCCGGACGGATACGCGGGCTGTGTTCCCGTCATCGCCCAGAGAGCCGAGATCACGAGGGCGCCCAGCAACGCCGCGGCCGGGATGCGCGCTCTTTTGAATAGCGCTCCCCCGGCCCAGCCGACACAGACGACGAAAATCAGGTCACATCCCTGCAACAGAAAGGAAACCACGGTCAAACGAACATCCGCCTTTCGATACGATATCTCAAGAGGATACCACACGATACAGCGTATCGATGACGGAGCCGTCGCGGTATTCGACGACGCCTACGGGATGGTCGCGGTCGAGCGCGATCGGCCTCGGGACGCCCGTGATGCGTTCGACGCGCTCCTTGAGTTCCCGGATGTCCATCACGCGCAGCCCCGCCGCCCTGAAAGCGTCCGCGAGGTCCGGGCGCCGGGGGTTCACGCACGTTCCGCGCTCCGTGACGATGACGTCCACCGTTTCGCCCGGCGTCACGACCGTCTGCACCGCGTCGCGGATCGACGGAACCCCTTCGCGGAACGACGGGACGACGACGACGGAGAGCTTCGCCCCTGCGGCAGTGTCGCAGTGCCCGCCGGAAGCCCCGCGCAGGACGCCGTCGTGACCGGAGAGCACGTCGACGTTGAAGTCCACGTCCACGTCGAGCGCCGCGAGGACGACGACGTCGAGGTCGTCGACGAGGCACCCGGACGCCGAAGGGTCCGCGTACCACGCGGCGTCGATCTCCACATGGCGCGGGTTCGTCGCGATGGACTCCGTGACGGCGGAGTCGAAGCTCTGGACATCGTAGAGCACTTCGAAGAGATCGTCCGAAAGCATCTGCGCCATCGACGCCGTGACGCCGCCAAGGCCGAACGATCCGCGGATTTTCTTTTCGAGCATGTATTCGCGGACGTAGCGGGCTGCCGCGAGGCTCGCGCCGCCGCCTCCGACCTGGAAGGAGCAACCCTGCGCGATGAGCCCCGACGCGCGGATCGCGCGGAAGGCGTTCTCCGCGATGACAAGGCTCAAGGGGTCGCGCGTGATGCGCGTCGCGCCCGTCGCGATCTTCGAGGGGTCGCCGATCGACGGAACGACCGCGACCTGGTCCACGAGGTACTGCGGGATCGAGACGCGCCCCGGGAGCGGCCCGTCGAGAAGCGTGTCCGTGACGGCGACGACGTGTTTCGCGTAGCGCGCGTCGACCATCGCGTAGCCGAGCGAGCCGCACGCGGACGGCCCGATCGCGCCCGTCAGATTTCCCGACGCGTCGCACGCGGGAGCCGCGATGAACGCGACATCCACCTGAATCGACCCTTCGGCCAGCGCGCGCGCCCTGCCGCCGTGACTGTGGATCACGACCGGGTTTCGGATGCGGCCCGACGAGATGGCCTGCCCCACGCGGCCCCGGACGCCCGACGTGTGGATCGTCGTGACGACGCCGCGCTCGGCGAGGTCCGCGACGCACTCGTGCGCGTCCGTCAGGGAACTCGGCGCGAGCGTGATGTCGCGGATTCCCATCTCGTCGATCGCCTGAAGGACCATCGGCAGAACGAAGTCGCCGTTCCGGAAGTGGTGATGGAACGATATCGTCATCCCGTCCCGAAGGCCGCTGCGGCGGACAGCCTCTTTGATGTCGCGGACGACCTTCCGCCCGCGCCCCGCTTCCCGCGCGACGCGCCGTTCCGCTGCGGGAGCTTTCAGACCGTACGGAACGAGCCGGCCGTGCGCCCCTGCAAGCAGTTCATCCGGGATGATCCGTCCGATGCCGTTTTTCGTCCCGCTCATTCTGTCGGAACCTCCATTCCCGCGATGCGCGCAAGCTCGATCGTCCGGAGCGCCTGCGCGACGACCGGGGCGTCCACCATTCGGCCGTCGATCGATATGACGCCGACGCCCCGCTCTTCGGCCTCGCGCGACGCCCGGACGACGCGCGAGGCCTTTCGGACCTCTTTTTTTTCCGGACGGAACGCCCGGTGAATCACGGCGACCTGCGACGGGTGGATCGCGGCCTTGCCGCTGAAGCCCATGTTTGTTGCCGCGGCCGCGTCGGCGAAGAGTCCGTCGCAATCGTTCACGTCCGTGAAGACCGTGTCGAACGCATCGACGCCGGCGGCCTTCGCCGCGGCCACGATCGCGGCGCGCGCGTAGAGCAGCTCCCCGCCGTCCCGCGTCCGCCGGATGCCGAGATCGGCCGCAAAATCCTGCCCTCCGATAGAGATTCCCGAAACGCGCGGGCTCGCGGAGGCGACGTCGTACGCATGAAGCAGCGAGCGGGCCGTCTCCACCATGGCCTGGATGACCACGCTTCCCTCCGGCAGCCCGGCCTCGCGCTCGATGAGCCGCATCAGCGCATCGGCGCGGAGGACGTCCTCCGCGCCGTCGGTTTTCGGCAATCGGATGCCGTCCGGGCGGGCTGGAACGATCGCACGGAGGTCCTCCTCGAAAAAGGGCGTATCCGCGCCGTTCACGCGAACGAACACGGTCGTCCCCATGAAATCCAGCGTCTCGAGCGCATGCCGGACGAGGTGGCGCGCCGCGTCCTTTTCCGAAAGCGCCACGGCGTCCTCGAGATCCAGGATGACCGCGTCCGCCCCAAGAACCATGCAGTGCTGCACCATGGACGGAGAGTTTCCCGGAACATACAGGAGGGACCGCAGCGGCTTCGACGATTTCACGCACATTCCCCCTTACGGATGGATTTCGGTGATCTTCCGACGCTTCTTCAGGGAATAGACGATCGAGAGACAGGCCAGCACCAGAAGCGTGAGCGAAATCGGTTTTTCCAGGAAGAACAGAAGATTGCTATTGGCGATAACCATGGCGTTCCGGAAGGCCTGTTCTGTCATTCCGCCCAAAATGAGCGCAAGCACCAGCGGCGGCAGTGGGATGTCGAGCTTCATCAGCAGATAGCCGCCGAGCGCGAACAGCGAAACCAGGATGAAATCGAAGGAGCTGTAGTTCAGAAAATACGTTCCCATATAGCCCATGCCCAGGATCAGCGGAAGCATGATGCGCTGCGGGATCCGGAGCAGCTGCACCAGAGGGATGGCGAGCGGGAGGTTGATGATGAGCAGAATGATGTTTCCCGCGATCATCGACGCGATGACGCCCCAGGCGATTTCCGGGTGCTGCTGGAAGAGAATCGGGCCCGGGCGGACGCCGAGCATCATGAGCGCGCCGAGCATGACGGCCGTGGTCCCCGAACCGGGAATGCCGAGCGTGAGCAGCGGCACCATCGCGCCGCAGGAACAGGCGTTATTCGCGGCCTCCGGCGCGGCGAGCCCTTCGATGGCGCCCTTGCCGAACTTCTCGGGGTGTTTGCTGAGCGACTTCTCCATCGCATAGGACATGAACGTGGCGATCGTGCCGCCCATTCCCGGAAGGACGCCGACGACGAAGCCGAGAGGCGAACTCCGGAGCATGGGCATGAGACACTTCTTGAAGTCCGCCCAGCTCACCCAGACCTTTCCTATGGTCCTGGCGTCCACCTTGTACTCGGTGTTGATGTCCCGGTAGTTCTTGAAGACCTCGGCGACCGCGTACAGCCCGATCATGACCACGAGGAAATCGATCCCGTCCTGAAGGTCCTCGACGCCGAACGTGTAGCGGATCACGCCCGACTGGCCGTCGATGCCGATCGTCGCAAGCATGAAGCCGATGCCCATCGAGATGAAGCCCTTGAGCAGGCTTCCTTCCGAGAGCGTCACCGTCGCCGTGAGCGCGAAGATCATCAGCGAGAACATTTCGGCGGGCCCGAACTTGAGCGCGACGGACGCGACGGGCTGCGTGAGAAAAATCATGAAGAGCATCCCGAGGGTCCCGCCGATGAACGACGCGATCGCGGAGATCGCGAGCGCCGGTCCGGCCTGTCCGTTCTTCGTCATCGGATAGCCGTCGAAACAGGAAACGATCGCCGACGAATCGCCCGGCGTATTGATCATGATCGAGGCGCGCGACCCGCCGAACATCGCGCCGTAGTACACGGCGCACATCGTAATGAGCGCCGTTGCGGGGTTCATGCCGTACGTGATGGGGATCAGGATGGCCACGCCGGTGGCGGGGCCGAGGCCCGGCAACATGCCGATCACGGTGCCGAGAAGCCCGCCGATGAAGACCCAGAGGATATTGATCGGCAACATCGCCGTCTGGAGACCTATGGCCAGATTCTGAAAGATCGCATCCATAAAACGAATCCCTCCTCTATCCGGAAGTGCGGGACGTCTGTCCTAGAAGGGCAGAAAACCCAGCAATCCCCGGGGCAGACTCAGTTTCAAAAGCACCGCGAAGGCGCCGAAACTCACGATTGAAAAGGAGACCGCGATGATCGCATTTTCCAGATGACGCCGGACGTTGATGAACGACGCCACGAAAAACATGAAGAAGATCGTCGCGATGACGTATCCGAGCCAGTCGAGAACCAAACCATAGACGATGCCGCAGATCATGGTCAGCAGGATCCGGACCCAGACATCCCGTTCTTCGACGAAGCGGAAGGAGAAGAGGTCCTTCTTCCCCTCCGGGCTTTTTTGTTGCGTTCGGCGTTCCGACAATGCCAGCGCTCCGCCGGACAACATGACAATTACGCCGATGATGATCGGGAAGAGCTTCGGCCCGATTTCATCCCCGGCCGTGACTTCAGGGAGCCGGAACGATGCAATGAGATACGCCGCCCCGAGAACGAGTGCAAAAAAACCGGCAGCCGTATTCTTGGTCATGAGAACCCTCCTTCGGTCTTCCCCCGAAAGCGGCGGGAAGCGATCATGTGTTTCGGGTGCGTGAATCCGCACAACCACAAAGAGAAGAAAAAGCGGCGGGAAGCGTTCTCCGTGAAGAGACGCCCCTCGCCGCTCCCGTTGTTATTTCACGAGGCCGACCGCCTTGAAGAGTTCCTTCGAATTCTCGTTCGTTTTGGTCAGGAACGCTTCGTCATCTGCGGCGTTGAGGTAGTACGGATCCCAGCCGAGCTTCGCGAGCGATTCCTTCCACGTCTTGCTCGCAACCATCTTCGCGATCGCATCGCTCCAGAACGCCTTCATGTCGTCCGTGATGCCGGGCGCCGCGATCAGACCCCGCCAGTGCGGGAACACGTGGTCGATCCCCTGTTCCTTCCAGGTGGCGACATCGGGAAGCAGCGGATGTCGTTCGGGCGAGCTGATGCCGATGAGCCGGATCTTTCCGGCCTTGTGCTGCTCCAGCGTTTCCGCCATGCTGATCGTGATCGCCTTGATATGTCCCCCCATTACGGCGGGAATCTGCTCGGCCGCCGTGTTCGGGTAGACGACGAACTTGATCTTCGTCGGATCCACGCCATAGGCCTTCGCGAGCATCAGGAACTGGACATGATCGTTATTTCCCAGCGCCGGGCCGACGCCGATCGGCATCGTCGACGGATCCTTCTTCAGCGCCTCGAAGAATTCTTTGCCCGTCTTCCAGGGAGCGTCGCCGGCGACCGCGACGACTTCCCATTCGGTCTGAAGGTTCGCGACGTTCGTGAAGTCCTTGAACGTCAGATCGCTCTTTCCGAGAAGGTTGTTCTGTAGGATGAGCGCGGAGGTCACCGACAGAAACTCGCCCTGTCCCTTCTTGCCCTTGAGGTACGTCCATCCGGTCGCGCCGCCGCCGCCGGGTTTGTTCGTGACGAGCACGGGCACGCTCAGGATCTTCTCTTCGGTCAGGACTTTCTGCATCGTCCGGGCCAGAAGGTCCCATCCGCCGCCGGGCCCCGCGGGAGCCACGATCTCCACGGGCCTCACCGGAGCCCACGCCGCCTGCGCGAGCGTCGCGCCGCACAGAGCCACCATCAGAAGAACGCCGATTCCAAGAGCCTTTCTCATTCCTGCACCCCTCCCTTTCGTATAGACGCCCTCCCCGGGCGTCGGATCGCCTTATGAAATCACAACGCCTTCGTCGAGCCGCTGCGGAAGCAGTTCGACGGCCGGAAACTCCCGGGAGAACCGGTCGCGCAAGGCGTTCCACGCGCGAAACCCGGGATCGAAGCGGTTATGGCAGGCCACCCGCGCCGGACGCAGGGCCTCGACGATCCGGAGCAAACGCGCGATCGCGTCCTCCATCCCGGCGGCCATCCCCGCCCCCCAGAGCGGAAGACAGGCGAGGTCCGCGCGCGGTCCTTTCTTTCGCATGTCGTCGAATACGGGATCGGGCAGACCGTCTCCGACGTGAATGACGGTCTTTCCGAACAGCGTGAAGCGGTACAGGCCGTTCGGCTCCGACGGAACGGCCGCGTCTTCGGGCGAAAGGACCGGCGATTCCGGATGCGGGCAGACGCGGAATTCCGCGGAGATGCCTTCGCCCGAAAGCGTCCAACCGTCCTCGACCCCGCGAACATCGGCGCCGGCGCCCCGCGTTGTCCGTATGTGCTCCGCAAGCGGACGCGGCGCGAAAAGCGGAACGCCGCACGAAGCGGCGATGTCGGCCGAATCGCCGCGCCCCCAGTGTCCGGGGTGGCCGTGCGTGACGAAGATGTGCGTCAGACGCCCGGGCCGGAATTCGTCCATCCGGAGCGAACACCCCGGGTTTCCCCGGATCCACGGGTCAACGGCAAGACGCACATCCCCCGCCGCGACCTCGAAAAACGCGTTTCCCCTCCACGTCGCTGTGAGCATCAGACGTAATCCTGTCCGGGTTCCATGTCGATGGCGTCGAAAAACGACCGGAACGACGCGTCGAGGTGCTCCTGCCACAGGGCGCACGAAGCATCCTCGTCCCTCGCTTCGAGAAGCCCGAGGAGCCGTTCGCGCGTCTCGAAGCTCTTCCAGAGGCGCGCCGAAATGATGACGCGCACCACGCTGAACTGCTGCAGGTAATCCCGGTGCGTCCATATCAGGGCGATCAGGCGCGGGACGCGGCACGCGTCGATGAGAATCCGGTTGAACCGGGCCGCGAGCGGGATCAGCTCCTCGGCGAGCGCATCCCCGGGAACCTTCGCCCGGACGTCGGCGGCCTCGCGGACCACGTCGCGCAACGCGCCGAGTTCGTCCGCGGAGATCTTCCGCGCGGCGTACCGGACCGCAAGCCCTTCGATCGCCTTCCGGATCGCGAAGATATGCGCGATCTCCTCGCGCGTGATCCCGGTCACGACGGTCCCCTTGCCGGGTTTGCGTTCGATGAGCCCCTCCGCCTCGAGCTTCCGGAGCGCTTCGCGCACGGGCATCCGGCTCACGCCGAAACGCTCGGCGAGTTCGGAATCCGTGATCTGCGTCCCCGACGGCAGCTCTCCCTTGATGATCGCCTTGCGGAGGTAGTCGTAGATCACCTCCCGGTAGGACTTCATGACGGGTATGTCTTCGGAAAACGGCGTAATGGGCGTCGCACCTCCCCGAAAATGCGTAACTGGATCCTGGATCCATGATCCAAAATGAACTTCCTGCGATATACTAATCCCTGCCATACTATTCTGTAAAGGGAGAGAAGGGACATCCGTGGGAGAAAATTGCGCACAGAAGCTGATCCGCTCGCACTGCGCGCCGGGGACGCCCTGCGAACCGGGCGCGGAGATTGCGCTGCGCATCGATCAGACGCTGACCCAGGACGCGACCGGGACAATGGCCTTCCTGGAGTTCGAGGCGATGGGCGTTCCGAGGGTCCGGACGGAGCGCTCCGTGAGCTACATCGACCACAACACGCTCCAGACGGGATACGAGAACGCGGACGATCACGCCTTTCTCGCGACGACCGCCGCGAAGTTCGGCGCGTATCTCTCGCGGGCGGGGAATGGAATCTGCCACTTCGTGCACCTGGAGCGCTTCGCGATTCCAGGAAAGACGCTCCTCGGCTCGGACAGCCACACGCCGACGTGCGGCGGGCTCGGAATGCTCGCGATCGGCGCGGGCGGCCTCGACGTCGCGATGGCCATGGGCGGACATCCGTTCGTCGTCGGCATGCCCCGGATCGTCCGGGTGCTGCTGACAGGGGCGCTTCCGCCCTGGTGCTCCGCGAAGGACATCGTTCTCGAACTTCTGCGCCGACTCTCGACGAGCGGCGGCGTCGGAAAGATTTTCGAATACGCGGGGCCCGGCGTCGCGACGCTCTCGGTCTACGAGCGCGGGACCATTACGAACATGGGGGCCGAACTCGGCGCGACGTCGTCCGTCTTCCCGAGCGACGAGCGGACCCGCGAATTCCTGAAGATGCACCGCAGGGAGCGAGACTTCGTTCCGCTCGCGGCGGATCCGGACGCGACCTACGACGAGACCGTCGACATCGATCTCTCCGCGCTGGAGCCGCTCATCGCGCTGCCCCACAGCCCGGACTCGGTCGTCCCGGTCCGGGAGGTCGCGGGGACGCCGCTCGACCAGGTGTTCATCGGCAGCTGCACGAACGGATCGTACCTCGACATGTCGCGCGTCGCAGCGATCCTCAGGGGACATGTCGTCCCGCCGGACATATCGCTCTGCATCGCGCCGGGCTCGCGCTCGACGGTCGTTCAGCTCTCGCGCGGCGGAGAACTCGCCGATCTCGCCGAGTCGGGCGCGCGGATCCTCGAGAGCGCCTGCGGCCCGTGCGTCGGCATCGGGCAGGCCCCGCGGTCGGGCGGCGCGAGCCTGCGCACGTCGAACCGGAACTTCGAGGGGCGCACAGGGACGAAGGACGCGCGCGTCTACCTCGCGAGCGCCGAAACCGCCGCGGCGTCGGCTCTTCGGGGCTGCATCACCGATCCGCGGACGCTCGGGGCGTACCCGAAACCCGCGTGGCCGGAGACGCTCCCCTCGGACGACCGGATGATCGTCCCGCCGCCCGAAGACGGCGCCTCCGTGGAGATATCGAGGGGACCGAACATCGCCCCGCTGCCGGTCTTCCCTCCCCTCGACGACGATATCGAAGCGGATGTCCTTCTCGTGCTCGGCGACGACATCACGACCGACCACATCATGCCCGCGGGGGCGAAGATCCTGCCGCTGCGGTCGAACATCCCGGAGATCTCGAAACACTGCTTCGAACTCGTCGACCCGACCTTCCCCGCGCGGGCGCGCGAATCGGGCGCAGGGGTCATCGTCGCCGGAGGCAACTACGGCCAGGGGTCGAGCCGCGAGCACGCCGCGCTCGCGCCGCGCTATCTCGGCGTCCGGGCCGTCATCGCGACGTCCTTCGCGCGGATCCACCGGCAGAACCTGATCAACTTCGGCATCCTGCCGCTCCGGTTCGACGACGCATCGCAGCACGCGATCTTCGCGCCGCAGGGCGCTCGGCGCGTCGCCCTGCGCGGCGTCCGGAAGGCGCTCGAATGCGGCGTCATCGAAGCCGAAGCGGACGGCCGGAGCTTGCGCCTGCTCTGTCCGCTCTCCGAACGGGAGCGCGCCATCCTGCTCGCGGGCGGACTGCTGAACCTCGCGGCGTCGGAGAAGCGCTGAGGCGGCCGCGATGTTCGACGCCCTCACGGAACGATGGATCGCCGGAGACGGGCCCGAGGGGCAGGAGCGGCGCGACCTTCTCGCGCGCCTCGGCCTCGCCGTTCCGGCGACGGGCGACGATGACCGGATCCTTGGGATCTTCGACGCTTCGGACCGGCTCATCGGAACGGGGGCCCTGGCCGGCGCGACGCTTCAGGGCATCGGCGCGCTCCCCGAATGCCGCGACGAAGGCGTCGCCTCGCGGGTCGTGTCCGCGCTCGTGAAGGAGGCGCTGCGGCAGGGGAAGACAGAGCTGTACGTCTTCACGAAACCGGAGACGGCGCCCGTCTTCGAGGCGCTCTCGTTCGACCTCGTCGTCCGGACCGGCAACGCCGCGCTCCTGGAGTGGTCCGTCGCGGGGAGGGAGCGCGGCGGCCTCGCCCCGTTCCTTTCCGCGCTGTCGGAGGTCGCGGCCGGACGGCCGGGCGGCGCCGGGGCCGCGGTCGTCAACGCGAACCCGTTCACGCTCGGCCACAGGTATCTGCTCGAAACGGCCGCCGCGCGCGCGCCGCACCTCTACGTTCTCGTCGTCGAAGAGGACCGCTCGGTCTTCCCGTTCGACCTGCGGTTTTCGCTCGTACGGGACGGAACGGCGGACCTCGCGAACGTGACCGTCCTCCGCGGGGGCGCGTACGTCATCTCGTCGCGGACCTTTCCGTCGTACTTCACGCGCGACGACGCCGTCGCGCAGGTCCACGCGACGCTCGACGCGACGCTCTTCGCCGAGCGGATCGCCCCCGTGCTTCGCGTCACGGAGCGTTTCGTCGGGACCGAACCCTACTGCCCCGTCACGAAGACGTACAACGAGGCGCTGAAGCGCGTTCTACCGCCCCGGGGCGTCCGGGTCACGGAGATCCCGAGGGTCGAACGCGACGGAGAGGCCGTATCGGCGTCGCGCGTGCGGGCGCTCATCCGCGAAGGGCGGCTTTCGGACGCAAAGGCGCTGCTCCCCGCGACGACCTACGATGCGCTCGCCGCGATCGAACGAAGGAAAGAGAGCGACCCGGAAAGCGCGGCGCTCTGGAAACGGATCACACTCGGGACCGGGCGTCACTGACGCCCCGCCGTCCGCGATCAGGCATTCGCACGAAAGGAGTCGGATTCACATGATAATCGAGAAAACCGCAAGCGCGGGGTCGCTCGAATCGAGCGACGCGATGGTGACGGTAGGGCCGAATGCCGACGGGATCGAAATCTCCGTCACGAGCCCGGTCGAACGGCAGTTCGGCGGCCGCATGCGCGCAACCGCCCGCGAGATACTGAATACGAGGGGCGTCACGAACGCAGTCGTCCGGATCGACGACCGGGGCGCGCTCGACTGCACGCTCCGCGCGCGCATCGAGACGGCCGTCGCGCGAGGGATGACATCGCGGTAGCGCGCTTTCACCGCGAAAACAGCATTGTCGCGTAGCTCGTGCAGGATTCTTCCGGCCTGTTCCGGATGACGCCCGAGTCCGTGTGGTCGAGGACGACGCCGCGCTCGTTCCGCTCGCGCGGCAGGCTTCCGAGGTCGCGGACGATCGCGAGGAAGAGCGCCGCGCCGCGGGGACTGTCGATGTCGCACCCCTTCAGGGCGGAACCGTCCCCCCGCAGGAGCGTCGGGAGCGTTCGTTCGTCCTCGGTCGCCGCCCGTCGCGGCGGCTTGCCGTGCGAGAGGTCCATGCTCAGGAGGACGAGCCCTCCGTCGCGGAGAAACGGCAGGAGGATCTTCCGGAGAACGAGGAGCTGCATGTCGGACGCGGACGTCCGGACGACGATCGGAACCACGGTCGCGTCGGGAAACGTCTGCCGGATGAGCGGGAGGTGCGTCGTCACGCCGTGTTCGCGCGCGAAGATCCGGTCGTCGCGCGTCGCCGCGCCGGAACGGACGACCGCGCCGACTGCGTCCGCGTCCGCCCGGAGCGTCCCTGAGGCGGTCTCCCAGTCCGCGCCGCAGACCGTGACGGCGCTCCGGCCCGCCCGGTAGTGGTCCGGAGCGATGAGAACGACGCGCTTCGGCGAGAGTCCCGAGGCCTTCAGCGTCGCGTAGAAGCGCAGGATCATCGCCCCGGCGACGTCGTGGTGCGGGGTGATGCCGCCGACGATCCGGCCTGCGACCACAAGGTTATCGAATGAAGCCTGACGGGAGGCCGCGAACCGGATTCCGGCGGGCGGCGGCGGACAGACGAGCGCGAGCGCGCCGCC